>DBFVGT010000193.1:0-8379 GCA_048524725.1 Collinsella sp. | reverse complement strand
CGCCAAGATGGCGTCTTGAGTGTCTAGATACTTAGCTGAAATGATTTGAGCAGAGGGGAGCTCCTTGTTGGGAGGGGCTCCCCTCTGTTTTGGTTACTGTGGGACAAATTAATCAGTAGTGTTTGTCCCAAATCTTAAGTATGTGGGGGCTTACGTCTTGGGCGAGCTTGCCTTACGGAGTGCTTCCCTATTTCGCGTCGGCCCAGGTTATGCCGGTGCTGGCTTCGGCGATCAACGGTACGCGGAGGTCTACGACGTGTTCCATGACGTCGCGGACCATGGTGGTTAGGCGCTCGACTTCGTTGACGGGGCACTCAAAGTCCAGTTCGTCGTGTACCTGCAAGATCATGTGGGCGGCAAAACCCTCTTCTTCCAGGCGGCGGCTTACGCGGGCCATGGCGATCTTGATGATGTCGGCGGCGGTGCCCTGCATGGGGTGGTTCATGGCCGTGCGCTCACCAAAGCCGCGGAGCTGTGGGTTTTTGGCCTTGAGCTCGGGAATATGGCGTCTGCGGCCATACATGGTCTCGGCATAGCCCGTCTGCTTGGCTCGCGCCACCACATTGTCGAGGAACGTGCGCACGCCCGGGTAGGCCTCGTAGTAGCGATCGATCATATCGCGCGCCTCGGCCATCGAGATGTGCAGCGACTGCGACAGACCATAGGCCTGCTGACCGTACACGATGCCAAAGTTCACGGCCTTGGCGCGGCTACGCAGGTCGGGTGTCACCTCGGACACCGGCACGCCAAATACGCGCGCGGCCGTCTCGGCATGGAAGTCCTCGCCCTCGTTGAAGGCGCGCACCAGGTGCTCGTCACCCGAAAGATGCGCGAGCAGGCGCAGCTCGATCTGCGAGTAGTCCACCGCCAAAAAGACGCTGCCCTCGCCCGCCGAGAACGCCGTCTTGACGGTACGCCCCAGCTCCGAGCGCGTCGGAATGTTTTGCAGATTGGGGTCGCTCGAAGACAAACGCCCCGTCGCGGTGATGGTCTGGTTGTACGTGGTGTGCACACGCCCGTCACCACGGCGCAGCGGGCCCAGCGTGTCCAGATAGGTCGACTTAATCTTGGACTTCTCACGCCAGTCCAAAATCAGGCGCACGATCTCGTGGTCGCGGGCAAGGTCGCTCAGCACCTTGGCGTTGGTCGAATAGTAGCCGCGCTTGGTCTTTTTGAGGCCCTTGGTCGGAAGTCCCATAACATCAAACAGCACGTGCGAGAGTTGCATGGGGCTGCCGATGTTAAAGGTCTCGTCGCCGGCCAGGTCGCGAATGCTGCGCTCGACATCGGCAATCTGGGTCGCCAGGCCCTCGGACAGACTGTGCAGGCGGTCGGGGTCCACGAGCATGCCCGCGCGCTCCATCTTGGCAAGCACCGGCACGAGCGGCATCTCGATCCCATCGAACACGTTGGCGGCGTTCTCGCGGGCCATGCGGTCACGCAGCGGTGCAACCAGCGCCAGCGTCAAGGCCGCCGTGCGAGCGGCGGGCGCAGGAGCGTCCTCGCCAGCACCCTCTGCGCCGCGCGCCGCAGGCAGCGCCATCTGCAGATACGTATCGGCCAGATACACCTCGTCAAACTCGGAGCGGTCGGAATCCAACAGGTAGGCGGCAACAACGGTATCGAAGATGCGCGTGGAATCGACTGCCAGCGGATCCATGAGCTCGAGCTCAGAAGAATCGATGGGCGAAAGCTCATGCAGAAGCGCCTTCATATCCGGGCTCGCCACACGGCCTTCCATAAACAGACGCGCGAGCACGCCGGCAATCACGCCGTGGGCGAAGTTGAAGCCCTCAACCTCAGCCGCCGCACCGCTGTCGCCCTCCTCGAGCGCAAACAGGCCCTTGGACGTCGCCAACCACAGCGTGCGCATCAGCCCAAAGAGCGCGCCCTCTTCCTTGTCATCGTCCACCACGGCGGCGACCCACTCGCCGGCATCAATCACGCGGGAGACCTCAGCCGCAACGGCGCCAAGCGCGCCAGCATCGCCGGCGGCTGCGCGCAAAACGGCGGGAATCTCAAACGTGCTGGCAGCTGCCCCGCCCTCGCCGCCGATCAGCGCCAAGAAACGGTTCTGCATGGCGGTGATACCAAGCGTGCCCAGCGCCGCGGAAACCTCATCGGCGGAAAACGCCGGGAAGGACGTCGCCTCAAAATCGAGCTCAACGGGTGCATCGGTGCGGATGGTCGCCACCTTACGGCTCAGCAGCGCGTCGTCGATGTGTGCGCGCAGGTTTTCTCCCATCTTGCCCTTGACCTCGTCAGCATGCGCGATGACCTCGTCAAGGCTGCCGTACTGCGCGATGAGCGCACTCGCCTTTTTGGGGCCGATGCCCGGTACGCCGGGAATGTTGTCCGACGTATCGCCCTTCAGACCGTAAAAATCGGGCACGAGCGCCGGCGTGATGCCGTGATACAGGTCGTCCACGCTCTCGGGCGTCATGATCGCCACGTCGGACAGGCCCTTGCGAGTCGAGACCACGTTGACGTGCTCGGTCACGAGCTGATACATGTCGCGGTCGCCGGTCACCAGCAGCATGTCGCAGCCGGCCTCCTCGCCCAGGCGCGCCATGGTTCCCAGGATATCGTCGCCTTCCCAGCCCTCGGACTGCAAAATGGGCACGTTGAGCGCGGCGAGCAGCTCCTTGATCATGGGGAACTGCGCGTGCAGGTCGGGGTCCATGGGCGGGCGCTGCGCCTTGTACTGCGGCAGCATCTCCATACGCACGCGCGGCTTGCCCTTGTCAAACGCCACAACGACTCCATCGGGGTTAAAGGCGTCGATCATCTTGAGAAACATATTCAAAAAGCCAAAGATCGCGTTGGTGGGGCGACCGTCCGGCGCGTTCATGGTCGGCGGCACGGCGTGGAAGGCGCGATGCATGAGCGAGTTGCCGTCGATGACGGCAAAGGTACGGCGCTTTTCAGACATATTGAATACCTCGCTTTGGGCTGGGCACGGTTTGCTCACACCAGTTTACACGCTCCCCGCCCCGCGGCCACCGCACATCAGGCTTCCCTGCCCCCGCGGGCCCGCGCGTGATACGATGGCTCACGGTACATCAACCAGCACGATCGATCCGAAAGGAGCCTGCGTCATGGAGCGTCCCAGCGCATGGAAAAAGTACACGCCACAGCAGATCGAGGAGCTCGAGGAGCTTTGCCGCGGCTATAAGCAGTTTTTGAGTGAGAACAAGACCGAGCGCCTGTGCGTCAAGGCCGGTATCAAGATGGCCGAGGAGGCGGGCTACGTCAATCTGGAGACCGTGATCGCCGAGGGCCGCGCGCTCAAGGCCGGCGACAAGGTGTACGCCGCCAATCACGGCAAGGACCTCATGCTCGTCAACCTGGGCACCGCCCCGCTCGAGCAGGGCTTTAACATCCTGGGCGCCCACGTGGACTCGCCGCGCCTGGACCTCAAGCAGAACCCCGCCTTCGAGGCCGGCGACATGGCTTATCTCGACACGCACTACTATGGCGGCGTCAAGAGCTACCACTGGGTCGCTTCCCCGCTCGCACTCGTGGGCGTCATCTGCAAAAAGGACGGCACCACCGTCGACATCAACATCGGTGACAAGGCCGACGACCCGGTCTTTACCATCTCCGACCTGCTGATCCACCTCTCGAGCGAGCAGATGGCCAAGCCCGCCAAGGACGCCGTCGACGCCGAGATCCTCGACGTGATTGTGGGCGGCCGCCCCGTCAAGTTTGACGAGGACGACAAGGACGCCCCCAAGGAGCCCGTCAAGCAAATGTTCCTGGACATCCTTAAGGAGCAGTACGACGTCGAGGAGGAGGACTTCCTCTCCGCCGAGATCGAGGTCGTGCCCGCCGGCCCCGCCCGCGACATGGGCCTCGACCGCTCTATGATTCTGGGCTATGGCCACGACGACCGTGTCTGCGCCTATCCGTCCATGCTCGCCCAGATCGACGTCGCTAACGTGGAGCGCACGAGCATCACACTCATCGTCGACAAGGAGGAGATCGGTTCCGTGGGTGCCACCGGCATGACGAGCCGCTTCTTCGAGAACACCGTCGCCGAGATCATGACGCTCGCCGGCGAGGATAGCCCGCTGGCCCTGCGCCGCGCGCTCGCCCGCAGCCGCATGCTCTCCTCCGACGTGTCCGCCGGCTTCGACCCGGGCTACGCCGGCAAGTTCGAAACCAAGAACGCAGCCTTTATGGGTCGCGGCCTGTGCTTTAACAAGTACACGGGCAGCCGCGGCAAGGGCGGCTCTAACGACGCCGACGCCGAGTATGTGGCCCTCATCCGCGACATCATGGACGAGGCCGGCGTGGACTTCCAGACCTGCGAGCTCGGTCGCGTCAACGCGGGCGGCGGCGGCACCATCGCATACATCATGGCTAAGTACGGCATGAACGTCATCGACTCTGGCGTTGCCGTCCTGTCCATGCACGCCCTGTGGGAGGTCGCTAACAAGGCCGATATCTACGAGGCCTATCGCGGCTACAAGGCCTTCATCGAGCGCGCGTAACCAACCCTTCATCAGTTGCGGTGAAATACAGACTAAACTGGCCCATAAACGGCCAAAACAGACCGTATTCCACCGCAACTTCCTTTTTGGCAGAGGAGAGTCCATGCTGCAGGTCGTCATTTCGCCCGCCAAGCAGATGCGCGCGGCCCAAGATGCTTTTGAAGTCCTGGGCATTCCACCCTTTGCGCGCGAGACGGCTCGCCTCCACCGCGCACTGCTAGATATCGAGCGGAATGAAGGCAGCGACAGCCTGCAGGCGCTATGGAACGTGAGTGACAAACTGCTGGGGCCTTGCCTCAACACCCTGCATGAGTTCGGGCCCATCCTGAAAAACGGCGATCTCGACAATCCCGCACTCGCCTGTCACCTCTCCCCTGCCGTCATGTCCTACCACGGCATTCAATACCAGAGCATGGCGCCCGAGGTGATGGATTCCGCGCAGCTCGCATGGCTGCAAGACCATCTGTGGATCCTCTCGGGCCTTTACGGGTGCGTTCGCCCCTTTCATGCCGTCGAACCATATCGGCTGGAAATGGGCGCGAAGCTCGCCGTTGACGATGCCCGAGACCTCTATGCGTTTTGGAGCGACAAGCTCGCGCGGGCTATCGCCCCGGCAGGCTCAAACACCACGATCGTCAACCTCGCCAGCGTAGAGTACGCCAAAGCCGTTCTGCCCCATCTCGCGGGCGACGCCACGGTCGTCACGTGCCTCTTTGGCGAAGGAATCCGCAACGGCAAGCCCATCCAGCGCTCGACCGCCAGCAAAAAGGCACGTGGTTCCATGGTGCGCTGGATGGCAGAAAACAAGCTCGAGGATGTAAGCGGGCTCACCGCGTTCGACGTTGGTTATCGTCACATCCCCGAGCTTTCAGACAAAAACACTTTGGTCTTCCTGAACGAGCAGGCCTTGTAGGATCACCGCTACTTTTGAATGTGCCGCCTAGGCACGGCGTCTATTCCGCCAAGCCGTCGGCTTTGGCAATTTCATTTGTCGAGCCGTCCTGATAGGTAATCTTGACATGCTCAACCTCGGACACCGCAACACCCGTCGGAGGCTCCAGGCGCCATTCCGTCAGCGCAATGTCCATGGTCGTGGGAACGTCCCCCTGATCTTTGAGCTCGACCGACAGCGTCTTAAGCGACGCATCGAAGGTCACGCGCTCGATCTCTTCGCCGGGAATGGAGCCACCGCTCAGCTGCAGCTGCACAAACTCGTCGCGCGGATACCAATAGTCGCCCGGCGCGGCCACCGTGTTACCACCAGCGACCTTCACCGCCATGATCGGCAGGGCATCGTCGGCCTCAAACTCCCAGGCAGCGCCGCCGCGACCCCCAAACGTCCAGATACAAACGGCAATCACCAGCACGGCAAGCACCGCAAAGCCAATCGCGACAAGGCCATGGTGCGCACGGCTTTCCTCGGCCGATACATCCCATTGCGTCTCTCGATATAGATGCTTGTCTTCCATGTTCGCCTCCCCACAGGCACGCTCGTTGGCCCAATCGTACCCATTCAGGCTATACTTGAGCCCATGACATAACGGGGAGCTTGCAGGACAAGACGGCAGGCTGAGACTGGGCGCGCCCGCCCTGACCCGCAAACCTGATATGGGTAATGCCAACGAAGGGAGCCGTGCCAATGAGCACACAGACCGAGCCCAAGCTCGTCACGCAAATCGACTTCGCCCGCGCCGGGCAGATCACACCGCAGATGAAGGAGGTCGCCGAGCGCGAGCATCGCGACCCCGAGTACATCCGCGAGCGCGTGGCCGACGGCCGCATCGCCATTCCCGCCAACATCGTGCATATCAAAAAGGGCATGCGCGCCTTTGGTGTCGGCGAGGGCCTGTCCACCAAGGTCAACGTCAACCTGGGCATCTCGGGCGACAAGGCCGATGCCGCCGAGGAATGGAAGAAGGTCAAGATCGCCGAGGACTTTGGCGCCGACGCCATCATGGACCTCTCCAACTCGGGCAAGACGCGCCAGTTCCGCCAGCAGCTCATCGACGAGACGCCGCTCATGGTGGGCACCGTCCCCATGTACGACGCCATCGGCTACATGGAAAAGCCGCTGGTCAAACTCACCAAGGAAGACCTGTTCGAAGTCGTGCGCGCGCACGCCGAGGACGGCGTGGACTTTATGACCATCCACTGCGGCATCAACAAGTCGGTCACCAAGACCTTTAAGGAGACCGGCCGCTTGATGAACATCGTGAGCCGCGGCGGCTCGCTGCTGTTTGGCTGGATGGAGGTCACCGGCAACGAAAACCCCTTCTACGAGTACTTTGACGAGCTGCTCGAGATTTGCCACGAGTACGACGTGACGATTTCGCTCGGCGACTCCTGCCGCCCGGGCTGCCTCTACGACTCCAACGATGCCACCGAGACCGCTGAGATGATCGAGCTGGGCAAGCTGTGCAAGCGCGCTTGGGCCGCCGGCGTCCAGGTCATGGTCGAGGGCCCGGGTCACATGGCGCTCGACGAGATCGCCGCCAACATGAAACTGCAGAAGCGCCTGTGCCACAACGCCCCGTTCTATGTGCTCGGGCCGCTGGTGACCGATATCGGCGTGGGTTACGACCACATCACCGCTGCCATCGGCGGCGCCATCTCCGCCAGCTCCGGTGCCGACTTCCTGTGCTACGTGACGCCCGCCGAGCACCTGTGCCTGCCCGACGCCAAGGACGTGCTCGACGGCCTCATGGCCACCAAGATCGCCGCGCACGCCGCCGATATCGCCAAGAAGGTGCCGCACGCCCGCGACATGGACGACAAGATGGGCCAGGCACGCCGCAAGCTCGACTGGGATGCCATGTGGAAGTGTGCTCTCGACCCGGTCACCGGCAAGAAACGCTACGAAGAATCCCCCGCCGCCACCGAGGGCACCTGCACCATGTGTGGCAAGATGTGCGCCGTACGCACCGTTAACAAGGTGTTCGAAGGCACGACGATCGATCTCGGCATGGAGGACTAACTCGTCACCGGAGCCACAATCGGTAACATGGTGTTCGTCAATTGTTGACGTGTGAACATTTGCTTACATTTGCGTAAAGATTGCATCGCCCGCCCGGGTTCGACATAGAGTCGGCCCGGGCATCTTTATAATGCTGGCTTAAAGACCCATTTGATTCCGACCGAACAAGGGAGCAAACATGGATCGCAGTAAGGTACCTGCCGTTCTATCCATCGCAGGATCCGATTCCAGCGGTGGCGCCGGCATTCAGGCCGACATCAAGACCATCACGGCGCACCGCCTGTATGCCGAGACGGCCATCACCGCCATCACCGCACAAAACACGCTCGGTGTCACCGCCGTGCAGAATATCTCCCCTGATATCGTCGCTGCGCAGATCGACGCCGTATTTGACGATATCCGCCCCAGCGCCGTCAAGATCGGCATGGTTTCCTCTGCCGAGATTATCGAGGTTATCGCCGACCGCCTGAGCGCCTGGAACGCGACAAACGTGGTCGTCGACCCCGTCATGGTAGCCACCTCGGGCGCACGGCTGATTGCCGAAGATGCCGCCGAGGCGCTCACCCGCCGCCTGTTCCCACTAGCAACCGTCATCACGCCCAATATTCCCGAGGCCATGGCCCTGCTCGACTACGAGGTCGACTCCGAGCGCACACAGCAAAATGCTGCCATGCTCCTCACCCGCCGCTTTGGTTGCGCATCCCTCGTTAAGGGTGGGCATCTTGTCAACGAGGCCAACGATGTATTGGCCGAACCCGCGCCACTCGATGACGAGGGCAACCATCTGGGCGATCCGCTCACCACGTGGTTCCGCCACAAGCGCATCGAGACCGACAACACACACGGCACCGGCTGCACGCTTTCGTCCGCCATCGCCTGCGCGCTGGCCCAGGGCATGGATCTTGCCGA
>DBFVGT010000192.1:0-17630 GCA_048524725.1 Collinsella sp. | reverse complement strand
TCAGGACCTGTGGGCGACGCCCGGCAACTCGCCGGCGGCATCCATGGCGCACGGCGAGCGCATGGTGGGCTCGGAGCTGACGGCCGAGGACCTCGATGTCGATCGCACTTTGCGCCCCCAGCGCCTGGACGATTACTGCGGTCAGGAGCATATCAAGCAGAGCCTTCGTGTGCTCATCGAGGCAGCGCAGAGCCGCGGCGAGACGCTCGACCACGTGATCTTCTCGGGTCCTCCGGGCCTGGGCAAGACCACGCTGGCCACCGTTATCGCCAACGAGCTGGGCGCTCAGATCAAGACGACGAGTGGTCCGGCCATCGCGCGCACCGGCGACCTGGCGGCTATCCTTACCAATCTGCAGCCGGGTGATGTGCTGTTTATCGACGAGATCCACCGCCTCAACCGTTCGGTCGAGGAAGTCCTGTACCCCGCGATGGAGGACTTTGCCCTCGATATCGTGATCGGTAAAGGCCCGGCCGCACGATCGATTCGCCTGGATATCCCCAAGTTTACGCTGGTGGCGGCAACGACCCGCTCGGGTATGTTGACTGGCCCGCTGCGCGACCGCTTTGGCATTTCATATCGCCTGGATTACTACACGGTCGAAGAACTCGCGCAGATTGTGACGCGCTCGGCGTCCATCCTGGGCGTGACGATCGACCACCCCAGTGCGCTCGAGATCGGCTCGCGTTCGCGCGGCACGCCACGTCTTGCCAACCGCCTGCTCAAGCGCGTGCGCGATTATGCACAGGTGCGCGGCAACGGCCCTATCGAGCTCGATATCTGCCGCCAGGCGCTCGAGTTCTTCGAGATCGATGAGCTTGGTCTGGACTGGATGGATATTCGCATTTTGGAGACACTCGCTAAGACGTTCTCCGGACGTGCCGTGGGCCTGACAACGCTTGCCAGCGCGGTGGGCGAGGACCCGGGAACGCTCGAGGATGTCTATGAGCCCTATCTGCTGCAGTGCGGCTTGATGATTCGCACGCCCCAGGGCCGCCAGGCAACGCTTCGCACCTTTGAGCACTTGGGGATTGAACCTACCATTTAGGGCGCTTTGTTTTGGCGGGCTGTTAAGCTATCGCTGAGCATTGGATAAACATATCGCCATTCATCGGTTACGGGTGTTTTACTATTGCGCGCCCGTGCTATGCTGAATTGGTCTTTTTCTCATTCGGTAACGAAAGGACCGCCTATGCCTACTGACATCGAAATCGCACGTTCTGTCACGCCGCTGCCTATTACCGAGGTGGCCAAGAACGCCGGCGTCGACGTTAAGCACCTTATTCCGTACGGCTTCGACAAGGCTAAGGTCGACTATTCGCTGCTCAACGAGCCGACCGATCACCAGGCCAAGCTCGTCCTCGTGACCGCTATCAACCCAACGCCTGCGGGCGAGGGCAAGACCACCACGACCATCGGTCTGGCCGATGGCCTGCGTCGTCGCGGCGTCAAGAGTGCCGTGGCCCTGCGCGAGCCTTCGCTCGGCCCCGTCTTTGGTGTTAAGGGCGGTGCTGCCGGCGGCGGCTGGGCTCAGGTGATCCCCATGGAGGATATCAACCTGCACTTTACCGGCGACTTCCATGCCATCGGTGCTGCCAACAACCTGCTGGCCGCCATGCTTGATAACCACATCCAGCAGGGCAACCAGCTTGGCATCGACGTTAAACGCATCACTTGGAAGCGCGTCGTCGATATGAACGACCGTCAGCTGCGCCACGTCATCGACGGTATTGGCGGTAAGGCCCAGGGCGTGCCGCGCGAGGACGGCTTCGATATCACCGTCGCCTCCGAGGTCATGGCAATCCTGTGCCTGTCTACGAGTATCAGCGACCTCAAGGAGCGCCTGGGCGAGATCGTCGTCGGCTACAGCTTTGCCGGCGAGCCCGTCCGTGCCCGCGACCTTAAGGCCCAGGGTGCCATGGCCGCGTTGCTTAAGGACGCGCTCAAGCCCAACCTGGTGCAAACGCTCGAGGGCACGCCCGCGTTTGTCCACGGCGGCCCCTTCGCCAACATCGCCCACGGCTGCAACTCTATCATGGCCACGCGTATGGCGATGCGCTTTGGCGATGTTGCCATTACCGAGGCCGGCTTCGGTGCCGATCTGGGTGCCGAGAAGTTCCTCGACATCAAGTGCCGTATGACGGGCGTTCGCCCCAGCGCCGTCGTGGTCGTCGCGACCGCTCGTGCGCTGAAGTACAACGGTGGCGTCGCCAAGGCCGACCTCAACGAGGAGAACCTCGAGGCACTCAAGGCCGGCATGCCCAACCTGCTGCGTCACGTCGACAACATCCAGAACGTTTATGGTCTGCCCTGCGTAGTCGCCATCAACCGCTTCCCGACGGACACCGAGGCCGAGCTTGCGCTCATCGAGTCCGAGTGTCAGAAGCTCGGCGTCAACGTTAAGCTTTCCGAGGTCTGGGCCAAGGGCGGCGAGGGCGCGCTCGAGCTTGCCGATGAGGTCATGCGTCTGATTGAGCAGCCGAGCGAGCTCAAGTTTGCCTATGAGGACGGCGCCGATGTGGCCGACGCTCTTGAGGCCATTGCCACCAAGGTCTACCGCGCCGACGGCGTTGACTTTACGCCGGCCGCCAAGCGCCAGCTCGCCGAGCTGCGCGAGAACGGCTTTGGCAACCTGCCGGTGTGCGTGGCCAAGACGCAGTACAGCTTTAGCGACAACGCCAAGGCCCTGGGCGCTCCCGAGAACTTCCGCATCACGGTGCGCGAGCTCAAGGTTTCCGCCGGTGCCCACTTTGTGGTCGCACTGACTGGCAGTGTTCTGACCATGCCGGGCCTGCCCAAGGTTCCCGCGGCCGAGAACATCGACGTCGACAACGACGGCAACATCACCGGCCTGTTCTAAGCCTGTTGCCCATAGCTGCTTGCCCGCCCCGCCGTGCCCACAAGGCCCGGCGGGGCTTTTTTATCCTTAGGCCCGCGCATGTCTTGTAGATACCGACGGGCTCTGCCCATCATAGGCTTTTGCGCGGGTAGAATGCATGGATAACTTGAGGCTCACGCGCGACGGAAAGGAATCGTTGCATGGATCAGGACAAGACAACCGTGATGGGCGGCTACGGTTCCGCGCAGGCTGGCGATAGCGCCGATGCGACCCGCGTTGTTCCCAACCCCGGTTATACCGACCCCGCCGCGACGCAGCCTTCTGCCGAGCCCACCCGGGTTATGGGCTATGGCGACACGGCGCAGGATTCTTATGCTGCATCTTCGCAAGGCCCCTATGGCAACGCAGCTCCGGACCCGTTTGATTATGCGCCGCAGGATTCTTATGCCGCCTCGACACCGAATCCCTATGATGACCTGCCGCAGAATCCTATTCCGCAGCCTCAGCAGACGACGTATATGCCTCGCACGGCGCAGCCTCGCTACGAGTCGCGCGAGCCGTATCGCGAGTACCCCAAGTCGATTCCGCAATATGGCGAGGACGAGGAGAAGAAGCCGTCGCGTTCGTCGAGCGTGATCAAGAAGATCCTCATCGTGCTGGCGATCTTCTTTGCGCTGTCGGTTGTGTTTGCCATTGTGTCGGGCATGCTCAACAAGCGAGGGAGTTCAACGGCCGATACCGCTGCCGAGCAAACCGAGTCCGCCTCGTCTAGCACCGTCGATCTGAGCGATATCCCGGGGCAGTACTGGTCCAACGCCAAGAAGCTCCTCAAGTCGCGCGGCGCCGATCTTTCGAATGCCGTGATTCTGACCGACGACGGCTCGACGCCCGTTGTCGATGCCAACTGGGTCGTTACTTCTGCCCACTATAACGACAACGGCAACCTCGAAATTCAACTCACGCACAAGAACAGTTCGGGCAACTCGTCCGACGGCCAAAGCGGTACCGACAGCTCGAGCTCCAATTCACTGGAGGACTTGAGCAACAAGGCACAGGAGTTGGGAGACAAGGCGCAAGAGCTGGGCGATACGGCACAAAACCTGGGCGATGCCGCGCAGAACTTGGGCGGCTTGGCGACGGATGCCTGGAACGCCCTACAAAACGGCATCTCGGGCGCGCAGGGAAACTAGCTGTTAAGCGGGCTACAGCTGTTCAGCCGGACGGTCGGGCGAGCTAAAGCCCGAATCAAACGTGACGACGCACGAGACGTCGGGTCGGCGCTCGTGCACGATGCGCGTGACGAGCTCCAGCAGCTCCTCGTCGGATATGTCAAAGCCGTCGGGACGCACCAGGTCAAACGAAACGAACCCGTCGTGCTCGTGTAGGTCGTGGATGGAGAGCGCGGGGTCGATCTGCATGACACCGCGCTTGACCCAGCCGCGCAGATCATCGCCGGTTGTCGCGATGGGGTCGCAGTGCAGCGTGATGCCAATGCCCATCTGGCGCTTGATGTCGTGCTCGATGGTGTCCAGGATCTCGTGGTGCTCAAATGCGTCGCCCTCGCCGGGCATTTCCACGTGTGCGCTGGCAAACTGACGGCCGGGGCCGTAGTCGTGCACCATGAGGTCGTGTGTGCCTAGGACCTGCGGATACGACATAATCCTATCGCGGATTTCCTGGACGAGCTTGGGGTCGGGCGCTTGTCCCAGCAGCGGGCTGATGGCGTCGCGCACCAGGCCCATGCCGCTGATGCAGATGAAGATGCCCACGCCCAGGCCCGCCCAGCCGTCGAGGTCAAAGCCGGTCGTTTGCGAAATAAGTGCCGCCACTAAGACCGAGCCCGAGGTGATGACGTCGTTTTTGGAGTCCTGCGCCGTGGCGATGAGCGTCTCCGAGTCGATGCGGTCGCCCAGCGTGCGGTTGAACGCGGCCATCCAGAGCTTAACGAGCATGGACAAGACGAGGGCGGCTAAGGAGAGCGCCGAATATGCAGTGGGGGAGGGCTTGATGATCTTGGTAACGGACTCGAGCACCAGGTTGATGCCGACGGCGCAAACGAGAACGGCCACAAACAACCCCGCCAGGTACTCGTAGCGGCCGTGGCCATAGGGGTGGCCTTCGTCTGCCGGGCGGCTGGCAAGTCGGAATCCGAGCAGGCTCACGATGTTGCTCGACGCGTCGGAGAGGTTGTTGAAGGCGTCGGCGATAAGCGAGACAGAACCCGCGAGCAGACCCGCGATGCCCTTGGCTAGGCACAGGGTAATGTTGAGGCCAATGCAGATGAGGCTTGCGGCAAAGCCCGCGTTGGTGCGACAAGTTGTATCGACCGGCTCGCCCTCGTTGCCGGGAACAAGCGTATGTACCAGCCGATTTACAAATAGCATGGCGTATCTCCTCGCATTCTCGTTTAAGGGGATAGTGTAGCTCGCATGGGCGCACCGTGCGCCGATGTTCAGAAAATGCAGCAATGGTCTGCTGGAGCTAACGAGCGGCCCTTCTTGTCCGACAGGGTCCTGCATTTTGGGCCACATGGGTATGGGCATGTGCTTACCTGCCCGACATACTTAATGTCGACAGCCCCTGTGCAAAGGAGGACGTATCCATGGACGAGATGTTTGCCATTAAATGCCAAAACTGCGGCGGCCCTATGTACTCACACCAGGCTAAACGCAGCTTTGAGTGCGCCTATTGCGGCGCGGTCGTTTCGTGGCAGGCCGATGCGGGGGAGCCCAAGAGCGCCCTGGGCATTCGTCATGCGCCGCTGACGGTTGTCGATGGACTGCTTAAGCTCACCCATGTGTCGCAGCTCGAGCGTCCGGTGGACCCCGACTGGTATTTCTTTAATGCGTACTGGCGCAACCAGTCGGTTCTGGAGCATCTGCTGTGGGAGGACCGCGGCACGGCGCAGGAGTTTCAAGAGGCAGCGCACGTGAGCATTCCCTGCCCCTTCTGCGGCGCGTCCTTTGAGGGGTCATCGACCCAGCGCGTGTTTGAGTGCCCGTCCTGCGGCAATAAGATCGGCGTTGCCGACCTGCTCAAGCCTGGCACGTTTAGTAAGCGCCTGACCATGGGTGTTGGTGCCGAGTATGTGCCTGAGCAGGGTATTCCCTGCGAAATCTCGCCGCAGCAGGCGCGTGCCAACGCGCTGCAGCTGGTGCGCCAGTACCCCGACGCCTTTGCCGGGCACGACGTGGAAGACGCGATTCAAAATGACATGATGCTCTTCTACTTCCCCATGGCGCTCGCGGACCTGCGCATGATGGCGTCCTTCCCGGGCAAGGGGCTGAGCAAGGAGACCCTGGTGTACTACGAGGTGCTCGACTGGGCGTATCCGCGGGCAAACTACTTGGACGTTCGCCTTATGGGCATTCTGGAGCCGTGGGACTTTGCCAAGGTTGGGCCGTTTGACCCGGCCATGCAGGAAGGTGACTTCCGCGTTGTCTCCGTCGATGCATCCACCAAGGACCAGGTGGTCATTGATAAGCTGGCGCTCGACATTGCCGGCAACGATGCCGAGGCGGTACTGGGGCTCAATAAAAAGAGCATCCGCGCCTGGGCGCGTAAAGCCCGCAAGCACAAGGATGGTCTGGTGATGGTGCCGGTCTACTTTGTCGATCGTCCCGCGTCGGACAGCCGCGATGGCGAGCAGGTGCGCATCGCTGTGAACGGCCAGACGGGTCGTGCAGCCGCGGTGGTGTTTAGCGACAAGCGCGAGACGCATGTGGTGGCACCGCTCAACCCGAGCCTGCATCTGTCCGGCGAGAGCACCGTGCACGCCACGCCCATCGAGGTCAAATACGTTAAGTCGCCGTTTCTGTACCAGATCGTGCGCCGTGGAGGCGGCGAGCAGCAGCATCAGGTGGCAGCGGTCGCCGAGGGTTCTTACCGAGAAGAAAAGCCCAAACGCAAGGGATTGTTCGCTGCGATTTTTGGTAAGTAGGGGAGTGGTGCCGGGGCGTCGGGCTGCATCGCAAGGTCATGAGACGAACTTAAGACTGCTGGGAACGTGCTACCATTGCCGATAGCCTTAATCTTGTAAGAAGCGGAGGCCAGATTATGGGTTTTGCGGATCAGCAGCTTCAGCTTCAGGTACCGTATTCTCCTGACGACACGTTTAATGCCTTGAAGGCAGCTATGGAAAAGCTGCCTAAAGTAAAAGTTGATAGTGCATCGCCCACAACAAGAACAGTTGCAGCCGAGATTGGTATGAGCCTTTGGTCTTGGGGCGAAAATATCAGTATTTCGGTTGTTCCAGTTGAAGGCGGATCTGGCGTTACTGTCAAGTCGTCATCTAAGGTCAGGGCAAACGTATTAAACGGGGGCAAAAATGCAAAGAATATTGCCAAGATAGTCGATGCCCTATCGAAGGAGCTCGAGCGGTATCCGCAGGTTTCACAGACTATTGAGACGCTGGCGGATAGTGGTTGATGTAGTTGCAAGGCTTGAGAGGCTTGCAGCACTGCGTGAGAGTGGAGTACTTACCGAGGAAGAGTTTGCTGCAGAAAAGGCAATAATCCTTTCGTAATCAGACACGATGGTTGGATTTGCATTCTATTATTGAACTTGTTTATACCAGGCTGAAAACATCGTGTGTAATAAAGGTGCGTAGTAGCCTCGTCTTGATTGGCGGATGTAAATAAACGGTGGAACGGCTGTAAAAGAGCCTTGCCACTGGGTAAAATCAGGATGTGCCGCGGAACCCGCTCCTCAGTCGGTCAACTTTGGAAGCGCGGGCAACGCAGGTACTATCGTCTAAAGGGCCGGGTGCGACCGGCCCTTTGCATGACTCCCTTCGCTATCCGTTACTGCTTATATTCCCGCCAGATCGAGTAGAGGTTCCGGACGATGCCGGTTACATACATCGAGAGGCGCAGGATTTCAAGAAACAAGTTCATAGGTTTCACCCCAATCGGAGATCGGAGCGTTGCCCGCAGGCGGATTCCGCGGCAGTCGTAATTCTACCTCACAGGCCGCGGCGGGAGACATCCTACCCGCCCCATGGCTTGGAGCAGTGTCGATCTAACGGGCAATCAAGCCTCTAGTTCTCTTTGAATTGAGCAAGCATCTGCCCGAAGAAGCTTAGTTCGGATGGCTCATAAATGATCGAACCGCCGTCCGCGGTCCTGTAGACCCCGCAGGGGAGGTAACGCCCGTCGGGGAGGACATAGAGGCTGGCTTCCTCCTTCAGTCCTACTGGAAATAGCGGAATCCCGTTTTCGTCCACTTGGAACTCGTCTATATTTGCGATCTTCCTCTCCATGATGCCTCCTGCCTTATTTCTTGAATGGCGCCTTAAAACAGGCAGCTCTCAATCAGCTCTTTGCCGCGCAGAGTGTCGATCCACTCCTGTGGGATGGCTTTGAGACCGTATGCCGTGCCGGCGAGGGCGCCGGCGACGGCTGCGGTGGTGTCGGTGTCGTCGCCTAGGTTGACGGCGGCAAGCACGCAATCTTCGTAGCTGTTAGTGTTGACGAAACACCAGGTGGCTGCCTTAAGCGTGTCGCGCACGAAGCCACCCGACCTGATCTCCTGCTCAGGCACGCCTTTCAGATGGAGCGCCCACGAGGGGAGCACGTCGTTCATCACATCCCTCATCAGCTCGACAAATATGATGCATGCGTCGGTCGACGTTCTGTGGGCGTGCGTAATCGCGGAGACCTTGCTGACCTCTTCGTCTGTCGCATCGGTGAACGCCAGGGGAGCGATGCGCATGAGCGATCCGTTGCCGTTGTCGCGCTCGCCGGAGCCTCCTTTGCCGGTGCGCAGGGCGCGGGCGGTCGTACCGCCGTAATCGAAAACGCCGTCGATCGTATACTCGCCACGGGCAATCCAGCTTACGAACTTGTCGCGCATGTCCGCGGTGTCGATGTGCCCGAGCTCCCTAATCGAGTCGCAGGTAGCAAGCGTCATAGATGCGTCGTCGCTCCAGGTGCCGGCGGGTTGCCCATGCGTGCCGTAGCCGATCATGTCCGTGCATTCGAACGTACCGCGGGGCCTGAACTCGTAGGGAACGCCCAGCGCGTCACCGACGGCAAGCCCATAGATGCAGTCGCGCAGTGTTGTTTTCGGTCTGTCTGTCATGGAAAGCTCCTCTTATCCCGGGTGATGTGGAGCGCCGTCGGGGGTATCGGTCGCAACGTGCCGCTACCCTTGCGCTTCGCCATTAGTCGCTTCGTTGATGGCGCGGTACTCGGCACTCAGCTCGCGCGCCAGCTCTTCCTTGCTTGGAAGATACGGCAGGTATTTGGCGGCAAACACTTGGTCGTTGTCTTCGGGCAGCGTGTACTCGACGATCGAATCGCTTTTGTCCGCGCAGAGCACGATGCCTATGGGCGGATTGTCGCCTTCGTTCATGAGCTCGCGCGTGTAGTAGTTCACATACATTTGCATCTGGCCCAGGTCCTGGTGCGTAAGATCGTCCGTCTTAAGGTCGATGAGCACGAAGCAGCGCATCAGATAGTTGTAAAACACAAGGTCAATATAGAAATGGCGCCCATCAAAGGTGATGCGCCTTTGGCGCGCCTCGAAAGCGAAACCACGGCCAAGCTCCAGCAGGAACTTCTGAAGATGCGTGATGAGCGCCTGCTCTAGATCGCTCTCGCGAAACGCAGTATCGTCCGAGAAACCTAAAAACTCCAGTACATATGGGTCGCGGATGATATCCTCGGGGCGACGAGCCGGGGCGCTCTTTTGGATTTCCTGGGTGACGGCCTCCTTGTCCTTGCTGGCAAGCAGGCGCTCGCGGAACATGGTGTTGATCTGGCGCTCGAGCTGACGCGTGCTCCAGCGAGAATCGGCACATTCGTTCATGTACCATGTTCGAGCATCAGGGTCGGTTATACGCGATAACCTGCGGTAATGTGTCCAATTCAATTCGGAACGCAGCGCGTTCCGAATTGGGAACGCAAGATAAAACTGACGCATGTATCTTAAGCTTCTGGCGTTGAAGCCTCTGCCAAAATCCTTAGTCAATCTAACGGCAAGTTCGTCGATCAGTGCATCGCCATACTTGGCGCGCTCCTCTCCGCCCTGTTCATCAACAATACTCTTGCCGATCTCCCAATATGCCTCAACCATCGCAAAGTTAACGGCGGTATAGGCCTTGTCGCGAGCGGCGTTGAGAATCGAGGAAACCTGCTTGTAAAAAACTTCTGGCACGATTGCCGATTCCCCGCGGTTTGCCAGTTCACTCATCAATATCGCCCGACTTTCCTCTTGAGGACGCATCTTTATTGCATTTAGTTTAAAGACTCGTACGGACACGAATCGCTGCGCTGTCTGGCAACTTCGCATGGAGGCCTTGCGGTGACTAAAATTTGGCAATAGAGACAGTTTTCACGAACCCCATGGGAGTGACATGCATGGACAACAACACCTTGCTGTTTCAGGACAAGGGCTCGGGTAGGTTTAAAGACGTCAAGATCTAGCCCAACCGTATCGAGGTGCTCAGGAAGGGCACTTTCGGCGGCAAGCACACCGAGATTGTCTATCTTAAGGACATCACGGGCGTCAATAGAATCAAAGGCCGTGATGTTTTTCTGCGTAACAGGCTGTTGACCGCTTGCGTCTTTAGCCTGAGTAGCCGTGCGAAGGCCCAGGAATTTGTGAACGCGCTGAACATGGTGATGTAGCCGATAACGGCGTTCGGTCCAAGGTAAAAATCGGGGCGCAGAACGGTATTCTGCGCCCCGATTGAGTTGATGCGCCCAAAAAACTGGCTTGCCTATTCGTTAACGTCCTCGGTATTGTCGCGGTCACTGGCAAGCATTGCTGCGCCGGCGACCGTCGTCGCTACGGCGGCGGCAGCGAGCCCGGCGGCAACGCCAGAACCGTCGCCCGTGTTGGCGAGCTTTCCGCCCGAGCTCTTGCCCTGGTCTCTCTTGTTGCCCTTGCCGTTCTTGTCGGCGCTGCCTGCGTTGGAACCCGTGCCGCTGCCGTTGCCGCCCGCACTGCCCGAGGCCGCTACGGTAAAGCTTGCGGCTCCGTCGCTGGCGAGCGTGTAGTTCTGCGCCGCGTCGCCCAAGAGACCGTTCACGCGCACCCAGTACGTTCCTGCGGCAAATGTTTCGCCCTCGGCCATTGCCGTGCCCGGAGCGCCGTCCGCGTCGTGCACAAACTCGAGCTGGGCCGTGCAGGCATCGGTTTCGAGCTTGCCCTCGAGTGATGCCGCAATCTTGGCGCGCACGTCTTCGCCGGCCTTAAGGCCTTCGAGTCCCTCAAAATGGGGCGTCAGCGCGCGTGGATCGATATCGATGGGCACAGAGCCCTGCAGCCCCGTAACGGTCTCGTTGCCCAGGGCGTCGACATCCACGTATTCAATGGCAAACGCATGGCCCGAAGCCGCCACGTTGAGTACGTTGCTGCTGTCGACGAGGCGGAAATGACCCTCGCCAACGGTCTTGCCATCCTGGAGCGAGGCATCGCTCAGCGAGTCGCCGTATGTCATGCGCATGCGGGTCGGGAGGCAGCGCGAAGCCGACTGCGTGTGCTTCGTATCGTAATTGTAATTGCGCTGGTAGATGCTCCGGGCCAGCGCCGCATCAACAAAGTCGGATGCGATGATGCCAATGTGCTTGAGGTAATCTGACTTTGTATCCTCGGTGCCGCTGGGATTGATGTACGGGCTCTTGTACAGATGCTCGTTGACTACTCGTGCCGAGGTAAAAGGATTGCCTCCGTGCGACAAGCCCGTGCAGCTGGTGTAGTTGATAGACCAGCAACGCTCCTGGACTTGCACCTTGGCCCTGTCATCGTCCACGACGTCCACCTTGTTGCGCGTGCGCCCGGTCGTTTCCTTCAGCGCATTATCGACCCAGCTGAGCTTGTCGGTTCCCGTGAGTTTGTACTTGTCCTGGGCGTATACCTTGGTGCAATAGGGCTCTTTGTCGCCTGTTTCCCCCGCGGCTTCAAAGCCCCGCGCGTCTTGGACGAGACACATAGTGGTGCTGTCGGAGTGAGCCTTGATCTTGTCATCCCATTCGGTAAGGTCGAGGCCCCACGTATGGCCGCTTGCACTGTTGCCGGCGAGCCCAAATCGACGCAGCAGAACGATCTTTCCGCGAACCTCGCCCAGCGTGGGGACATGGCTCGACGTGTAGAACAGATCGGGATTATCGTCCATAACCTTGGCGAAAGCCGTCGTTATGCTTTCGTCGGTAGCCTCATCGTTGCCGCGCGATACGAGCATGATGAGCGCTTCTGACAGGTTTTCGTTCAAAAACGTTTTGAAGTACCCGATGACATCGGAGAGATGCAGATAGTTCCCGTCTTTTTTGAGTAGGTAGAAAATCCCGTGGTCGATACCGGGGTCGTCGCCCTTTCCGAGTCGGATATCAAAAATAGCGGATTCCCTCGAGCAACTGCGTGGGAATGTAATCCTGCTGGCATTTTACTTGCGAGGATTGGGGCTCAGTGTCGTTGTCCACGCTGCAGGTGCCCGAATCGTGCGTACCCGGGATGCTCAGCTCGTCGAGGAACTTGTTGTCGTCGACGTATTTCATCCAACATGGCCCATCGACGTAGCTGCTGTACGTGATCCAGTCGAGGCTGCTAACCGTGGCATCGTTCTTTTTCATGTCGTAACCGATAAGTTCGAGCTCCCACGGAATGCTCTTACTCTTATGGCAGATCTTATTGTTGTCCTGGTCTTTGCCGTTCGATTCTATTGCCAAGTACTTAATGTCTTTTTTCTCGGTTTCTTTCTCGACCGTGCGGTCTCGGATGATATAGGTTCCGTTTGATTGGCGCTCGAACGCAAAAGCGCGGCTGGGCTTGTTGTCATACTCGCCGCCCCATACGTGGATGACCTTTCCATCTTTGTCCGAGTCGTCGTCGACCGACCAAATGCTGTAGCCCGTCTTTTTATGCTCTTCGAAATTGAGCAAGGTGCGGATAGCATACCAGTTTGTATCGTCGTTCTTGGTCGTTACGTTCTCAAGGATGAGCTTGTTGGACGTACCGTCATTAAACAGGTGGCAGACGTTGCCGCGAACGTTGCCGTCTTGGTTGACGCTTGCAGTACGAAAATAGTCCGCGGGGCGAAGGCGAATGACGAAATTACCGAGGTGCTCCGCCGGTTTGGGCGTGTCGTCTGCAAATGCCGCTCGCAGGGGAATGCCCGGTGCCGCGGTTTCTGGCAGGCTTGCAAGTGGCGACAGCGCCGCAAGACCTAAGCCCAGCGTAAATGCTCGGCGGCTGATGGCATGGTGTTCGGTCATAACTCCTCCATTCGCAGCGTGCGGCTGTACGCTCGTTTTGGACACTATACTGCCCAGATGTTTAAAGGCGTCGGCTTAATTGCCTGCGCGGCGCTATAAATCGGCGGGCGGACGTGTTGGGATGCTTGCCCATTTTGTGTCGCCACCGCGCTTGGGGGAGTGGTTTTGGTGCGAGGCGCTGGGCCACCGTCGCTTGCTTGCGCTGCGCCCATGTTTCCCGTTGCGCTCGCCAGTCGCTTAGCGCTTGATCTCGATATCGTCGAGCTTGACGTCCATGGCCTCAGTCTTGGCCTTGGCGATGTCATCGGCAAATTCCAGGGACTTCATCATGGCTTCGACGGCGTCCTTGTGCTCCTCGACGTTGTCGATGCGCACGTACACGCTGCCGCCCTCAACGTCGGTGAAGTACTCAGTCGTTACGCCGCCCGAGTGCGTGAAGTAAGCACTGCGCCAGGTCTTGCCGTTGTATTTAACGGGGTCGCTTTCGGTCCATCCGGAGTTGGCCTTCCACTTTGCCTCGTAGTCGAACAGCTCGTCGGCGTTCTTGTCGGGGTCGAAGACAGGAATGAAGCGGTCGCTCGCGTGTTCGCTTTCGGTGAACTTAAACTGGGCCCTGTCGGCCGTGTCGCCGGCAACGTCGGTAATCTCGACGCCCTCGGGGACCTCGACCTTAAACCAAATGAAGTCGGTCCTCATATCCACGGCTGACTTTTCTGCTCCGCCGCCACCGCTGCTGCCGGTAGCGCCACCGCTTCCGCCACAGCCCACCAGGGCAACCGCGGCAAAGAGGCTGATGCAGAGGGTGAGAATCGCTAAGGCCTTCTTTTTCATGGTCGTGTCCTCCTCGATCTGTAACCGCCCATGGATTACCTGCCTTTACTGTACGCGTGGACGGCTCGCTAGGGTGGGCCATGTGTCCCATTCTGAGGGCCGGATTTGCGCCGACAAGTGGCAATATGCGCGGGTCCAAAAGAGGGGAGGGCCGATGCCTGTCGGCCCTTCCCGGGGTTGGGTGCCCGTTGCTTTAATGGGGCGCATGTGCGCAGGTGCGCGTAGGCGCGTGCGGGTGTCCCGTTACTTGAGCTCGATGCTCGAAATCTCGACTTCGCGTGCCTCGGCAACTGCCTTCGCCATGTCATCGGGGAACTCGATGGAGTTGAGGAGCGCCTCGGCTTCTTTCTTATGCAGATCGAGGTTCGAGATGAGGACGTAGACGCTTCCCGGCTCAACGTCGGTAAAGAGGAGGGTTGAGACGCCGCTGTTGTCCTCGTACGTTCCGACGAGCCACGTCCTGCCGTTATACTCGACGGATCCGCCATCCTTCCACTGGAACGTATCACCTTTCTTTTCTGCCTGGTCGGTGTGGGATTCCTCTGCCGTCAGCGCTTTTTTCCAAACGGGGATAAAGCGATCGCCTGAGGCGTTCTCTTCTTCGGGGAAGGTGAGCTGGACCCTGTCGGCGTTCTTGCCGGCGGAGTCGCTCACGCCAACACTCTCGGGCATCTCGACCTTAAACCAGATAAAGTCAGTCTTTTCGGCGACGGGGGCCTTTTCCTTGCCTTCGCTCTTTGAGGTGCTGCCGCCTCCGCCCGATGCGATCCCGCCGCAGCCGACAAGGGCAAACGTGGCAAAGAGGGCGATGCAAAGGGAAAGGATTGATAGGGTCTTTTTCTTCATGGTGGCGTCCTCCTTGTCTGTTAGGGGCATCGTGTGCAGCGGTTCGCCAATCGGCGGTTGCGCATGCACATGATGGCTTTATTTGCTGTGCGGTGATTCCTCCGTTCTTTGTCTGGCGCCGTGGCGAGCGTTGCCCAAGCATGGGGCTCCTTACCTATAGGTATGCCCCAGTTGCCGCCGTCCGAGAGTCCCGAAACGTGGGCCATGTGTCCCATGTTTGCGTCGCTGCCGCCTATCGTGTGTCATAGAAATCCGCGATGGCCAGGTGCGCTGACGCCCATGTGCTTATGGGCTAGACTTAGCACCATTACGTATTCGACGCGGTTGGCCGGCGGTTGCCACCCGACCGATGTATATGACTTGAAGGTGCGTGCGTATGAGCCAAGAGATGATGGATAAAACCTGCCGAGAGTTTGCCGAGGCGCTTGCCGCACGCGAGCCGGTTCCCGGCGGTGGCAGCGCGAGCGCCTTTGTGGGCGCGCTGGGCGCCTCGCTTTGCGGGATGGTCGCGCGCTATGGGGCGACCAACCCCGCGCTTTCCGATCGCGCGGACGATCTGACGCGTGCATTTGCCCAGGCAGACGAGTTGGCACAGGAACTTGTGGGTCTGGTTGCCGAGGATGTTCGTGCCTACGGGCAGGTATCCGCGGCATACGGTATTTCCCGTGATAATCCGGCTCGGCCCGCGGCGATTCAGGATGCGTTGCGCGTGGCGGCCATGCCTCCGTATCGGATTATGGATGCCTGCGGACGCGCGCTGGCGCTGCTCGAGGACATGGCCGACAAGGGCTCGCGCCAGCTGCTGTCCGACGTGGCGTGCGGTGCCGTGTTCTGCCGCGCCGCCATGCAGGGCGCGAGCCTGACGCTCTTTGCCAATACCACGTCTATGAAGGACCGGGCGCGCGCCGAGGAGCTCGAGGCGGCGTGCGACGAGCTGCTGGACACGTGGCTACCGCGCGCCGACGCGCTGGCGCGCCGCGCCGCCGACGCCGCAAGGAAGAGGGGATAGCCATGGCAGAGCTGCTCAAGGGCGCTCCCGTTGCCCGTGCTTTGACTGAGAATCTCGCTGCTCGCTGCGCGACTTTGCGCGAGCGCGGCGTTGTGCCGACGCTTGCCATCGTTCGCGTTGGCGAGCGCGAGGACGACCTATCCTACGAGCGTGGCGCCCTCAAGCGCTGCGAAAAGGTTGGCATCGAGGCGCGTCGCGTGTTGCTTCCTGCCGATGTTTCGCAGGTTAAGCTGCTGGCGGCTATCGAGGGCATCAACGCCGACCCCACCGTTCACGGCTGTCTGCTGTTTCGTCCGCTGCCCGCCGGCCTTGACGAGGACGCGGTCGCCGCGGCGCTCGATCCCGCCAAGGACGTTGACTCCATGACGCCGGCTTCGCTGCTCACCACGCTTTCGGGGCGCGGCGAGGGTTTTGCTCCTTGCACGGCTGAGGCCGTGTTGGCGCTACTGGATCATTACGGCGTTGAGCTGGATGGGGCCAAGGTCGCGGTCGTTGGTCGGTCACTGGTGATTGGCCGTCCCGTTGCCGCCATGCTTACGGCTCGCAATGCTACCGTGACGACGTGCCATACGCATACCCGCGACCTTGCCGCCGAGTGTCGTTCTGCCGACATCGTTGTTGCTGCGGTCGGACGTGCACGCATGGTTGGTGCTGATGCGGTTCGCGAGGGTCAGACGATTATCGATGTGGGCATTAACTGGGACGAGGCCGCTGGCAAGCTGGTCGGCGACGTCGATTTTGATGCTGCGGAGCCGGTTGTTGACGCCATCACACCCGTGCCCGGCGGCGTGGGCGCCGTGACCACGGCGATTCTCGCCAAGCACGTGATTGAGGCGGCGGAGCGTGCATTGAACTAGGCGTTTTGGGCTGTTTAGGGGGTTACTTATATAGCCTTGTGGTACCCCGTGGGCAAAAAACGCCAAATATGAGTACTGTTGCAAAGTCAGTCACATATATTTTAGGTCAATTTGACTCTCTAGCGATATCCATTATCGATAGAGAGCCTATTTTATTGGACCTATGATGAATTGTATCGTCTAATTCCCGAACAAATGTGGATTATCAGCACCCGTGCCCACCAAAATTGCTGCTACTAACTTGGTGACAGTACTCATAATTGGCATTTTTTGCCCACCGAGGTTGCTCGGGCGCCAGTTTCGCCGCATTTGCGCCAAAGCGATACACTGTTGTCGTTTGATTTTTTCGCTCAAGGAGGATGCGCATGCCGTGCACAACGATTTTGGTTGGTAAAAACGCGAGCTACGATGGGTCGACGCTGGTTGCCCGCAATGAGGACTCGTCCAACGGGGTGTTTGAGCCCAAGCGCATGCGCGTGGTGCATCCCGACGAGCAGCCGCGCGTCTACACGAGCGTCCTGAGCCACCTGACCATCGAGCTGCCCGATAGCCCTATGCGTTACACGAGCGTCCCCGACGTCATCCCCGGTCATGGCATTTGGGCCGAGGCGGGCTTCAACGAGCTCAATGTTGGCATGTCCGCAACCGAAACGCTCACCACCAACGAGCGCGTTCGCGGCGCCGACCCGCTCGTGGACTACGTGCCCGCCAAGGGCAACGAGGGTGAGGACGGCTATGTGCCGGCGCAGCCTGGTGGCCTGGGCGAGGAGGACATGGTGACCCTGGTCCTGCCGTACGCTAAGTCCGCCCGCGACGGCGTTCGTATCCTGGGTGACCTGCTCGAGCGCTACGGCACCTACGAGAACAACGGCATCGCCTTTAGTGACGTTGACGAGATCTGGTGGCTCGAGACCATCGGCGGCCACCACTGGATCGCCAAGCGCGTGCCCGATGACGCCTATGTGACCATGCCCAACCAGCTGGGTATCGACAGCTTTGACCTGGATGACGCCGAGGGCGCCCAGGCCGAC
>DBFVGT010000191.1:0-5058 GCA_048524725.1 Collinsella sp. | reverse complement strand
TACGTCGTGCATTGGAACACGAGGCGTCGCCAGGTGGCGCTCGGCGGCCTCACCCCGGTGGAGTTTCGGAAACGGCTATTGAAAGCGTCCTAGTGTTCGCTTCTAATAAAGAAGGCCAAGATTCGGGACGCAGTTCAATTTAAGTCTGTCCCCAATCAACAAAGGAAAAAGCCTCCGCAGGTTTCCCCGCGGAGGCTTTCGCCACAAAGACTATTTGTCGTCGTCGGTGTCGGCACCGGCATTGACGGCACAGTCATCGTCGGCATCATCGGATGCGACTTCGGCATCCTCCTGCATGGCCGCCTGCGCAAATGCCGCAGCGTCCGCCGCAAGCTCCTCCTCGCTCATGCGCGGCGTGCGCTTCTTGGTCGGCATGCCGGCCGCCTTGGCATTGCGCTCCTCCTTGGCAGCCAGGATATCGCCCTCGCGCTCAAGGTAGGCGTCCCACTCGTTGTCGAGCAGGGCGTTCACGGCGTCGCCCTCGACGGTCTCGCGCTCAAGCAGCACCTTCGCCATCAGGTCGAGCTGATCGCGACGGGCATCCAGGATCTCGACCGCACGACGATGGGCCTCACGCATAATGCGCTGAACCTCGATATCGATGCGGCGCGCCGTCTCCTCGGAGTAATCCTGGTGATCGGCGTAATCGCGACCAAGGAATACCTGATGCTGCGCCTCACCAAACACTTGCGTACCCAGTTCCTCGCTCATGCCCAGGCGCGTGACCATCTCGCGCGCCATCTTGGTCGCGCGCTCCAGATCGTTGCTCGCGCCCGACGTGATGTCGTCGCACATGAGCTCCTCGGCAACGCGACCGCCCAAGAACACGGCGAGCTCGTCGAGCATCTCGTTCTTGGTCTTGAGGAAGTGATCCTCCTGCGGAAGCTGCAGCGTGTAGCCCAGAGCCTGGCCGCGGCTGACAATCGAAATCTTATGAACCGGATCGGAATGCTCCAGGATGTGGCCCACCAGGGCGTGACCGCTCTCGTGGTAGGCAATCGTGGTGCGCTCGGCCTCGGTCATCACGCGACCCTTGCGCTGCGGACCGGCAATCACGCGCTCCATCGACTCCTCGACCTCGTCCATCGAGATCACGGAACGATGGCGGCGGGCAGCCAGCAGCGCAGACTCGTTGAGCAGATTTGCCAGATCGGCGCCGGTGAAGCCAACGGTCATCTGGGCGAGCTTCTCAAACTTTACGTCCTCGTCCATCGGCTTGTTCTCGGCATGCACGCGCAAGATCTGCTCGCGGCCCTTCACATCCGGACGGTCGACCGTAACCTGACGGTCAAAACGACCGGGACGCAGCAATGCCGGATCCAGGATGTCAGGACGGTTGGTCGCAGCGATCAGGATGACCGGCTCGCTTTCCTCAAAGCCGTCCATCTCGACCAGCAGCTGGTTGAGCGTTTGCTCGCGCTCGTCGTGACCGCCGCCCAAGCCAGCTCCGCGCTGACGTCCCACGGCATCGATCTCGTCAATAAAGATGATTGACGGAGCCTGAGACTTGGCCTCCTTAAAAAGGTCGCGCACGCGGCTGGCGCCGACACCCACGAACATCTCGACAAAGTCGGAACCCGAGATGCTAAAGAACGGCACGCCCGCCTCGCCGGCAACGGCCTTGGCCAGCAGGGTTTTACCGGTACCCGGAGGGCCAACCAGCAGCACGCCGCGCGGAATCTTGGCGCCCAGCTTGCGATAGCGGTCCGGATCGCTCAAAAAGTCGCGAATCTCCTCGAGCTCCTCGACTGCCTCGTCCACACCGGCAACATCCTCAAACTTGACCTTGGGGCGCGTTGCCTCGTTGGTCTTGGCGTTGGTCTTGCCAAACTGCATGTTCCTGTTGTTGGCGCCCATCATCTGGCGCATAAAGTAGAACATGATGGCGATCAGGGCGATCGTCGGAAGCACGCTCATCGCCAAGTCGCCCCAAAAATCGGGGTCATTGGTGTTGACGATGTACTTGGTATCGGGGTGCTCCGCCATAAGCTCGGCAAGCGAATCGGAACCGACGTAGGTCGAGGAGAAGCTCTTGAGCTCGCTCGTGTCACCCTTGTCCTTTTTCGTCTTCCAGTAATGACCCGCCACGCTTCCGTCTTGAACCGTATAGGTCAAATCTTCGACGCGATCCTGCTTAATGGCGTTGACCATCTCGCTCGTCGCGAGCTTTACGGTATTGCTGGAATTGGCAAAGCCGGAGCCCATGTTAAAGAAGGCGTAGCCCAGAAGCGCGCAAGCCAAAATAAAATACAGCCAGCCCGTACGCGTGGGCTTCTTGCCTCCGGGCATCCCCGGGATCTTAGGCTCCCGGGGAGTCTGGGAATTGTTATCGTTACGGTCGTCGGGCATCTTACGAATAAACCTCCGGTTTCAAAATGCCCAGATACGGAAGGTTACGATAGCGCTCGGCATAGTCGAGGCCGTAGCCCACCACAAAGGCATCGGGGCAATGGGTTCCAACATACTTGGGCGTGACGGCCGAGGTACGGTCCTCAACGTCCTTCCACAGGAAGGCGGCAACCTCCAGCGAGGCGGGCTTGCGGCTCTCGAGGTTCTTCATCAGATACTTGAGCGTCAGGCCCGAGTCCAGAATGTCCTCAACGATCAGCACGTCGCGACCGCGGATGTCGATATCCAGGTCCTTAATGATACGCACGATGCCCGAGGACTTCACACCGTCGCCATAGCTCGAAACAGCCATGAAATCGATGTTGGTCGGCAGCTCGATCTTGCGCATCAGGTCGCCCATAAAGACCACGGCGCCGCGCAGGACCGCAATCAGCACCAGATCCTTACCCGCGTAGTCGCGAGTAATCTGCTCGCCTAGGCGAGAGACGATACCGTCGATATCCTCCTGCGTAAACAGAACCTTCTCGATATCCGGATGTTGAGAAGCCATGACAACCCTTTCTTGTGCTTATCGCCCACGCACCGCCGCATGGACGCGAACTACACATTCTAGCAGCGCACGGGGTATATTTACCAGCACGTGCGCCATCAGCGCGGGAATACCGTCAACGTCGCACAGAATAGCTGGCGCGAAGCGCTATTCCGCATCGACCACACGAAGCAGATATGCCACGCGCGTTGCGGCCGTGCATTTAAAACGCTCGTCCGCGCGAACGCCCGCGACCCATACTACGGCACCTCCCGGAGCCGTTCTTACCACGGGTACGCCAGAGCGGTCTGAAACAGGAATGCGCGCCTCGTTTAACAGGTCTGACACTTTCTTGCTTCGGCCGTTCATCCCCAACGGGCACATCACGTCTCCCGGCACAGGGCTATCCACCCACAGGCGCGCCGATCGTGCCTCGGTGGGAATCTCCCCGCGCGAGCCGGCTAACATCCGCTCGCTATCGCGGTCGGCAAACCCCAGGGCCGCCGCATCCACCAAGGCCGCAACCTTTCCGGCAGCAGCAAGCTCGCGGGCACGGTGCACGATATTGCACCCCGGCTCCACAGCCATCGGCTCCGCTGTCAGCATATGCCCCGCCCCCAGCGGCAGACGACCGGGAACGGAGATCCAATCGGCCACTAAACCCTCGCGCGCCGCCGGGGCCTTGAACGCCAGCGTGCCAAACTCCACACGGGCATCAATTCCCGCAGGAAGCGTAACCGAGCCCGAGCCCGCAGCGACGCAGGCGAGCACGCGCTCCACGTGCCGCATCTCCGGTCGCGCGTCGGGATCGATGCGCTTAATCGCCAATCGCACGATACGCCGTGCAATCACAACCTCAGCGGCGGCAAGACGGCGCGCATCGAGCACAAGTGCGCCCGCCGCTTCCTTGCGCAGGCAGCTTCGAAACGCCTGTGCCGAAAGCTGGGAAAGAAAGGCGTCTTCGTCGCCCAGAATTTCGCAAGCGGCGCCAATCGTCTTACAGACGCTCGCGTTGCGCTGTGCCACCACCGGCATCACCCGATGGCGTACATAGTTGCGCAGGTACGAAACGTCGTCGTTGCTTTCATCTTCCCGCCATGGCTGACCGTGCACCTGCAGATAGCTCACGAGCTCATCGTGCGTGAGGTCGAGCAAGGGGCGAACCACAATGTTCCGACGGCGCGGAATGCTCGATAGACCCGCGGGACCCGACCCTTTAATGGCATTCATCAAAAATGTTTCCGCGCGGTCCGACGAAGTATGCGCGGTACAGATACGAGCCGCCGTCCGCGGTGCGCCCGATTCGGCACAAAGTTCGCGAACATATCTCCGTGCCGCGGCATAGCGCACCTCGCGAGCCGCAGCCTCGATATTGCCCGATTCGTCATCAAAATAGGCATGCTCAACACACAGCGGCAAACCGTATTGTGCGCACAGGTCACGTACAAAGGCCTCGTCGCCATCGGATGCCTCCCCGCGCAGATGATGGTTTACATGCAGCACGTGCAATCGCTCGCGCGCAATGGGAGCGACGCCGCGCCCGTCCTGGATATCCAGCTTTGATGTGCAAGCCATAAGGAGCAGCGCCGTCGAGTCCGCACCGCCTGATACCATGAGCACTACGGGGGCAGCGGCCTGCCGCGTTGCCAGGGCGCTCTTATCCGTCCTCGGCGCGGCATGATGTCCATAGTGCTGAGATACCGTTGGCATTCGCTTCCTCCTCTATTCGTCCGCACTCATTGTATCCTTTGGAATCTTATGTCTCGCCTGCACCTTCATATCCTCGGCAGCGGCTCAAAAGGCAACTGCGCACTCGTCGAGGGACCTCAGGGGCTCATCATGATCGACAACGGCCTGTCCCGCCGCGAGACACTTAAACGCATGGCGGAGCTTGGCCTCTCGGCAGACGACGTCGCCGCTCTTGTAATCACCCATGAGCATGGTGACCATATCAAGGGGCTCGATGTATGGTGCAAGCACTGGCATGGTCCCCTCTTTGCCAGCAGGGACACCCTTTCATGCAAAGAAAACCTCGCGCGCCTGCCCGTAGAGGAATTTGACCCCGGCGACACGCTCCCCATTGCCGGCATCCACGTGCAAACCTACTCAACATCGCACGATGTCATCAATCCTGTCGGCTATCGATTTAATGCTCTCGATGATTCCATTGGGTTTGCCAC
>DBFVGT010000190.1:0-3195 GCA_048524725.1 Collinsella sp. | reverse complement strand
TTTGGCATGGGAGCCTCCCAACCTCGTTGCGGCGCGGCTGCGCCTATGGCGCTTCAACATCATTGTCGCAGCCCCGACCCGCGGTCACGAGCGGGGGCTCCTATCTTTTTAGTGCCCTCGGATTGGGTCATAGTGTCTGTTCGCGCCAAAACGTCGGCGTTGTTATGGGTAGTCATTGGGGACGTTCTTAAACGACTAGTCGAAAGGGACACTCTTGCACCAAATCTGCCGGCCCGCACCGGGCTCGTCCTTTACTTTACCGAGATAAAGTGAACGTGCAGATTCGTAACCCACTCGCAACCGTTCTATGGCACGATATTGAACGAATGTATGCTATGCGCCCAAATCTTTTGGGCAGAGTGGGAGACAGTATGGTCAAGCTGTACGAGGACGGCATTTACCTGCGCGGCGGCAGCGAGGTTGTGCCTGCGGCCGAGGCTGCCGAGCGCGGTATTACGCAGACGCCCGAGGATGCTAAGCGCGGCACCATCGCGTATTCGATCCTCCAGGCACACAATACGTCCGGAGATCCCGAGGCGCTCAAGATTCGCTTCGACGCTATGGCGAGCCACGACATCACCTTTGTCGGCATCATCCAGACGGCGCGCGCCTCGGGCATGGAGCAGTTTCCGCTGCCCTACGTGCTCACCAACTGCCATAACTCGCTGTGCGCCGTGGGCGGCACCATCAACGAGGACGATCACGTCTTTGGCCTTTCCGCGGCCAAGAAGTACGGCGGCATCTTCGTTCCGCCGCACATCGCCGTCATCCACTCCTTTATGCGTGAGAACTTCGCCGGCTGCGGCAAGATGATCCTGGGTTCCGACTCGCACACCCGCTATGGTGCCCTGGGTACCATGGCCGTGGGCGAGGGCGGCGGCGAGTTGGCAAAGCAGCTGCTGCGCGACACCTACGATGTCGCCTATCCCGGCGTCGCGGCCATCTACCTCACGGGCGCCCCGCGCCCCGGCGTCGGCCCGCACGATGTGGCGCTCGCCATCATTCGCGCCGTCTTTGCCAAGGGCTACGTCAAGAACAAGGTCATGGAGTTTGTGGGCCCGGGCATCGCGAGCATGACGACCGATTACCGCAACGGCGTTGACGTCATGACCACCGAGACCACCTGCCTGTCGAGCATCTGGGCCACCGACGAGGACACGCATGCGTTTTTGGCCATGCACGGCCGCGGCGACGACTACCGCGAGCTCAAGCCCGCCGATGTCGCCTACTATGACGGTTGCGTCGAGGTCGACCTGTCGAGCATCAAGCCCATGATCGCGCTGCCGTTCCATCCTTCCAATGGCTTTGAGATCGACGAGCTCAACGAGAACCTCGAGGACATCCTGCACGAGGTCGAGCTCGAGGCTGCCAAGATCGGCGAGGGCAAGACGCACTTTAGCCTGCTCGACAAGATCGTCGACGGCAAGCTGCACGTACAGCAGGGCGTTATCGCCGGCTGCTCGGGCGGCAACTACGACTCCGTGGTCCAGGCTGCCCGCGTGCTCAAGGACGCCAACACTGGCTGCGGCGAGTTCTCGCTGTCGGTCTATCCCACAAGCCAGCCCGTGGCGCTCGAACTTACGCGCCGTGGCTATATCTACGACCTCATGGAGGCCGGTGCGATCGTGCGCACGGCGTTCTGCGGTCCGTGCTTTGGCGCTGGCGACACGCCTGCCAACAACGGCCTTTCGATCCGCCACACTACGCGCAACTTCCCCAACCGCGAGGGTTCCAAGCCGGGTAATGGCCAGCTGAGCGCCGTGGCCCTGATGGATGCTCGCTCCATTGCGGCAACGGCTGCCAACGGTGGCGTCCTGACGCCGGCGACCGACCTGCCCGAGGAGACTTGGGACGAGGCCTGCGAGTACACCTTTGACGACGCGCCGTACAAGAAGCGCGTGTACTGGGGCTTTGGCAAGGCGGAGCCTGCCGATGTGCTGGTCGAAGGCCCCAACATCAAGCCGTGGCCCGCGATGGAGCCTCTCGGCGACGATATCCTGCTCAAGGTTTGCTCCAAGATCATGGACCCGGTTACTACGACCGACGAGCTCATTCCCTCGGGCGAGACGAGCTCCTTCCGCTCCAATCCGCTGGGCCTGGCCGAGTTTACGCTCAGCCGCCGCGACCCTGCCTACGTGGGTCGTTCCAAGGAGGTCGACGCCGTGGAGAAGCGCCGCGTGGCCGGCGGGGCCGCGGGCGACCTGGCGGCGCTCGATGCCGAGCTTGCCAGCGTGTTTGAGGCGCTGGCCGGCGCGGGTGTCGCGGCCGATGCCAAGGCGACCGAGTTCGGTTCCATGATTTACGCCAAGAAGCCCGGCGACGGCAGCGCCCGCGAGCAGGCCGCGAGCTGCCAGCGCGTAATCGGCGGCCTGGCCAACATCGTCCACGAGTACGCCACCAAGCGCTATCGCTCCAACGTGATGAACTGGGGCATGGTGCCCTTCCAGATGGAGGCCGAGCCCAGCTTTGAGGTGGGCGACTACGTCTTTGTGCCGGGGATTCGCACTGCGCTCGATGGCGACCTAAAGGACATCGCCGCCTACGTGGTGCGCGCCGACGGTGCGGTCGAGCAGATTGAGCTCTACATTGCCGATATGACGGCCGAGGAGCGTGCCATCGTCAAGGCCGGCTGCCTGATCAACTACAACAAGTTCAAGGCCGCTGTCGAGTAACGCACTTAATTGTCCGCCCGGGGCCACCCTTTCCCGCCCGCTCACGCGCTTCGCGAGGGTCGCGTTCGGCAAAGGGTGGCCCCGGGCTACGTTTCTGCGTTCTCGTTGGGTCTTGAGGGACGCTAATAAATAGACTTGCTTGATGCCGCCTCTGTTATCGGGGCGGCTTCTTTTTGTTGAAAACCACCACAAAGGGGGCAGGCACCTTTGTGGTGGTGGGGACGAGCTCGATGCTGTTGTGATCGTTGAGCGGCATGTTAATGGGCGGCTCTACAGAATTTCATCTGGGCTGGCGGGTTTGGTTGTTTTGGGGATGCCGAGTTTGGATGACGCGAAATCGTCAACATTGTCCTTAATTCCGTCTTTGGTGTAGACAGTGACCATATAGGTGCTGTGTCCGAATTCGCCCTTGTCGCGTGTTGCCCAGGCATCCCAGTAGGCGGCCCCGTTTCGCCCTTTGATTTTTCCGACACGGCGGAGTTCTGTTCGCTTTAATTTCTGGTTGCTATAGATGGTTCGACCG
>DBFVGT010000189.1:0-2969 GCA_048524725.1 Collinsella sp. | reverse complement strand
ACAAAAGGTGGCCACGCGCGCCTTGGCGCCAATGACCACCCTGACCACTCAACTAAATTGTACTGTGCGCCGCTAGCCGCGGGGCGCATCAATTGCGACCTTGCCGCTCTCCAGCACGTGGACGCGGCCGTCGGCGAGCATTTGCACGACCTCGGGATACAGCACGTGCTCAATCGCGTGGATGTGCTCCTCGAGCGTGTCGACATCCCAGCCCTCCTCGACAGCCAGCGCACGCTGGGCGATGATGGGACCGTTGTCGTAGACCTCGTTGGCAAAATGCACGGTCACGCCAGTTACCTTGACGCCGCGCGCAAAGGCATCGTCAATCGCATGCGCACCGGTAAAGCTCGGCAGCAGCGCCGGATGCAAGTTGACCACGCGGTTGGGAAACGCCGCCAACAGAGGCGTGTGCACCATGCGCATGTAGCCGGCCATGACCACATACTCGCAGCCGCGCTCGAGCAGCTCGTGCGCGATGATCTCGTCGGCGGCAATAGGGTCGGCATAGACATCCTTGGACAGCGTGAGCGTCTGGATGCCCGCGCGCTCAGCGCGCTGCAAACCCTTAGCCGAAGGACGGCTCGACACCACAAGCTCAATCGAGGCGTTGAGCTTACCGGCGGCGATCAGATCGATCAGCGCCTGCAGGTTGGTACCCGAACCGCTGATGAGCACACCGATCTTGAGCGGCTCAGCCGTATCGGTGCCAGTCGGACGGGTATAGGGCACAAAGTCCAGGCCCTCGGCAGCAGCCATCTGCTCGTTAGCGCTCATCGGAGTACACGACCTTACCGGAGCCCTCGACGCACTCGCCCACGCGGAACGACTTCTCGCCCAGCGCGACCAGGGCCTCGGTTACCGCGGCCTCGTCCTCGGGGGCGACGATCAGGCACAGACCAACGCCCATGTTGAAGGTCTTGCATGCCTCGTTGGGGGCGAGCTCGGCCTGGCGCGACACGTAGGTGATGACGGGCGGAACGTCCCAACCCATCTCGGCGCCGTTGCGGGTGACCACGGCGTCAACGTCGTCGGCGAGCGCGCGGTTGAGGTTCTCGGTAATACCGCCGCCGGTGATGTGGGCGATGGCGTGCACCGGAGCGCCACCGCGGAGCAGCTCAAGAACCGGCTTGACGTAGATGCGCGTGGGAGCCAGCAGAGCGTCTGCCAGCGATGCACCGCCGAGCTCCTCGAGCGGACGGCTCAGCTCCTCGGCCTTAGCGGCGCCCTCGGGCGTACCCGGCTTAATGCCGTCGACGCCAATGACCTTGCGCACGAGCGAGTAGCCGTTGGAGTGCACGCCGGTGGAGGGCAGGCCCAGGATCACGTCGCCGGGGCGGACGTTTGCGGGGTCGAGCATCTTGGGACGGTCGACGACGCCCACGGTAAAGCCGGCGAGGTCGTAGTCGGCCGGAGCCATGACGCCCGGGTGCTCGGCCATCTCGCCGCCCACGAGCGCGCAGCCCGCGAGCTTGCAGCCGTCGGCCACACCCTTGATAATCTTTGCCATGTGCTCGGCCTCGATGTGACCGATGGCAACGTAGTCCAGAAAGAACAGCGGCTCGGCGCCCGAAGCCAGAATGTCGTTGACGCACATAGCGACCAGGTCCTGGCCCACCGTCTCGTGACGGTCCATGATCTGGGCGAGCACGAGCTTGGTGCCCACGCCGTCGGTACCGCTGATCAGGATCGGGTCTTCCATATCCTTAAGCGCGGCAGCCGAGAACAGGCCACCGAAGCCGCCGATGCCGCCGATAACCTCGGGGCGATTGGTGTCCTTGACCATCTGCTTAATCGCGTCGACGGCGCGGCCGCCCTCAGCGGTATCGACGCCGGCATCCTCATACGTCACATGCTTGCTGTCGCTCATCTGAGCCTTCCTCTCCCACTACCGTGGCGCCGCGCGGGCGCCAAACGGTGCTCATAATTGCGTTCATTTCGGCGCGCGCCATAACAGCACGCGCCGTCATATCAACAAAACAGCAGGTAAAACCTACCAAAATAAACCTGTCCCCACATGGCAGGTTTTAGGCCTCGCCGTGCTCCTCTTCCCAGCTGCGGTCGTCGTATTTCTCGACCACGGCGTCGTCGTCAAAGTGCAGCGGCTTGTCCAGGTTGCGGGGCTTAAAGCCCTCCATAAACTTGTCGCGGCCAAAGCTCTCGGGAATCGCCACGGGGTAGCGGCCGGTAAAGCACGCATCGCAGTAACCGCCCTTGGGCATGACCTTAAGCAGGCCTTCGACCGAAAGGAAGGCCAACGAATCGGCGCCGATATACTCGCAAATCTCGTCGACCGTCTTGTTGGCGCTGATAAGCTGCGACTGCACATCGGTATCGATACCGTAGAAGCACGGCCAGATGACCTCGGGCGAGTTGATGCGGATGTGAATCTCCTTGGCGCCGGCGTTGCGCAGCATCTTGACGAGCTGCACCATGGTGGTGCCGCGCACGATGGAGTCGTCGATGACGACCAGGCGCTTGCCCTCGATATTGTCGCGCAGCGGGTTGAGTTTCATACGCACGCCCATGGCGCGCAACTCCTGCGTAGGCTCGATAAACGTACGGCCCACGTAGCGGTTCTTGATAAGGCCCTCGCCAAAGGGAATACCGCTCTCGTGCGAATACCCCTCCGCGGGCGGCAGGCCGGAGTCGGGCACGCCGATGACCAGGTCGGCCTCGACGGGCTCCTCGTGTGCCAGCTGGCGACCCATGTCGTAACGGCAGGCATAGACGCTCTTGCCGTTCATGATGGAGTCGGGGCGGGCAAAGTAGACCTGCTCAAAGATGCAGTTGGCGGGCTCTTCGGCTGCAGGCACGCCCTGCTCGGATACCAGGCCCTCGGCGCTGATGCGCAAGATCTCGCCGGGACGGACGTCACGGACGTACTCGGCACCCACGATGTCGAGTGCGCAGGTCTCGGAAGCAACGACCCAGCCGCCGGCGCGCGTGACACGGACGGCGGAGTCGACCGT
>DBFVGT010000188.1:0-2776 GCA_048524725.1 Collinsella sp. | reverse complement strand
TACGTCGTGCATTGGAACACGAGGCGTCGCCAGGTGGCGCTCGGCGGCCTCACCCCGGTGGAGTTTCGGAAACGGCTATTGAAAGCGTCCTAGTGTTCGCTTCTAATAAAGAAGGCCAAGATTCGGGACGCAGTTCAATTTGAGTCTGTCCCCAATGAGTGCCCAGCCCAGCAAAAAGGGGCGCGACCGCAATGGTCACGCCCCCTCGATATCAACTATGTACCGCTAGGCCCCTATGCGAGTTTGGCTCCAACGATCTTTGCTGCTGCCGGCTTATCGAAGTTGCCGCCAGTGGCCTTACCCAGAGCGCCCATGACCTGGCCCATCTGCTTCTTGGACGTGGCGCCCAGCTCGGCGATGACCTGCTCGATCAGGGCCTCGAGCTCCTCGCCCGAAACCTGCGCGGGCAGAAGGCTCTCCAGAATCTTGACCTGCTCGGTCAGGTTGTCGGTACGCTCTTGGTCGGTGCCGGCCTTGATGGACATCTCCAGCGTCTCGCTCGTCTGCTTAATCAGACGCTTGATCATGCTGTTGACGTCTTCCTCGGTCACATCGCGGCGCTCGTTAACCTCGATATTCTTCACCTCGGCCTTGACCTGGCGAATGATGGACAGGCGAACCTTGTCCTTAGCCTTCATGGCCGCGATCATTTCCTTCTGCAGCTCTTCGTTGGTCATCTGCAAATCCTCTCTAATAGCGTGGGCGGCACTCGCGCGAGCACCGCCCCATGATTACTCAGTCGTCGACGAATCGTCGGTCGAACTCTTGGTGACGCCCTTCAGGCTCACGTTATAGGGCACGTCCTTAGGCATGGGGTTAACGGTGATGTCGGCGTCCTTCTTGTACTGCTCCAGCCACTCGCTGTACGCGGTGCTTGCCGTCTGCGTCTTCACCACGTTGGAGACGTACTTCTTGATGTCCTTGGGTACCTGCTTAATGTCATCGACCTGATTATCGACATGGAAGTAGTCGGTGCACTTGATGATGTGGTAACCATAGGTCGACTCGACGACGTCGCTCACATCGCCCTTGTTGAGCCCCTCGAGCGCCGCCTGGTAGCTGTCGACGAAGGTGGTGAGCTTGTCCCAGCCCACATCGCCCTTCTTATCCTTGGAGCCGGTATCGTCGGAGTACTGCTTTACGGCGTCCTCAAAGCTCAGCTCGCCGGAGTTGATCTTGTCCAGGCACTCCTGCGCCTTGGCCTTGGCGGCGGCCTTGTCCTCATCGGAAGCGTCGGAATCGACCTTGATCAGAATATTCGACGAACGGCGGGCGTCATTGTAGTTGGACAGGTTCTCGTTGATGTAATCGACAATCTCGCTGTCCTTGGGCTTGCTTGTGGGCGCTACCGCATCCTTGAGCTTTTGCTGCGCCAGGCTCTCCTTGAGCGAGTCCTTGTAGGTGTCCTCGGTGTAGCCGTAGGTCTTAAGCGTCTTCTTAAAGGCCTTGGCGCCGCCGGCGCTCTTGCAGGCGTCCTTCCAGGCCTTCTCGACCTCCTCGTCCGAGACGGTCACGCCGTTTTCCTTCTGCGCTTGCTGAAGCAGAATCTGCTGCGTGTAGGAGTCGATGAGCTGCTTGCGATACTTCTTGGGCGTGAGGTCGTTGTCGACCAGGTACTGCGCCCAGTCTTTGTCCTTGGTGTAGCCGTAGGACGTGCGCATGCTCATGATCTGCTTGGTCACGGTGTCCTCGGTGAGGTTGGTGCCATTGATGGTAGCAGCCACGCCGCCAGTGAGCTTATAGCCCGAGCTGGCGCTTTCGGTCTGCGACATCAGGCCGGAGCACGCCATGGCCGAGACGGAAAGCAGCATCGCTAGTACGCCGATAACCACTAGGATAATCTTGACGGTCTTGGACACATAGGTCTTGCGCTGCTTCTTACGAGAGCTGGAGGCGGCGCGAGCCTGTTGCTCGGGCGTCGGCGCGGCCTCGGGGTTCTTTTTCTTATTTGCCATGTTTGGCCTTTCGCATAACGAATCGAACAAACGCCATTGTGTCACAACGCAGCCCCCGCGGCACGCTTGGTGCATTGGGGACAGGTTAATCTGCACCATTTTGGTGCAAAGGGGACAGCTCTGGCAGCCGGCACCTTAGAAGTGACGGCGGATAGCGTCGACCATGCCCTGCGGCGTGGTCTGGCCGAGCACGTCGGATGCGGCATCGGCGTCCATAAAGATGTTCATGAGAGCCTGCAGGGCCTCGACCTGGCCGCCCGGCTCGGCGATGCCCAGGTTGATGACGATCTGCGCCGGCACCGGAGCGCCCATGCCAGCCATAGCGTTAAATGTCACGGGCGCGGCGGGCTTCACCACCGCGATATAGGGCTTGGCCACAAACCCCGGATCGGTATGCGGAATGGCAATGTTTGCCGCCGGCATGGCAAGACCCGTGGGATAGGCATCCTCGCGCGTGCGAACGGCGTCGAGCCAACCGTCGGCAATGTAGCCGCGCGGAGCAAGCTCACTCTCGAGCTGCGCAAACACCTCACCCGGCGTCGCACACTCCCAATCAAAAAACACCAGCTCAGGCGTAAACAGCGCTTCGTTATCCGCCATGCGCTCACCTCTCTCACCTAGTCACCCGCGACGTTCTTAAACGACTAGTCATTCAAGAACGTCGCGGGTGACTACCCAAAACAAAAGGTGGCCACGCGCGCCTTGGCGCCAATGACCACCCTGACCACTCAACTAAATTGTACTGTGCGCCGCTAGCCGCGGGGCGCATCAATTGCGACCTTGCCGCTCTCCAGCACGTGGACGCGGCCGTCGGCGAGCAT
>DBFVGT010000187.1:0-11001 GCA_048524725.1 Collinsella sp. | reverse complement strand
TCGATGCGGTTACGCTTGGTGACCATGTTGTTGTAGATGCCGGCGATGGCGCAGACAATCACAATGACAACAACGATGCCGATGATGACGGTAATCATGATGTCTCCGTTTCGAATGGCCGCGGCGGCATGCGCCAGCTGCCGTTGGTATAACGCTACTAGTATACCCGCAACGTTTTGCCGTGCCGAACTTTCCGGTAAGCGTTATGTTTTCGGCGGGGTTGGCACCGGGGCAAAGCGCGCGAGGTACAGGTGTAAGATATGCGACAGATTGTCGAGTGTTGTCTTTACCCTGAGGATGGCGATACCAGTGGACCTTCGCATTAAGAAAACCTATCGCGCCCTGTTCGATGCCTTCACCGAGCTTCTCGAGGAGCATCGTTTTGAGGACCTGACGGTTGCCATGCTGTGCGACCGAGCCATGATTCGCCGCACGACGTTCTACAAGCACTTTCGCGACAAGAACGATTACTTTGCCTTTTATATCGATGAGCTCATGTCGGGCTTGCCGCAAAAACAGTCCGATGAGGCCGGCGCAGTGTCTGCCGAGGACGTGCGCGCGCTTCGGCACGCGATTTTGGACGATGCCATGGATTTGATTCTGGCCCATGAGCAGCTCATGGACAACATTTTGGCGAGCAGCATGTCGGGAATGCTGACCAACGTTATTTGCGACCGTATTGCCCGCTCCATCCGCGAGCGTGTGATGAACGTGCTTGCCGAGGATGCCCTGGCCCCCGTGTCACTCGAGACGACGTCTGAGTTTGTCGCCGGCGGTATTATTCGACTTTTCACGATATGGTGGGAATCGGGCCACGATCTTGAGCGTCGACCCGAGATGGCCGACGTGGTCGATGCGCTGTTTGAGCGGACCATGACGCCGGTGCATCACTAAAAGTGGCGGAGAGAGGGGGATTCGAACCCCCGGAACGCTCTCGCGCTCAACGGTTTTCAAGACCGCCGCATTCAACCGCTCTGCCATCTCTCCGTGAGTCGTAATGATAGCATCGTTTTGGATTTGCAACAGGGGAGGCGAACGATGACGAGCACCGGAATCGATGAGAAGTTCATGTGTGAGGCGCTGGCGGAGGCGCGTGCCGCCGCGGCGGTGGGCGAGGTGCCGATCGGTGCCGTAGTGGTGCGCGCGGGTGAGATTGTCGCGCGGGCGCATAATCGCCGCGAGCTCGACCAGGACCCTTCGGCGCATGCAGAGTTCGCGGCCCTGTGCGCTGCCGCTCGGTCGCTCGGTCGCTGGCGCCTTTCCGACTGTACGGTCTACGTAACGCTCGAGCCCTGCTGCATGTGTGCGGGGCTTATGGTTAACGCGCGCGTAGGACGCTGCGTGTACGGCGCGGCCGATGCTAAGGCGGGCGCTCTGGGGTCGCTATACGACCTCAATGCCGATTCGCGCCTGAATCATCGGTTTAATGTGACGGCTGGGGTCTTGGCGGATGAATGCCGCGAGCTGCTGAGTAGCTATTTTGGCGGTCTGCGCGGGGCGGGCGGCGCTGATTGCGGTTGTGGGGCCAATCTTGACGCACACGCCGCTCACGCCGCAGCGCTTGCAGGTGTCGGTGAAGATGCAGGCACGGTGGCTGACTTTGGTCCTGCGTGCCGCCGGCCCCGCCGCGTGCTGCTGGCGATTGACTCCTTTAAGGGCAGCGTTTCGAGCGCGCAGGCGGAGGCAGCGGTTGCCGAGGGCGTGCGCCGCGTTTGGCCCGATGCCGAGCTGAATGCTTTGCCGCTGGCAGATGGTGGCGAGGGAACGCTCGGCGCCATCGCCGCGTGCGGCGGTGAGATTGTGACCTGCGAGGTGGCAGGTCCCTTGGGCGACCGCGTGTCTGCCCGGATGCTGGTGGACGGCGAGCACGAGTCGGCTGTAATTGAGATGGCCGAGGCGGCGGGTATTGGGTATTCACCCTGCACGGAATCGGCGGCGCTTGCGGCTTCGACCTATGGCGTGGGCGAGCTGATGCTCCGTGCGGTTCGCACGGGCGCAAAGACACTCTATATTGGTCTGGGCGGCAGTGCCACCAACGACGGTGGCGCCGGCATGCTGCAGGCGCTGGGCGCGCGTGTGGTCGATGATCAGGGCTGCGATGTCGCCCCCGGTCTTGCTGGCCTTGAGCAGGTGGCGAGCGTTGATTTGGCGCCAGCGCTTCGGGCGCTGAACGGCGCGCGTGTCGTGGTGCTTTCTGATGTCGAGAACCCACTCGTGGGGCGCCGCGGTGCGCTGGCAGTGTTCGGTGGACAGAAGGGTCTGCCGACGGGGGATGCCGAGGCCCTGGGTAAGTACGACAGCTGGATGGTCGGCTACGGCCGCCTGCTCGATACGGCAATTGTCGAGGCTCGGGCCCAGGGGTTGTTGCGCGCACCCGAGGGCGCACGGACATTTGGCTCGGTGCTCGGCGTGCCCGGCGCGGGCGCTGCCGGTGGCTTGGGCGCGGCGTTGCTGGCGCTCGGTGCGGAGCTGCGTTCGGGCGTGGAGACGGTGCTCGATCTCGTGGGATTTGACGAGCGTGTACGCGATGTCGACCTGGTCATAACGGGTGAGGGCAATATGGATGAGCAATCCGCCGCCGGCAAAGCGCCGGTGGGTGTGGCCCGCCGTGCCATGCGCTATGGCAAGCCGGTGGCCGCTGTCGTGGGCGGTCGCGCCGTCAACCTGGATGCGGTGTATGAGCAGGGCATCGACTTGGTGCTTCCGATCTGCCGCAAGCCCATGCCCCTCGACCAGGCGCTCGGTGTGCAAGAAGCCACAACCAACCTCATCTGTGCCGGTGAAGCGGCTGCTCGATCCTGCGACCTCGGCCGCATCTAGAAAAGCAGTCTTTTTGCACTTCAGGTGTTGACGCCGCCATTTATGTGCCATTAGTAGATTGCTCTTCGTCCGGTTGTTCGCCAATTAATCCTGCCAATTAATTACCATTTCGGGCGAAGACGTGGATTATCTCCATGATGGGCCTCTTTGGTCATAATGTTGTCTTTAACTGTCCTTAATCAATAGATCGCTCGTGGGAAGAGAGGGCGACACCAGAGGGGGAGAAGGGAATTGGAGAGGAAAGTTTTCGGCGGGCAGAGAGTCGCTGCTCTCTGCCTTGCGCTGGTTCTCGGCTTCGGATGTTTATCCGTTGGCGCGACGGCCGGTGTCGCATATGCGGCCACGGAATCGCGGACTGCGTATACTGCGGAGGAGTTTGAGATCACCCAGGACGGCGTGACCTATTCGTGCGAGACCACGGATAAGGGAACGGCGGAAATCACAGGTATTGTTGCCGACGACAGTGTGACCGCGGTGAGTGTGCCCAGCTCTATCGAGCATGGTGGCCAGACCTACAAAGTCACCAAACTATATTTCTCGTCTGGTATCGTGGCCAAGAACGTTGAGCAGCTGACGCTTCCCGACACGCTCGAAAAAATGTACGGAGGGAATTTCCGGAGGTTCGCAAAGGTCAAGGAGCTCCATATCCCTGGCTCCATCAAGAACTTCGGTTGCTCGCTGCAAAACGCTGGCTCGCTCGAAAAGCTCTATTTCGATGAGGGCGTCGAGGAGATTAGCGCCAACATGATGGTCTATGGCTGCAGCAACCTTTCGGAGATCGATCTCCCCTCCACCCTCAAAATGATTTCGGGCTCGGGCGCCTTCGAGGGGGCTACGGCCCTCACGGGCATCGAGTTTCCAAAAGATGTCGCCTTCTCCGACACCATAACGGGCGTGTTCGAAGACTGCACGTCTCTGACAAGCGTGTCGTTGCCCGCTTCGGTTACCAAGATCCCCTCGCACATGTTTGACGGATGCACCTCTCTCACGTCCGTCACCGCGCTGAGCGAAATCGAGTCCATCGGGGATGGGGCGTTTCGGAATTGCTCGAGTTTAACCGGGATCGATTTCCCGGGCACATTGACGAGCATCGGATCCTCTGCTTTCCAGGGGTGTGCCAGCCTGGTGAGCGTGCCCAATCTAAGCAAGGTAACAAAGATGGGCTGGGGGGCGTTTTACGAGTGCAAAAAACTGCAGGCGTCCGTGGATCTGTCCTCGCTTCAGAACATTCCGGACAATGCGTTCTGCTACACGCCGGTTAAGATCGTGGGGCTCTGCGACAGCCTGAGAAGTATCGGTGACTGGGCCTTTATCCAGAGCAACGTTGCCGTCCAGCTCCCCAGGACACTTGAGAAAATTGGCAACTACGCCTTCTATTACGGCACGTTGCCGGAGCAGTTTTCCATTCCGGATTCCGTGACTTCCGTTGGCACGGCAGCCTTCTCGGGCGTAGATGGCGTGAAGGATGTGACGATCGGGCGCGGCCTCACCAAAATACCCTCGGGTATGTTTGACGGCAGCACGGTTCAAAAGATCACAATCGAAAACAGCATGGACGACATCACCGGCTCGGAGAACCTCCCGTTCTTTGGCGTCGATATCGTCTACACGCGCGAGTCCATCGATGACGGCGTCGGCGATACCGTGAGCAATGACAGCACCAAGACCCTTCAGGATCTGGTCAACGAGGCCCCCGATGGCAAGGAAACCGTCATCACCCTGAAAAAGCACGTGAAGCTCGGCTCCACGCTCACGATTCCTGCCGGGAAGATGATTAAGATCACGTCGGATAAGCCCTATACCATCTTGGCAAAGAAAAGTGGCGTCTCTGTATTGGTCAATGTTGCCGAGAGGGCGTCCCTCGAGCTGTCAGGGAAAGCGTCCCTGAGAGGCCGTTACAACAAGGGCGCCATTATTTCTAGCAGGGGAGCAGTTGTGCTCTCTGACGAGGCCGTCGTGTACGACGGCACCACGAGCAGTGATAACGCGGGCGCCGTCGACGTGTCGGGAGAAAATGCCTCGCTTACCATGACGGGCGGCGTTATCGAGCAGTGCGAGCTGCGCCATTCGTATTGCGGTGCCGTTCGCGCGTCCAGTGGCGCTCATGTAGTTATGAGGGGTGGCGTTATCCGTAACAACGGAGTCGTTACCGGGGCCACCAATTGCTATTGGCTTACATCTTCTGGCGTCATTTTGTGGGGCGATGCTCGCTTTGACATGAGCGGAGGCCGCATCGAGGGCAACAACGGTTATCGAGGCAGTGCGGTGCTTGCGTACGGCCAGGGTAAGGGCGAAAACCAAAGAGCCAAGTTCACGATGACTGGTGGCCAGATTTCCGGCAACAGGAGCAGTAGGCTGGAGGCGGCCTACGATCCTTCCGGAGCAGTTCATATTGAGGGCAACGCCGAGTTCACCATGACGGGTGGAGAGATTAAGAACAACGTTGTGTCTGGCAAGGGCAAAGGCAAAGGCGGCGGAGTGTGTGTGGTTGACCCGGGCTGCCAGGGCGGCGAAAAGGGGAATACTGCTTTCACCATGCAGGGCGGATCCATATCTGGCAACTCCGCTTCCGCCGGCGGAGGCGTCTATACCTATTCGAATGACGTCACGCTCAGCGCGGGCGAGATCAAGGGCAATACTGCTTGGAGCATGGGTGGCGGCGTGTATAGCGAAGGCAACGAGTATCTTGGCTATAGTACGCTCCATATCGAAAACGCTCTCGTTGTTGATAACCATGCGGATAAACAGGGCGGCGGCATGTGGTTCTGCCCGACCGGAGATGCCAAGGTCTACGTCCAGGACGGCGGCCTGATCGCCAGGAACACGGCTGGTGAGGCGGGAGACGACTTTGTCTTCACCGGCTTCAAAGACGCCAAATACAAACTGACCTTGGCCAACCGCGCTCCGGGCGGCGGAAAGGTCAGCTGGTACAGAGACGGTGGGCTGTTTAACCCCGAAGGCACTTATGCGGCAACAAACCCCGAAATCCCGCGATTCTCGCCCGGTGGTGACAACGGCGAGCCCCTGTCCTTTACCGACGCCACGCCGAACGTCGCGCTTAAATCTGTGATGAGCGAGGATGCGTATAACCTCGGCGGCGGTCAGACGTCGCTGACGATCTCTGGCAATATGGCGCCGTTGGGAGGCGGCATCGGCGCCAACGGCGGTGTCGTCATCGGTAAGTCCGAGAATATCGACATTCCCATTAAAAAGGTCTGGGAGAACCCCAGGATTCCCCATCCTGATGAGGTCAAAGCAAATCTCAAGAACGGCGATACCGTCATCGATTCGATCACCCTGAGCGAGTCCAACGGCTGGAAGGGCTCCTTCAAGGGCCTGCCCAAGTACTCCGAGTCCGGCGCCGTGATCGACTACACCGTGGCCGAGGACCCCGTCGAGGGCTACAGCTCCAAGGTCACCGGCGACGCCGAGCGCGGCTTCACCGTGACCAACGCCTCCACGGCCAAGGTCTCGGTGCCCGTCGAGAAGAAGTGGGTCGGCCCGGCGGCCGAGAAGGCCACCGTGCGCCTGCTCGCCGACGGAAAGGACGCCGGCGAGTCGATCGAGCTGTCAAAGTCCAATAACTGGAAGGGCTCCTTCGAGGGCCTGCCCAAGTACTCCGAGTCCGGCGCCGTGATCGACTACACCGTGGCCGAGGACCCCGTCGAGGGCTACAGCTCCAAGGTCTCCGGCGACGCCGAGCGCGGCTTCACCGTGACCAACGCCGTGAAGACGGGCGAGCTCGACGTCTCCAAGACCGTCGCGGCGCGCGAGGGCCTGGCGGTCGACGCGGGCAAGATATTTAAGTTTGTGGTTGAGGCCACCGATGCCGCGGGCCGCAAAGTATCCGGCGCCTACGGTGACGCGACGTTCGAGGACGGCAAGGCGACCCTCAAGCTCAAAGATGGCCAGACGGCGAGGATCACGGGGCTGCCCGCGGGAACCGCCTACACGGTGACCGAACGTGCCGCCGATGGCTACAAAGCCGCGGTGAACGGAGTCGAGGGATCTAGGGCTGATGGCTCCATCTCGGCCGATCAGGTCGCCTCCGCTGCCTTCACCAACACCTTCGACCCCGCCCCCGCCACGGCGTCCGTCCCCGAGCTCACCAAGGTGCTCGCAGGAGGCCGCAAGCCCGGCCTCCAGGAGGGGGAGTTCACCTTCGAGCTCTCCCTCACCGACGGTGCGGGCAATGTCCTCGAGGGCTACCCAATCGAGGCGAAGAATGACAAGGACGGCAAGGTTTCCTTTGGCGAGCTCAGCTTCACCAATCCGGGCACCTACCACGCGACCGTGACCGAGAAAGCAAGCGGCGATGTCCTGATTGAGGACGACGCGCATGCCTACACCTTCGACATCGCGGTGACTCAGACCGGTGCCGGCCTTAAGGCCGAGATCTCCAACGAGCGGGGCAAGAAGACCTTCACCAACACCTTCACGCCGCACGACAACACCAAGACCGTCACCAAGGCGAACGCCTCGGGCGCCAAGGTCGATGTGGATGGCAAGCCGGTGGGCGTGGGCGATATCCTCACCTATACCATCGGCTGGGCCAATAACAGCGTCGACGACAGGGGCGCCGCGCAGGCGGCCGACGTGACGGTGACCGATGTCCTGCCCAAGGGCGTTAACTATGTTGAGGGTTCTGCCGACGGTGCCGCCTACGACGCCGCGACGCGCACCCTTACCTGGTCGCTCGGCGAGCAGGCTGCGGGCGCCACGGGCACGCTCAGCTTTGACGTGAAGGTCTCCGCCGAAGCCGCCGTGGTCGACGACATCTCCAACACCGCCACGGTCAAGGTGGGGGAGAACGAATCCCAGACCAACACGACCCACAACAGCGTGTCCCGCGAGGGCAGCCTCACCGTCAAGAAGACGGTCGTCGGCGGCGACAGCCAGCGCGAGTTCGGCTTCACGGTCGCGCTGGCCGACGGGGACGGCGAGCCCGTCTCCGGCACCTTCGGCAAGGGCGAGCACGCCGTGACGTTCGCGGACGGCAAGGCGAACTTCACGCTTAAGGATGGCGGGGAGAAGATCATCTCCGGCCTACCCGTGGGCGCGCACTATACCGTGACCGAGGATGCCGCCGAGGGCTACGCGACCACGGCCGAGGGGGCCGAGGGCACCGTGACCGAGGCAGGCGCGACTGCAGCGTTCACCAACACGTACGGAACGGCCACCGAGGGCAGGGACGTCTCCACCGCGGGACTCTTCACCAAGACGCTCGAGGGCCGCGACTGGGCGGAGGGCGATAGCTTTCAGTTCGCGCTCACGGGCGAGGGCGGCGCTCCCATGCCCGATGGCTCTGCCGACGGCTCCAAGACCGTCAGTGTGACGGCCGCCGCCGGCACCAAGGTGGGCGATAGGGTCGCCTTCGGCTTCGGCCCCATCCGCTACATGCTCGACGACATCAAGGACGCCGAGTTTGCCGAGGTCGGCGGCAAGCGCGTGCGCGCCAAGACCTTCACCTACACGGTGCGCGAGGTCAGGCCCGATGACGGCTCCGCCATCGCCGGCGTGGCCTACGACGACCACGTCGCCACGATGACGGTGACCGTGACCGACGACGGCTCCGGCAACCTCACGGCCACGACGCCCGCGATCGCGGAGGTGAGCGGCGGCGACTTCGTCAACACCTACACGACCGAGCTCGACTACTCGGCCCGCGCGGGAGTGCGCCTGTCCAAGACGCTCTCCGGCCGCGCCATGGAGGCGGGGCAGTTCGCCTTCACCGTGACCGCGGACGCTGAGACGGCCGCCAAGCTCGGCCTCAAGACCGACAAGGACGCCTACGCCGTGGCCGCGGCTGACGATGGGAAGGCCGACCTGGTCGACCTCATCGGCGCTGCTTCGGGCAGCGATGTGAAGTTCACCGACGCCGACGCGGGCAAGACCTACAGCTTCACCGTCACCGAGACCAAGCTCGGCGGCGAGGGCTACACCAACGACACCGTGCCGCGCACGGTGACCATCGCGCCCGCCTACGATACCGCGACGGGCAAGCTCATGGTCACGACCACGGTTGCCAAGGACGGCGTCGAGGTCGCCCGCAGCGAGGTCTCCACGGCAGATGACGCCATGGCGACGCCCGCGCCCGTGACGGTCGCGTTCCAGAACTCCTACGAGGCCACCGGAACGCTCGGCGGCGAGGGCGGCGCGGTTATCAACGCCACCAAGACGCTGGCGGGCCGCGCCGCGGCGGCGGGCGAGTTCTCGTTCTCCGTCCGCGATGCCCAGGGCGACGTGGTCGCGACTGCGGCCAACCAGGCCTCCGGCGACGGCGAGGCCGCGGGGCTCGCGTTCTCGCCCATCGCCTACACCACCGACTCGCTTAAGCAGATGGTGGCGGACGGTACCGCCACCAAGGCCGCCGATGGCTCCTGGGTCATTCCCTATACCGTTTCCGAGGACGGCACGGACCGGCTGCCCGCGGGCGTGACGGCGGCCGTGTCGAGCTTCGGCATTACGGTCAAGGTGACCGATAACGGCAAGGGCGGGCTGGATGTGGTCGTGGTCTATCCCGAGGGATCCGACGGCACGCTGTCGTTTGTGAACGGCTATAGCGCCGGCGAGGCGACGGTCGACATCGCGGGCACCAAGACGCTGGCGCTCCGCCAGGCCGGACTCGGCCTCACGCAGGCCGACATCGCGGGCAGGTACACCTTTAAGATCGAGCCGCTGGACGGCGCGCCCGCACCGGTCGACGCCTCCGGCAAGACGGTGACCGAGGCGACCAACGACGCCGCCGGCAACGTCGAGCTGGGCCACGTCACGTTCAGGCAGCCGAGCGACCTCGATGGCGTCGAGATCGACGGCGACGGCCTGCGCACCAAGACGTTTGCCTACCGGGTGAGCGAGTCCGGTTCGGTCGACGGCGTGGTCAATGACCCGACGGCAACCAGGACCTTCATGGTCAGGGTGGTCGAGGACACCGCCGCGGGCACGCTTGTCGCGACGGTCCTGCCCGCAGAGGGCACGCCCGAGGGCAGGGGCGCGTTCGAGTTCACCAACACCTACGGCGTGAACCCGACGCCGAGCTCCGTCACCGACCAGATCAAGGTGAGCAAGAAGCTCAAGGGCCGTGACCTGGCCGAGGGCGAGTTCGAGTTCCAGCTGGTCGAGCTTGTCGCCGACGGCAGCGAGAGCGTCGCGGCGACGGGCAAGAACGCCGCCGACGGCACGGTCGCGCTCAGCCCCGTTACCTACACCGCGCCCGGCGCGCACAGCTACGAGCTGCGCGAGGTCGCCGGCACGGCGGGCGGCGTGACATATGACAGGGCGACGTACCGCGTGCGCACGACGGTCACCGATGCCGGCAACGGCACGCTCGCCGTCAAACACGAGCTCATGGATGCCGAGGGCAATGCCGCGAACGACACCTCGGTGACCTTCACCAACGGCTACCAGGCCGCACCCGTCACCCTCAAGCTGGGCGCCGCCAAGGTGCTCAAGGGCGCCGAGCTCAAGGCGGGCCAGTTTAGCTTTGAGCTCAAGGGCCGGGACGGCAAGGTCATGTCGACCGCCAAGAATGCCGCCGACGGCAGCGTCGCGTTCGATGCGCTGACCTTCAAGCGGGCCGGCACCTACACCTTCACGGTGAGCGAGGTCGACGACGGCCAGGCGCACGTGACCTACGACAAGGCGGTGCACAAGGTCGTCGTCACGGTGAGCGACGAGGCGGCAGACGGCACCAAGACGGGCTACCTGTCGGCGAAGGTCTCCTACGAGGGCGACGCCAACACGCCGCCAATCTTCACCAACAGCTACGCCGAGAATCCCGGGACCCCCGAGAACCCCGGCACGCCGGGCGGTGGCTCGGACGGCGGTTCAGATAACGGCTCCGGCAGCGGCGCTAGCGGCGACGGCTCCAAGGGCGGCATGCCCGACACCGGCGACCGCAGCTTGCCGGCGGCCGCGCTCGCGGTCATGGCCGGCACCGGCGCGCTGGCCGCCGCGGGCGGCGCGGTCCTGTACCGCAGGCGCCGCTAGCGATATGGACGAGTGGGGCGAATCCATCCGATGGGTTCGCCCCACTTGCCGTGGCGGGCGGGAGCAGGTAAGATATACCGAGCGCCTAGCGCGTTCGATGGGTTCGGATGACGACATGTTCCGAATCTGGTCAGGTCCGGAAGGAAGCAGCCATAAGGAGCCTCTGTCGGGCATCCGAATCCATCGAGCGCA
>DBFVGT010000186.1:0-3765 GCA_048524725.1 Collinsella sp. | reverse complement strand
TAAGCTATGAGCGATATCGCTTAGAGCTTGATGTCGATGTCGACGCCAGCGGGGAGGTCGAGACGCATAAGCGAATCAACGGTGCCCGAGGTGGGGTCGAGGATGTCGATGAGGCGCTTGTGGGTGCGCATCTCGAACTGCTCACGGGAGTCCTTGTTCACGTGCGGCGAGCGGATAACCGTGTACAGGTTGCGCTCGGTGGGCAGGGGGACAGGACCGGAAACGCGAGCGCCGGTCTTCTGAGCGGTCTCGACGATGAGCTTCGCGGACTGATCGACGACCTCGTGATCATAGCCCTTGAGGCGAATGCGGATCTTCTGGGTAGCCAACTTAAACCTCCAAAGAGTGCGAGAGATGTTCTCGCAGGATTACGTAACAGGGAGCTCGAACTTAGGCGTTCTTGCTCATGACCTCGTCCACGATGGACTTGGGCGCGGGCTCATAAGAGTCGAACTGCATCGTGTAGGATGCACGGCCCTGGGTCTGGGAGCGAAGGTCGGTAGCGTAACCGAACATCTCGCCCAGCGGCACCTTGGCACGGATGAGCTTGCTGTTCTTGCGATCCTCCATGCCCTCGATCTTGCCGCGGCGACCGGAGAGGTTGCCCATAACGTCGCCCATGTACTGCTCGGGGGTCTCGACCTCGACAGCCATGATCGGCTCGAGCAGCTGCGGATCGGACTTCTTGAGGGCGTCCTTGATAGCCATGGAACCGGCGATCTTGAAGGCGGCCTCGGAGGAGTCGACCTCGTGGTAAGAACCGTCGAACAGGGTGACCTTAACGTCGAGGACCGGGAAGCCGGCGATAACACCGGTGTTCAGGGCCTCCTGGATGCCCTTGTCGATGGACGGGATGTACTCCTTGGGCACGACGCCGCCGACGATAGCGTTGACGAACTCGTAGCCGAAGCCCTCCTCCATCTTCTCGAGCTTGATGACGGCGTGGCCGTACTGACCGCGACCACCGGACTGACGGACGAACTTGCCCTCAGCCTTCTCGACGTCGTGACCAGCGGTCTCGCGGTAGGCAACCTGGGGCTTACCGACGTTAGCGTCAACCTTGAACTCGCGGAGCAGACGGTCGACGATGATCTCGAGGTGCAGCTCGCCCATGCCGGCGATGATGGTCTGGCCGGTCTCGTGGTTGGTGGACACCTGGAAGGTCGGGTCCTCCTCGGCGAGCTTGGTCAGAGCCAGGGACATCTTGTCCTGCTCGGCCTTGGTCTTGGGCTCGATGGCAACGTCAATAACGGGCTTAGCGAACTCGATCTTCTCGAGGACGATCTCCTTGCCCTCGGCGCACAGGGTGTCACCGGTGGTGGAGTTCTTGAAGCCGACGCAAGCGACGATGTCGCCGGCGGCAGCGTCGTCACGGTCGATACGCTCGGCGGCGTTCATCTCGAGGATGCGGCCGAGGCGCTCGCGCTGACCGTTGGAAGCGTTGACAACGTAGGAGCCGGACTCGGCGCGGCCGGAGTAAACGCGGACGTAGGTGAGCTTACCGACGAACGGGTCGGTCATGATCTTGAAGACCAGGCCGGAGAAGGGCTCGTCGAAGGAAGGATGACGCTGAATCTCCTCGCCGGTGTCCGGATCGGTACCGGTGACGGCCTCGACGTCAAGCGGGCTGGGCAGGTAGTCGACGACAGCGTCGAGCAGCTCCTGAACGCCCTTGTTCTTGTAGGCGGAACCCACGAAGACGAGGTTGAGCTCGTTGGCCAGAACGCCCTTGCGCAGAGCAGCCTTGAGCTCCTCGACGGTGAAGTCCTCCTCCATGAGGATCTTCTCCATGAGCTCGTCGTCAAAGCTGGCAGCAGCGTCGAGGAGCTCCTCGCGCTTGGTGGCAGCGATGTCGGCAAACTCAGCCGGGATCTCGTCCATCGGCTCGGGGTAGGTCATACCCTTCTCGTCGGCCTTGAAGTCCCATGCAGTCATGGTGACCAGGTCGATGACGCCCCAGAAGTTGTCCTCGGCGCCCATCGGGACCTGAGCGGCCACGGCGTTGGCGTCGAGACGATCCTTCATGGTCTCGATAGCGTTGAAGAAGTCAGCGCCCACGCGGTCATACTTGTTGATGAAGGCGATGCGGGGGACGTTGAAGGTAGAAGCCTGACGCCAAACGGTCTCAGACTGGGGCTGAACGCCGGCAACGGCGTCGAAGACGGCGACAGCGCCATCGAGGACGCGCAGGCAGCGCTCGACCTCGGCGGTGAAGTCAACGTGGCCCGGGGTGTCGATGATCTGGATGCGGTAGTCCTTACCGTCCTTGTTCCAGAAGCACGTGGTAGCAGCGGAGGTAATGGTTACGCCGCGCTCCTGCTCCTGAACCATCCAGTCCATGGTGGCAGCGCCCTCATGGACCTCACCGATCTTGTGGGTCTTACCGGTGTAGTAAAGAATACGCTCGGTCGTGGTGGTCTTACCGGCATCGATGTGAGCCATGATGCCGATGTTACGGGTATCGGAAAGCTTGTACTTAGGCTTAGCCATGTTAGTTCCTTACCTTAACTTACCAACGATAGTGAGAGAACGCGCGGTTGGCCTCGGCCATCTTGAAGACGTCCTCACGCTTCTTGACGGAAGCGCCCAGGCCGTTGGAAGCGTCGAGGATCTCGTTGGCGAGACGCTCGGCCATGGTCTTCTCCTTGCGAGCGCGGGAGAAGTTGACGATCCAGCGGATACCCAGAGCGGTGGAACGACGGGAGTTGACCTCCATCGGGACCTGATAGGTAGCGCCACCGACACGCTTGGGCTTAACCTCGAGCGTGGGCTTGACGTTGTCCATAGCCTTCTTGAAGGTAGCGAGAGCGTCGCCACCCTCGGACTTCTCGGCAACGATCTCGAAAGCGGTGTAAACGATGCGCTCAGCGGTGGCCTTCTTGCCGTCAAGAAGGACCTTGTTGATGAGCTGAGTCACCAGGCGGTTGTTGTAAACGGCGTCAGGCTGAACCTCACGACGATTAGCTGCTGCACGACGCGGCATGTGAAATCTCCTTAAGTGTCTACCGTGCGGCGCTTAGGCGGCACACGGCGAAAGTATCAAAACGTTATCTGGCTTATTTAGCCTTGGGGCGCTTAGCACCGTACTTGGAACGGGCCTGCATACGGTTCTGGACCGGAGCAGCGTCGTAGGCGCCACGGATGACGTGATAACGGACACCAGGGAGGTCACGGACACGACCGCCGCGGACGAGCACGATGGAGTGCTCCTGCAGGTTGTGGCCCTCACCCGGGATGTAAGCAGTAACTTCGATGCCGTTGACAAGGCGAACACGGGCAACCTTACGAAGAGCCGAGTTCGGCTTCTTGGGGCTCGTGGTGAAGACGCGGGTGCACACGCCGCGCTTCTGGGAGTTGTGCTGCAGAGCAGCGTTCTTGGACTTCTTGGGCACGGAACGACGGCCCTGGCGAACCAGCTGGTTAATAGTAGGCAAAGCGTACTCCTTCTCGAATGATTCCAGCTTTCTGTAAAGTGCAACGGCTTGAATCGAGGGGTCAGCATCCCCCTACGAAACACGCAGTTCGATAGGATACGTGGCGTTAGCTGTGCCGTCAACAGACCACGCCGCCGGGCGTATCCTAAAATCGGCACATTTCCGCAAAGCCTACACAAAAGGAATCCCCTCCTGTGCGCGGGGGCGGATTCCCGGGCCGGGCGGCACAGGGGTTAAGTTTGCTGCTCTACAGTCCTGGCTCGCACGGAGGCCACATTAAGTGGCCTCCGGCTCGTGCGGAACTCGCGACAAACTTAACCCCTGTGCCGCC
>DBFVGT010000185.1:0-2875 GCA_048524725.1 Collinsella sp. | reverse complement strand
CCTTGCCACCGATCTTGACGGTGGTCTCGTCGATCTCAAAGAGATCGCGGGCGTCCACGTCGCAGAACACGTCGATCAGGTCGTGGTCGAGCATATGCTCGAACAACGCCGTGTAGCCGTCCTGCGGCATACCCTGGAAGGGAGCCTGCGGGAAGTAGCGGTCATCATCGCCCACAAAGATGGGAACGCGGCCGGTGATCGAGGGGTCGATCTGATCGGGCGTCTGGCCCCACTGCTTCATGGTGTAATGCAAAAAGACGTTCTCGTAGACGTAATCGGCGACCTCGGCAAGATCCGGGTCGTTCTTCTTACGCAGCTCCATGATGGGCACCTTGACATCCTTGCCAAAGGTCTCCACGAGCTTCTGATACAGCTCCTCGCCGCGCTCGTCACCAAAGGCGAGCTTGAGACTCGCATGGTTGAAAGGCACGGGCATAAGGGTACCGTTGATGTTGGCGAGCACCTTGTGCTGATAATCCGTCCACTTGGTAAAGCGCGACAGGAAATTATGCACACGCTCGTTAAAGGTGTGATAGATATGCGGACCGTACTCGTGGATCAGGATTCCGGCCTCGTCAGTGCAGTCGTAGGCATTGCCCGCAATGTGGCTACGGCGCTCCAAAACGGCAACACGATAGCCGATAGTCTCGGCAAGACGGCGGGCGCAAACGGCACCGGCATATCCAGCACCGACGACAATCATGTCGTACGCGCCGGCGTTAAAGCCTTCAGGCAGGCCTGAGGTAATCTGCATCGATACTCCTTGTCAAAAGCCACGGGCTCGTTAGCTGGGCTTTTCTCGAACATTCTTCGAGACATATTTATCAGAGCGATTATAGCGCTAATGCGTCCTATAATGAGCTTGCCACACAAGGAAAGCTCAAGCACAGCGGCGAACATAATTGAAAGGTAGACCCGCTAGCAGCGGGTTTATTCGTGAACAGCCGGGCGCCTGGAGCTTAGCGAAACGCTTGCAAGGAGTAACATGAGCGATTTCCTAAACCGTATGAAGTCTGCCGCCAAGGCCGACCTTAAGACCATCGTCCTGCCCGAGGGCGAGGATCCGCGCACCATCGTCGCGGCCAACAAGATCATCGAGGAAGGCCTGGCCAACATCGTCATCCTGGGCGATCCCAACGAGATCAACGTCCCCGGCGCCACCGTCATCGATCCGCGCAACGCCGAGAAGCACGAGGAGTACGCGCAGAAGTTTGCCGAGCTCCGCGCCAAGAAGGGCGTTACCATCGAGCAGGCTCGAGCCCAGGTGATGGACGCCACCTACTTTGGCACCATGATGGTCAAGATGGGCGATGCTGACGGCCTGGTCTCCGGCGCCTGCCACTCTACCGCCGACACCCTGCGCCCCGCGCTGCAGATCCTCAAGACCGCCCCGGGCACAAAGCTGGTCTCGGCCTTCTTCGTGATGTGCACCGACACCCCGCAGTTCGGCACCGACGGCACGCTGATCTTCGCCGACTGCGGCCTCAACATCAACCCGTCCTCCGACGAACTCTCCGAAATCGCCATCGCCTCCGCTCACTCCTGGTCCACCTTCATGGGCAATGTTGAGCCGCACGTGGCCATGCTCTCCTACTCCACCATGGGCTCCGCTGGCGGCGAGGTCGCCAAGAAGGTCCAAGAGGCCGTGAAGTTCTGCAAGGAGAAGGCTCCCGAGCTCGCCATTGACGGCGACCTGCAGCTCGATGCCGCTATCGTCCCCACCGTCGCCCAGCTCAAGGCTCCCGGCTCCTCCGTTGCCGGCAAGGCCAACGTGCTCGTGTTCCCCGACCTCGAGGCAGGCAACATCGGCTACAAGCTGGTCCAGCGCTTCGCCGGCGCCGACGCCTACGGCCCCATCCTGCAGGGCATCGCCAAGCCGGTCAACGACCTGTCGCGCGGCTGCTCTGCCGACGACATCGTGGGTGTCGTCGCCATCACCGCCGTCCAGGCTCAGATGGCTGAGTAGCGGACGTATCCCCTCGGGACCCTACAGGGTAAACCTCTGAAAACGTCCTCGGACATGCATGAAACCCCCGCTGCGCACTTCGTGCGGCGGGGGTTTCATACGTCCTGCGGAATGTTTTCAGAGGTTTACCCTGTAGGGTCCCTGCCGCTACGTGATGCTCAGGGAATCTGGGGTGGACGGCGGCTTGGCTACGAGCTGGGGCTGGGAATCTGAATGATTGAGTGCCGTTGTTGGGAGCGCAGGCGTTGCTGGCGGTGATCACTTTGGGACTGGAATTTCCGCCTGCTAGTAAAAAGGCCTCCGGAGCTGTTGCTCTGGAAGCCTTTTTGTCAATTACAGACGAATACGTTAGTTGTTCTTGGTCAGGCGTTCGACGTCGTGGGCGATCATGTATTCCTCGTCGGTGGGGATGACCATGACCGTGACGGAAGAACCGGCGGCGCTGATGACCTGCGGACCGTTGCCCACGGCCTCGCGGTTCTTGTTGTTGTCGATGCGCACGCCCAGCCACTCAAAGCAGTCGCAGAAGGCCTTGCGGATCGACCAGTCATTCTCACCGATGCCGGCGGTAAAGGTAATGGTGTCCACGCCCGCCATGGAAGCGATCATGGAGCCGGCCTGCTGCATGGCCTTGTAGGCGAACATATCGAAGGCGAGCAGGCAGCGCTCGTCGCCCTCGGAGGCGCGCGTACGGATGTCACGGGCGTCGTTGGAGATGCCCGAGATGGCAAGCAGACCAGACTGCTTGTTCATCATGTCATCGACTTCCTGGTAGCTGTAGCCGCCCTCGCGCTGCAGGTAGCACACGGTAGCCGGGTCAATGGAACCACAACGGGTGCCCATCATCAGGCCGTCGAGCGGCGTGAGGCCCATCGTGGTATCGCGGCATACACCGTCCTCGATGGCGGC
>DBFVGT010000184.1:0-2662 GCA_048524725.1 Collinsella sp. | reverse complement strand
GGCCACCGCGACGGCTCCGGTCGTGGCCGAGCTTGCCCGCATGCTGCCGATTACTCGCACGGTGGTCGACGAGACGGTGCGCGAGAACCTGCAGCTCGAGGACGACCGCGACCTTGCGAGCCGCGAGAACCGTTTGGTGTCCATCGTCGCGACGGGGGAGAAGACCGTCATCTACGTCAACTCGCGTGATCAGTCCGTGGCGCTTGCCAAGACGCTACGCAAACGCGTTCCCGACTACGCGTCGCATATCGCCTTTTACAACGCGGGCCTTACGCGCACCGACCGCCATCGCGTAGAGGAGGCGTTTCGTGACGGATGCCTCAGCTGCATCGTCTCGACTTCGGCCTTTGGCGAGGGCGTCAACCTTCCCGATATTCGCCATGTCGTGCTCTATCACATGCCGTTTGGCGCCATTGAGTTCAACCAGATGAGCGGGCGCGCCGGTCGTGACGGACAGCCCGCCGTGATCCACCTGCTCTATTCGTCGCGCGACGCCCGCATCAACGAGCGCCTGCTCGACTGCTACGCACCCGAGCGCGACGAGCTCGTCACGCTCTATCGCGCGCTGCAGACCATGTGGCGCTCCAACCGCGGTAAGACCGGGGATGATTCATTCTGCGCAAGCGATATCGACATCGCGCAGATGTGCCTTGCCATCGATGCTCGCACGCCGGTCGACGAGCGCTCGGTGGAAAGTGGCCTGGGAATCTTCGAAGAGCTTGGTTTCTGTCGCGTTTCGGGGTTTGACGACACCCGTCGCATCGCGATGGCCGAAAACCCCGGCCGTGTGCAATTGAGCAGGTCAATTCGCTATTTGGAGGGCTTGCGCTCGCGCATGGAGTTCTCGGCTTTCCGGAGTTGGGCGCTCGATTCGTGCGCTTCTGATATGCTAGCCAAAGTTAACCGCCCGATCGTACCGCGGGCCTAGGGGAAGGGGACCTCGATGGATGCCGCAGCCCGTACCGCCCATGATTCCACCCTCCAGCCTTATTCGGAGATGGAGCACTATAAGCATGCCGATGAGCTGCCGCCCGAGATTATGGCGGACAGCTACGACAAACTGGAGCGCCTGTGCCTCAAATTTATGAATGAGGACGACTTTTCTAAGGTGGAGCAGGCCTATTGCTTTGCTGCCGAGAAGCACTGCAACCAAAAGCGCCGCTCGGGTGAGATGTACATCAACCATCCCGTCGAGGTGGCCATCATTTTGGCCGATCTCAAGATGGACTGCGATGTGGTGTGCGCCGCGCTGCTGCACGATACCGTCGAGGATACCGAGACCTCGCTTGCCGATGTTTCCGGCCTGTTTGGCGATACGGTGGCCGAGCTCGTCGATGGCGTGACCAAGCTCACCAACATCGAAGTCGACAGCATGGACGAGAAACAGGCGCTCACGCTGCGAAAGATGTTCCTCGCCATGTCCAAGGACATCCGCGTCATCATCGTTAAGCTTGCCGACCGTCTGCACAACATGCGCACCCTTGCGGCCCTGCGTGAGGACCGTCGCCTGTTTAAGGCCCGCGAGACCATGGACGTGTATGCGCCCCTGGCCGACCGTCTGGGCATGAGCTCCATTAAATGGGAACTCGAGGACCTGTCCTTCTTCTACCTTGAGCCCGACGCCTACCAGCGCATCGCACGCATGGTGGCGGAGTCGCGCGAGGTCCGTGAGCGCTATCTGGCCGAGACCATCAAGACACTCACCGACGAGCTCAACCGCATTGGCCTGGAGGACTTCCAGATCAACGGCCGTTCCAAGCACTATTGGTCCATCTACCAAAAGATGAAGCGCAAGGGCAAGGAATTTTCCGAGATCTACGACCTGGTGGCACTGCGCGTCATCACGCATTCGGTGCGCGATTGCTACTCCACGCTCGGCGCGGTGCATACGCTGTGGCACCCCATGCCTGGTCGCTTTAAAGACTATATCGCCATGCCCAAGGTCAATAACTACCAGTCGCTCCACACGACGGTTATCGGCCCCACGGCCCGCCCGCTCGAGATTCAGATTCGAACCTACGAGATGCATGAGCAGGCTGAGTACGGCATTGCCGCCCACTGGCTATATAAGAAGTCGGGCGGATCGTCTGCGTCTAAGACCAATGATGCGCAGCGTCTGGACGATCAGATTAACTGGCTCAAGCATTCACTCGATTGGGCGGCGTCTGACGAGATCACCGATGCCAAGGAATACCTGCACTCGCTGAAGGTTGACCTGTTTGACCAGGAGATTTTTGTCTTTACGCCCAAGGGTGAGGTCATGGCGCTTCGTGCCGGTTCTACGCCGCTCGACTTTGCCTACGCTGTCCATACCGAGGTCGGCAACCACTGCGTCGGCGCCAAGATCAACGGTGCGGTAGCGCCGCTCACGCACGAAATCAAGACGGGCGACCGTGTCGAGATTCTGACCAACAAGAGTTCCAAGCCGTCGCGTGATTGGCTCAAGATCGTTAAGACGCCTTCCGCCAAGTCAAAGATCCGCCGTTACTTCGCCGCCGCGACCAAGGACGACGACGCTGCTGCCGGCCGCGATATACTGGCTAAGGACCTGCGCAAGCGCGGATATGGCATCTCTACGCCACGATCCACGCGTGCGCTCAACGCCGTGGCGGAGCAGTTTAACTATAAGCAGCTCGAGGACCTGTTTGCCGCCGTTGGTGCG
>DBFVGT010000183.1:0-25470 GCA_048524725.1 Collinsella sp. | reverse complement strand
CGACTTTGAGCGCGCCGAACGCTTAGTCGCGGTGGGCGGCACGGTGACTACGCTGGTGGCTCTGGTCCACGAGCTGGAACCGTACGATTCGAGCTTTGTGCACCTACGCGAGCTGTCGCTGGAGCAGGTCTCGGCCGCTATCGAGCGCATGTCTGTGTTGGACGCGGAAGGCATCGCCGCGCTACCGGGTGTACAGCCCAAACGCGCGGGCGTGATCTTGGCTGGTGCCGTGGTGATTCGCGAGCTTATGCGAGCCGGCGGCTACGACACGCTCACCGTAAGCGAGAACAGCCTGCTCGCCGGTATGGCTGCCACCATTAACGAGGTTCTCGACGGTGAGCTACCCACCATCGGCTGGACCCCCAGCCTCAGCGCCCTTTAACCATCCCCTCATAAGTTGCGGTGAAATAGTTCCTAAATGGGCTGATAAACTGCCAAAACAGGAACTATTCCACCGCAACTTAGAGGCTTAACGGCATCCAGAAGAAACGAGCCCGCATCCCCAGGGGGCACGGGCCCGTAAAAGCCAAATGGTAGGGGCGGTGGGACATCTGCGTATTTGTTGCGCAAATCCGCACCGGCTTCGGCTGCCTGCCGGCGTCCTCGCCGGCTCGCTACGGACGCTGCGCGTCCGCTTGACGCTCGCCCCCTCGCGGGTTCGAGCCCCACCGGCATCTTAAAGAAATGAGCCCGCATCCCTGGGGGACACGGGCTCGTAAGCACTACATGGTAGGGGCGGTGGGACTCGAACCCACAATCCTTGCGGCGAGGGATTTTAAGTCCCCTGCGTATGCCAATTCCGCCACGCCCCCGTGAGACTAGAAGTCTAGCACAAGCCGTCCGTTACGCGTTGACGGCCATCGAGTGTTGGCCCGACTTTTCCAAGTACTCGGCGAACTTGGCCTCGTCGCCCTTGTTCTGGTACTGCAGGGCTAGCAGGTATTCCAGGCGGCAGCTCTTAACCTTGTCGTCACCGGCTTCCTTGAGCATGCGCTCCAGCTCGGGAATGTCGTTGTGGCGCTTGAGGATCATCGTGTCGTACATCAGCTGGCATTCGTGTGCGACCGCCTCGGCCTGACCGCCCTCAAAGCCCTTGATCTCGTGCAGAAGCTCCTTGGACTTTTTGCGGTCCTCCTGGCCAGCATAGTAGTTAAAGGCCTTAATCACCAGGTCGACGCGCTGCATCTTGGGCAGATTGAGCCCCAGCAGCAAATCGAACATCTCATCGGCGCGCTTGTGGTCCTCGCGCAGCAGATAGGAGTTCAGACGCAGGTAGTCGCGGTTGTAGCGCGGGTACAGCATGCTGGTGAGTTTGCCGTCGAGCAAACGATCGAACTCGTCCCACTGCTTGGCAGCCATAAGCTGCTGCAGACGCTTGAACGTGGTGCGTTTTTTGACGCTAAAGAACACCGACACGCCGATGCAGATGATAACGACGGCGGTCCAGAGTGTGCGGGAATCGGGCATATTGGGATCCTTAGTCGCTCATATAGCGAGCGGTATGACAACACGTACTAGATGTATTATACGCAGCGCGCAAGCAAACTGGCATAAAAGCTCATCGAGGCTGAGTGCCATCGCTCGCTGCGGTACACTTACCTAAAGTAAACCATGAAGGGAGACATTACCTATGAAGAAGATCGTTTTGGCTTGCGGTGCTGGCGCTGCTACTTCCACGCTCGTTGCCCAGAAGGTCGCTACCATGCTCGACGCCAACGGTTATGCCGGCAAGTATGAGATCGTGCAGTGCGCCATCTCTGAGGCCAAGGACGCTTGCGACGAGGGCGCCGACCTGCTGATCGCCACCACCGTTGCCCCCGAGGGCCTCACCTGCCCGTACGTGAGCGGCGTGCCCTTCATGACCGGCATGAACCGCGTCGCTGCCGAGAAGGCCGTTCTCGACGTTATGGCTCAGTAGGCGCTGCCTGTAATGAATGAGCAGAACGCCAACCCGGTAGAGCTCTTTGGCATGCGCGTCGCCCACGTGGGCATTAACGCCACCGACCCGGCCGATGCCCTGGAGATCGCGGAGCTGTTCTCGACGATGATGGGCCTACCCGTTATCGAGACCCCGGTTTCGTACTTTAACGATTCGCTGATCGAGGTCATGAAGCAGAACGGTCGTGGCACCAAGGGCCACATTGGCTTTGCCGTCAACGACATCGATGCAGCCGAGAAGTGGTTTGCCGAGCGCGGGCTCGAGGTCAACGAGGAGTCGCGCGTGCTGCTGCCCGACGGCGGCACCAAGCTCGTGTACTTTAAGCGCGAGTTCGCCGGCTTCGCCGTGCATCTGTGCCGCGAGTAGCGCACAGGCTGCTATAGCTAGCAAAAAGGGATAGAGCCGCCTGGCCCTATCCCTTTTTTATGCCGAGGGGCTTCCTACCGCGGCAGGCGAATCGTAAAGCGGCTGCCGACGCCCTCGACTGAGGTCACGCCAATGACACCACCATGGCTATCGACGATCCACTTGGCAATGGCAAGCCCCAGACCCGAGCCCTGCGCGCCGGCATCGCGTGCGTTGTCGGCGCGGTAGAACCGTTCAAACGCGTGAGCTGCGGATTCCTGGTTCATGCCGATACCCTCGTCCTCAACACTTATGTCGATCGTGCCTGCGCCCGCATCCGGCGCTACGCCAAACGAGATGGGCGTGCCCGCGTCCGAATACTTGGCGGCGTTTTGCACGATCACGCGCAGAGCCTGCTTCACGAGCGCCACGTCAACGGGCGCGTCGCAGCGCGGGTCGCTGACAAGCGCAGCGTCGTACGCCAGTCGATACGTGTGCGCGGCATCGATCATCTGTGACTCCTCGCATACCTCGCCGACCAGCGCGGCCAGGTTGGTATTCGCACGCCGCAGGACCGTGCGTCCGGCGTCGCCGCGTGCCAAAAACAGCAGCTGTTCCACGAGCTCTTGCATGTGCTCGCTTTCGGCCTTGAGGGACGCGATGGATTCTGCCAGCACGTCCGGGTCGTCTTTGCCCCAGCGGTCGAGCATGTTCACGTAGCCCTGAATCACCGCGATGGGCGTGCGCAGCTCGTGGCTCGCGTCGTTGACAAAGCGCATCTGCTGCAGCTTGGCCTCTTGCATCTGGCGCAGCAGGCGGTTGAGCGCGACCTCGATGCTTGCCAGGTCGGCGTCGCCGGTGGTGACGCTCGGCGAGTCGACGCTTGCGCGCTCGATGGCCTGCTCGAGCGTTTCCATCTTGCCGCCGGAGAGCTGCATGCGGCCGAGTTCGTCCACGCGCAGGGCCAGATCGTTGAGCGGCGCCATGGTGCGGCGCACGCGGCGGGCGCCGCCGAGCATGTTGAGCACGCTGATGACCTGCCAACCCACAACTACAAGGTAGAGAGGCCATAGCGTGACGAGGTCCTGCGCGAGGGGGAAAGTCTTGGTGGTACGCGCAAGCTCGACGGTATAGGTGAGCGTTGTCAGGTCCCAGCCGCGCGCGGGCGTCAGCGACATGCTGCGAACGGCGCTGCTAGGGATCCATCCCGCGGTAAACGCGCCATCGGGCAGCGTCTGGTTGTAGCCATAGACGAGGATTGCCGCCGCAACAAGCAGCAGTAACAGATCCAGCCAGACGTAGCCCATCAGGCGGCGCCACATATAGCTCCAGTTGATGGCGCGGGCGATGGAGGTGACGCGCTTGGCCTCGGCATTACGCGCGGCAGACATAGCCCACCCCGCGCACGGTCTGGATGATGCGGGCACCGCCGGCGTCTTCGATCTTGGCGCGCAGGTGCGCGATGTGCACGTCGACGTTGTTGGTGTCGCCTACGTATTCGTAGCCCAGCGCCTCGTGCGCGATGCGCTCGCGCGTGAGCACGGTGCCGGCATGCGCCATAAGCAGGGCGAGGACGTCGAATTCGCGGGCCGTGAGCGCGATGGGCGAGCCGCCGACCGTGACTTCGCGGCGGTCGGGGTCGAGCGCAACCGAGCCCACGGCGAGCGCGGCGGGGGAGGGCGAGGCGGAAGCCTGGGTCGTGTCGGTTGCCGGGGACATTGTGGCGATACCGGCGCCCGCGCCGCCTGCCGCGCCCGCCCCAGCACCGGCGCCGCCAACGCCCGAAGCCGCCCGCACGGCCTCCGAGCGCTTCAGTGCCACGCGGATCCGTGCGAACAGCTCCTCAATCGCAAATGGCTTGGTCAGGTAATCGTCGGCGCCGGCATCGAGCCCGGCCACCTTGTCCATCACGGCATCGCGCGCGGTGACCATAATCACCGGCACATCCTTGTGCTTGCGGACACGTCGCAAGACCTCCATGCCGTTGAGCTGCGGCAACAGTACGTCGAGCAGAATCAGATCGTAGTCGCGCTCCAGCGCCAGGTCAACGGCGGTGCGGCCATCGGCGGCGTGTTCCACCTGGTAGCCCTCGTGCTCCAGCTCGAGCGTCACAAAGCGGGCGATTTTCTCCTCGTCCTCTACGATCAGGATCCGTGCCATGCGTGCCCCCGTCTGCGATTACTTGTCGTCGTTGAGATTTTGCTTGATGTCGTCCGCGGCGTTGGCAGCGCTATCCATAAGGTTGTTGATGCTGCCGGGCACGTCGCCGTCGCTGTCGATGCGGTAGCGCATGCCAAAGAACAGGCCAATCAGCATCAGCCATATCGTGGCGCCCCAGGCAAACAGCGCGACGATGGGGATCAGGATGGGGATGTTGAGGATGATCGCATCGCGGCGCGTGGCGATAAACTTGGTGTCCAGACTCAGGCGGAAGAGCTTTTTGAGGTACTCCCACACGCTGTCCATCTTCTTGGAGAAGTCGGTCTTTTCGCTCGACTTTTCGTAAGCGACCTGCGCGGCGACCATCTCGGCAGAGGGCTCATCGACTGGCGCGGACTCGGTGGCGGCGTGCGCCGACGTGGTCTGGGTCTTGCCCTGCGACTCGAGCCAAATGATGGCGTCCAGAACGTTGCCGTCGGCGGCGTCGAGCGCGGCCTTGGCGTCGGTGTAGCTCACGTTGCACTTGGTGCGGATGGTTTCAACTTTTTCGAGGTCGTCCATGACCTGTCCTTTCGTTCGATGGGCGCGGCGCCGGGCGATCTGCCCGTGCGCGAGCGTTGCGTTCGTCGGCCTGCGTTGCGCGGTGCCGCCTCGCCCTTGGTCGAACTCTATAGTGCAGGTTATAGATTAAGCGATTCTTGAGCCAAGATTAATGTTGGATGAGTTTTTGGGTGGGTAGGAGGAGGGATAGGGAGTCATTATTAGTGGCTGGCGGCGAGGTCTAATACTTTTCCCGAGAAGTGAACGAGCAAAATCGGACCCCTGAAGCATCGACACTTTAAAGGCGTCGTTTCCTGCGGTTTTGACGTTGGAATCCTGTGATTTTGCCACTGGAAAATGCGGATGCTCCAGGGGTCCAAAAACAGACGTTCACTTCACGGAAAAGTATTAGACCTCGATGGAGAAGAGCTGTTGCCAAGCAGCAGGGCAGCGGCAGAAAAGGGACAAACAAGGCATGCCGATCATATAGAATCAAAATCACGTTGTAAAAGTCTGAAAATATCCTACAATTGCGACATGAAGTACTTTAGCAACATAACGGCGATAAGTGAGCTTTCCGAGAGCGAGGGCGTGTTCACCACGGCCCAGGCGGCTCGCATGGACATCTCTCGAGATGCACTGGCGCACTCATGCCGTGCGGGGCGTCTTGAGCGGATATGCCACGGCGCCTACCGGATGGCTGGAACACAGCGCCGAGACACCGACGAGCTCAACGCTCTTTGGAAGCTCACCAATCCTTCCCTTTGCGCGTGGGAGAGAAAGCGCCAGTGGGATGGCATTGCCGTGAGCGGTACGACTGCGGCGAACCTACAGCAAATGGGCGATTTCTATCTGTCCCCCTACAGGATGATCGCGCCCATGCGCATCAATACGAGAAACGAATCCCTTTCTTTTGCAAAGCGCGAGATTGCAGAGCGGGATATCGTCTGGCTCGACGGCCTGCCGGTAACCAAGCCCGAGCGCACGCTTGTCGATCTTTGCCTCGATGGTGAGGACCCTTCATTAATCATCGATGCCTATCACGATGCGCTTGGGCGTGGGCTCGATACGCAGCGGCTGAAAGATCTCGTAAAGGAGAACTCTAAAACCGCCAAACGACGCGAGCTGATGGCGCCTTTGCTGATGGTACTGAACGGGTAATGCGAAACGGAGGACATGGTGAAGTACAAAACGCCTGCCGCATTGGAGATGGCTGTTAGGAATGCCGCAAGAGAATCACCAATGGATACTAATCGGGCAATCGTCGGTTTCTACTTTCATCGCTTCCTATGTCGCGTTTTTTCAGAAGATGACGGCAGCTTTGTGCTCAAGGGCGGTCAAAGCGTCCTGGCGCGAACACTCGATGCACGTGTCACAAGAGATATTGACTTGGTTGCTCAAGAGGAGAGTCTCGAAGAGGCTATTGTCGATCTGGTGCAGGCTGCTTCGATTGATCTGGAGGATTTCGTTTCGTTCGTCTTTGATCGTGCAGAGCAAATCAAAGAAGAAGATGAGTATCGGTGCGGTGCGAAGGTGTGGTTCACCCCCTTTATGGGAACCAAGAAGCTACAGCCAATTTCAATTGACTTGGTAATTGATGAAGTGCGGGGACTTGAGCCTGAGGTTCTTGCGCCGATCGATCGTCTGAATATCGAGGGGCTCCCAGTCTGCGACTATCGAGTATGCCGAGTGGAGAGTGCCCTTGCAGATAAATTGCTCGCAATGATAGAGATGCATGAGGGCCGTGCTTCATCGCGAATCAAGGATATAGTCGACATCTTGGTGTACGCGAAAACTTGCTTCGTCGATGGGGCTACGCTTGTCGAGAGGGTCGAGAAAGAAGCGTCTGCCCGCAAAGTGGCAATGCCGGAAGAGTTCGTGGCGCCTCTCTGGTGGAAACAAAATGGTTCTGCACAGTACGTAAAGATGGCGAGGCAGGCGGGGGTACTTGATCTCGCGGGGAACATTGCTGGGGCAGAAGAGGTCGTCAATCGGTTGTATACACCGTGCTTTAATCATTCGGCGAATGTGCGCAAATGGAATCCTCAGACCACGGGATGGGAATAGGCTAGATAGTTAAGCCGGCGGCAGAATTAGTTCCTGTCGCCGGCTTAAGACGTTTCTACTGCCTATGCGCTATTCGCAGGTCTGGTCGACCACCTGGGTGACGGCCTTTTTTGCGCCTTCGAGGTCGCGCTGGGCTTGGGCGACAGCGGCCTCGGCTTGTTTCTTTGTCCTTACGACCTCGGCAAAGCGGTTGATGGATTCGCTATACTCGCGTGTGCGCGGGTCGAGCGCCGGCGGGACTTCGATCTCAAACAGGTCGCTAGGACGGATGGCGCGGATGCTGGCTGCTTCAGTTAATGCTTGAATCAGCTGCGCCCCGTGGCCTTCGGTAAGGTATCCAACAATTATCTCCGAAAACACTACGCGCTCATCTTCGGTCATCGTTTGGAATGACGGGCGAATGACGGTGGTGTTATGCGAAGCAACCAGATGCTGCTTAGCGTCATCGGAGCTGACGACGAGCAGGTTGGACGCGCCGTAGCGACCCAGCATGCGCGGCATGACGATATCTCCAGCGCGGAGCTCATAACGATCGAGAACGCTGGGGTCCACCTTTACGAATTTAGAATCCGAGCTATTTTGATTATCTGAAGCATCTACGGGCAGAAGATTGCCGTCCTGAAAATCTTGAGATGAGATTCGGCGCACCTCGACTGCGTCAATGTCGTTCGATGTCGTGCTCTCGCGGGGCATGAATGGCGCGACTCGCGTAAAAGAGTCACCGAGTGTGGCGCTGTAGTTTCGGGTGATGGCGATGAGGCTGATTTTGCCTTTTGAGAGAGCGGCGTGGTGTTGGAGCAGCTCGCGCGTGGCAAAAGTGGACGTTTCGATTGGCGTCGATCTTGGCGTATTGGTATCAATGCGGGCCCAGTCAGGAGAGATAGAAAAGGTGATATCTGAGTAATACGATGTTTTAGTCACATATTGAAAACGCGGTCCGGGCTCAATTGCGCTGCGAAATGCAACGCTGCGATTTCCTGAAGACAGTATGAGGAGCGCGCTTGTCATGTAGGGCCTGGGCTCGGAAAGTGGCAAATAAACGACGCTCTCGATGAGCCCTTCGCGTATCAAAATCGTGCGTGCTTGTTCAGCTTTATCAAGTAAATCGGCGGGAAGTACCACGGCTGCTCGAGTGCGGCCCGAAAGGGCGAGAGCATACAGGCACCAAATAAAAGGACCCCAGTCGCAAAAATCAAGGTAGCCAGGCTCCAAATAATCGATGAGCGCGGCACTGTCTTTTTCGATATCGTGCTTATTTGCGCGGTAGTAGTTTGATGCATCGACAAACACCGGCGCTGCATCATCATCGCTTGCATTCTGCTTGCCGGGTTCAAGCTCACAAATATCGGGCACGCCGTTACCGTTTAGGGTAAAGCACTTAGCGAGATCTTCGGCATCCACAGCGCCAGGCAGACGGACGGTGAGTAGACGGCTGTCTTGTTCCAGGTTGAGCGCGCGCGAGAGGGCGGCGGCGGTGAGGCGCGGCAATGATGTGGTTTCACGCATGTATAGAGCCCTTTCTTCTTAGTGGGTTATATATTAGCAGAATAATTTGAAAATTTCTAATGACGAGAACAGCGCACTGTGCTATCCTCGAAGCAATCCAAAACCAACTCAATATCAACTGCTTGATACAACCGCTATACAGCCGTAGGCAAACTGTGCTATCGAGCAGGGCAATTTCACTTACGAAGCAGCAGGTTAGGTCAATAACTACTACCTATACCTCAGAACATTCTAAAACTTAGAACAAACTTACCGACAAACATTTGCAACCGGACAGGAAGAAGCATCCATGAAGAACGAAGACAACATTTATGAGGTATTCCTCAACACGCTCGACGAAGACCTCCGTGGCATGTGCGAAAAGAACGTGAAGGCAGAGAAGCCGTTTCCGTATCCGTACTGCGGTGAGGAGAACGTTGAACGCCTCGCTAAGGCGCTTGTTGGCGTACTGGAAAAGCATTCACCCGATATTCCCGGGCTGGTGCCCGAGCAGTATCGAGACGATGTGCACGAGGCTCGCGAGCTTTTGGTCGCGGCGGCGCTCGCTTTGCTGTCGCTGTACTTTCCCCAGCGCGATAACTGCATGCGCTGCATGGCCATCTTAATTAGCCTGTTTCGGCACGGAAGCAATCCGCGCTTTAAATCGAGCGGCGTGCTCATGTTTGAGCAGGTTTCGACAGGTATGAAGTACTCGTCCGAAAAAGGGGGACGCATTCCGTCTCGCTTTGTGCGAAGCATCGACTACAAAAGACCCAGCGACCACGTGCATCGCGATGGATCGCATGGATTTACGGCGGACGAAGACGATGCCGTCATGTTTTTCGAACGTTACCGCGTGATTCAGCAACGCGTATTCGATGCGAGTTCGCGTTTCAACTTCGAGCTATGTGTCAAACGCCCGTTTGAGGCGCTTTCGGACAATCGGCAGAACTTTTATTACAGGGAGGAAAAGATGGAAACCGATTTGGCAACCAAGGTACAGAGGCTTCGGGACCGCTACACCCTCAACTACGCTCAGGCCAAGGGATACGACCTGCTCGACAAGCTGATGATCGAGTCGTTGCTTGCGTATCTGCGCGACGGGACGGTCTCAACCGTGGCGCGCGAGAGCTATGTGGCGCAGGCCGAGCGACTGATTGACGGCGCGGTCAAGTTGCCATGCGCGACAAGCCCCAAGGAGGGCGAAGGCATCGACCGTATTTCCTAGCAACTACGCAGAACCATCGACAAGAAAGGGGCCGTGACATGTCGGTCATTAAGATGTACGGCTACGAGGACGCACAGCAAACGGAGTATCAAGCCAAGAAGTGGGCGACCAAGGAGGAAATGCAGGCGCTGTCGTCCGGCGATGAGCAGCGCGATGTGATCTTGGCGCACGGTGCCACGGTTGCTTTCTACGAGGGCGATAAGCACTGGGAGACGAGCGTGTCCAACAACGTGTTTGTCTTTGGCGGAACCGGCAGCGGCAAAACGGCGAGTTTCGTTTTGCCCAACCTGCTCAATCACCACGAATGCTGTTATGTGGTCACAGACACCAAGGGTGAGCTGCTGCGCCGTACGGGGAAAGGCTTTGAAGAGGACGGCTACGAGGTAACGGTTCTCGATACTGTTAATCCCGAGCGGTCGGCCGGATACGACCCTCTGCGTTACGTGATGGATGTCGAGGATATCCCCACCACAGTGGCGGCAATCATGGAGGGGGTCGATCCTGATGGGCGCAGCTTTAGGAACGACCCGTTTTGGGACAACGCGAGCGATCTGCTGCTCCGAGCGATTATTGGAATCCTGTTCCTTTTGGAGTGCCTTGCCGGCACATTTGCGCCGGGTGGGGATCCCACGGCTCCGCGCCGCTACCTTAAGATGAACAACGTCTTTAAGCTGGCCGCGCTCATCAAGGTCACGGGAGATGGCGAGGGCCGATTTCCGTTGGACTACCTTGTGGAGCAGGTGGAGTCCAAGGAATTTCTTGGCAGGTATGAGTCGGCGAACGCGGACCTGTATGGCGTTGAGCAGTATCGCGATTTTCGAGGTGCGGCAGATAGGACGCTTAAGAGTATTCTGATCACGCTCAATGCAACTATCTCGCGGCTTAAGACGCCTCAGCTCATGCGCGTTTTTGAGAATGACGAGATGCGTCTTGATCGTATTGACGAGGGCAAGCGCGTGATCGATCTTAAGGTGAGTGACAACGATTCGGCTAATGCATGGCTTGCGAACGTTGCCCTTAAGCAGCTGTTTAACCTTGCCCAGCGCCGTGCCGATGCCAGCCCCAGCGGCCATTTGCAGCGTCGCGTGCAGTTTGTGCTCGATGAGTTTCCCAATGTGGGACGCATCCCCGATTTTGAGCGCAGCATTGCGACCGTGCGCAGCCGCGGCATTAGCTTTTTGATGTGTGCGCAATCGCTGAGCCAGCTCGATGCCGTGTACGGCAAATCCACGGCGCTTACCATCCTCGATAACTGCGATAGCTTGGTCTATATGGGTGGCGGCAGCAACATCGCGACGCAGAACTACATAAGCGAACTGTGTGGCGAGTCGGTTTTGGGCACCAAGTACGTGGGCGCCGAGCGCACTGCCGTAGATGTACGCGGTTGCGTGATGACCCCAGGCGAGGTTGGGCTTATGCCTCGCACCGATTGCCTGGTCAAGGTGACCGGCATGCGTCCCTTCCGCGCCAAGAAGTACTTCTGCGGCGACCATCCCAACGCGGCCAAGTGGCTGAGGGATTAACCCTTGCAACCTCGCGCATTCTGACCTGTATTTTGGCTGCACGGCCTCTGTTTGCCATGTGCCGTGCGGCCAGTTTCCCTTATCGATTCCATCTAGAGAGGAATTAACCATGTCCGTTATGTATCGTGAGCCCAGCATCATAAAGAAGTCCAAGGACGGCCGTGTTGCCGCTGTCGATATGGCAAGCGAATTGCTCAACAGTCGTGTGCTGCTGCTGGAGGGCGAGGTCAACGATGTGACCTGCAACGGCCTTATTAAGTCCATGTTGGTGCTGGAACATCAAAGTGCGACCGAGCCCATCACCCTCATCATCAACAGCCCAGGCGGCAGCGTTACGGCGGGGCTGGCGCTCATCGACACCATGCAGTCGCTCGACTGCCCCGTGATCACGGTGGGTGAGGGCGTCGTGGCCTCGATGGCCGCGGTGATCCTGGCCTGCGGCGACCACCGCCAGGTGTACCGCCACACGCAGGTGCTCATCCACCAACTGATGGGCGGCACAGGCATGGCGCAGCAGACCGATATCGAGATTGTGGCCCAGCATACAGCGGCCATGCGCGCCGAGCTGGACGAGCTGCTGGCCGAGCATGGCAACCTGAGCGCCCAGGAGTTCCACGAGCTCACCGAGCGCGATTGCTGGTGCAATGCCAAGCGCGCCCTAGAGCTGGGCCTGGTGGACGAGGTGATTGCGCCCAGCAAGAAAGCGCTCTAGTGGGGTGCATGCCTTACAAGCACGTTAAACAGGGCGAATGAGCACGTAGTTGAACAGCCAGAAAGAGGTTGAACATGAGCAGGATTTGGGATGTCGACGGTATTGAGTGGGAAGATCTGCCCACCGTGAGCGACCTGCTGTGCGCTGCGGACACAAAGATCCTGGCACGCGAGGTTGCCCTGCGATACGGCGGCAAGCCGGACGACCGTGGCCGTGTCGATAGCGAGCGCAACCTAAAGCGTGTCCGCCGCAAGGTCAAAAAGCTGCGCAAGATCGACCCCGAGCCCAGCGACAAGATCGTCCTGTTGCCCAAGCATGTCATCAATCGTCGCGATGCGGGCCACGGCTTTGGCTATTACGATGTAGAGCCGTGCGCCTTTACGCGCAGTGGCGCGCAAAAGTCAGGGGAGGACGCGTGTGCTGAGGTGTACCCGTGGGAGCTGTTCCTACTGAACGAGGAGCCTGCAAGCGTCGTTCTGGGCTATCGCGTATGGCTCGGCGGCGAATGGGACCTATGCGAACGTTATCGCTTTTTGGCTGTGGCGTGCGCCAGCGCGCTGCATCGCTTCCGCGAGCAAAAGGAGCTGCGCAAGTGTCTCAAGAAGGACGATGCAGCCTGTGACATGGGCGAGGATGAGGTGATCGAAGGTGTTCGCCAGGACGTGCTGTATCCCGAGGAGGTAATCAACGCAAAGCTCGGCGGCTATTGGGATACGAGCCTGGGGCTCAATCTGCCCTGGAAGGACGAGCATTTCGAGACCTGCGTACGGATCGACAGGGCAATCGATGACCTGTTTGCCGAGGAGACGAAGCGCAATGCCGCGGAGCTTGGGAGGAAGCTTGGGCGTGGGTATGAGGGGTGCGGGGAGTGGTTGGACGGAGATTGACTGCAAGAGTGGTTCCTGTGAATGATCGGTGGCGGCTCGGCAATAAACTGTCCGAACGAAATGATAGAACGATAGCGTAAATAGCACCCGTACTTTAAGGAGTTAACAATGGAAATCGCCTATAAGGAACTGTTTCGTGTAAACCGTCCTATCTACGGTCCTGGACCAGGAGGTTTCTTCATTAAAAGATTCAAGAAAAGCGGATACAGCGAGGCTGAATTACTCGATTTAATTTCAGGAATGGACTTCTCTCTCGCTGGAGCTGATGGGGACATTAGCCTGGAAAAGAAATGCAAAATAATCGAACGGGCGGTTGCTGAGACGCATTATACGAGCTGGGCCCTTAGCCTGATTGGCATCATTGCCTCTCTTATGGCTGGAGGATATTTGTCTGCGCTGATAGCCAGTAATCCAACTTTAGCCGAGATTTTCATGGTGCTATTCCTGGTTGCCTTGGGAATATATGCGTGGTTCCGGTATTGCTTTGAGCGAAATAGGACCGTGCTATTGTGTGCGTTGAATCACATAAAGACGCTTCAACCATAGCCCATAAGGGCGAAAGACTCATCAATTACGATTCAAGATGTTGCTTGACGGGACTATCGAACAAGGCGCTGTTGGTCGCTAGCCATATCAAGTCCTGTATAGTCTCTGACCCAATGACGGAGCGCCTCGCGCCCGACAACGGATTACTCTTGAACGCATTGCACGATTACAGGAAGGAATGACCATGTTCGATCTCAAATGCTCGATGCAGGCCCAGCTCGATAACCTATGGCTCAAGCCGGAAGATCTTGCAGGAGGTCTCGGCATTCGCGTCTCGAGCGTCCGAAAATGGCTCGACCCCGAGCTCGACTGTATGCCGGTCAAGGATGCCTTCGACTGGATAAGCGACCAGATCGAAAAGCTCGGCGACCTCACACTGCAATGCTTGAATGACGCGAACGATTCCTACGAGAAGTTCGGCCAGCATATCGTTCGCTGGTACCGAGATGAAGATCTGCCCGATACTGAACCGGGAGGCCTTTACAATCTCGCGAGCCGCCTTGCCGCCGACCAACTCGCCGCGAAGGGTATAGAGTGCTCTACTGTCTATGCATCCCGCGACGGCGAGTGGATCGAGCAGAACCTGGACTTTTCCCCGATATCGATCTCAAGGCTGCATTTGCCGCGCAAGCGGACGCCTTGGGAGTACCGACGTCCGAGATCGCGGCAGCATTGGGTATTACAAACCGATCAGTTAAGGACTGGAAAAACCCCAAGCGGGACACGATGCTGCCGGTAGACGAGGCATGGGACTTTCTGGATGAATACGCCGAGGCGCTTGATATCCGCACGGCCGAACTCCTCGAAAGCATGCCGAACCCGATGCCGTACCATCCTATGACTCGCCTCGGAACCCTAACGAAACAGCAGAGAATCGACAACCGTGCGGCGCAGGCGGCGGCTAGACAAATCATGGGCGACGGTAAGGTCGTAGTCGATTTCGTATATGTCTAAAGCCGTCCGGCGGCCATAGGCAATTGCACCCTGATGGATGGACCGCAGGTGAGGCATGCGAATAGCCAGGCCCTACTTCTTCGCATCGCCGCGCGGCTTGTTCTCATCAATCCCGCGCAGGTCGAACTGCTTGCTACCCCGTTTAAGCACGAGCTGCCAGCCGCACGCATCGCAGATTTTGACGAATTCATCGATGGTGAACCGCGTGTTGTTATGCAGGCGAGTAGACAGGCTACCCTTCTGCTTACCGGTTTTAACGGATGCATCCTGCAGAGTCATGCCGCAATCCTGCACCATATAACGAATAGCGTCCGATGATCCGATCCGTTCAAGCACTGAATACCTCTTTCAAATATACGATAATATATTTTGATTATAGCCAATCTAGTTTTATTCTAGAAGTGGCGTGACAATCGGATACTACCGCCGGTGCCGGATCGCGGCCCAGATGTATCCGACTAGCCCCCGAGATTGCGCTTTTTGGCCGTGGTGTGTGCCAGCGTGCTGAATCGCATCCGCGAGCAAAAGGAGCTGCGCCAGTGCCTCGAGGGGGGGGCGATGCAGCCTGTGATATGGACGAGGACATGGACGGCAAGGCTTTGGGTAAGGCCAAGGCGGCTGGACGCGTGGTGACGGTTGCTGCGGCGACGATTGCCATGACGGGCGGCTCGATGCTGTCGCCCCTGGTCGCGGTGGCACAGGATGCGGATGGCGTTGGCGCCACGGGTGCAACGGCTGCGGTGATGTCGCCGCTGACGAGTACTGCGGCCGCCGGTACTGGCGCGGGTGCCGTGTCTGCAGCGCAAAAGGTCGCCGACCTGCAGGCTGCAGTTGATGCGGCGCGCGCTAAAGCTGCTACCGCCAAGGCCGATCTGGAAGCGGCTGCCGCTCCCTACGATGCTGCCGCCGTCAACCAGCAGCAGGCGCGGGGCGCCTATGACGCGGCCCGCGGTGCGAGCGATAGCGCGGCCTCCGCTGCTTCGGCCGAGCTGGAAAAGCAGCTGGGCGCTGCGCAGGACAAGGCCGATCAGGATGTCAAGGCGTTTGAGGACGCTCAGGCTGCGCTCGATGCTGCCAAGAAGGAGCTGGCGGACAAGGATGAAGCCCTGACTGCTGCCCAGAGGGCATCCCGTGATGCCCAGTCTGCGCTTGAGGCCGCACAGGCTGCTGCATCCGATGCTACGCCCGAGGCTGTAGCTGCCGCCCAGGCTGCCGCAGGGCAGGCTGCGAGTGACCTGGAACAGGCGAAGCAGCAGGTCGTTGATGCGCAGGCCAAGCTCTCGGATGCTCAAGACGCTGCCACTGCCGCCGCTGCCAAGCAGCAGGACGCGCAGGGCAAGCTTTCGGCAGCTCAGCAGGCAAAGGCCGCGGCAGATGCGGACGTGGATGCCGCGCAGACGAGCTATGACGCGGCCAAGGCCGATCTGGATCGAGCCGAGCAGGGCGCCGCGGGCCCGGAGTACGAGGCCGCCAAGGCAAAGGTGGCTGCTGCGTCCGAAGCGCTGACGGCCGCCAAGGCCGCGCAGTCGAAGTGCGAGAGCGAGCTTGCTGCCGCTGAGCAGGACGTTGCCGCCGCCGAGGGCGAGGTTCAGACTGCTCAGCAGGCAGTTGCCGATCAGCAGCAGGCCGCTGCCGATGCCCAGTCAAAGCTGGATGCCGCCGCTGCTGCCAAGACCGCTGCCGACGCCGCTCTTGACCAGGCCAAGACCGATCATGCCAGTGCGCTCACGGAGCTGGCCGATGCCCAGGCCAAGCTTTCGGCGGCCAAGGACGAGAAAGACGCTGCCGACAAGGCGCTCGATCAGGCGAAGGCCCAAAAGCAGCAGGCCGACCAGGCTGTGGCTCAGGCCCAGGCAAAGCTCGATGCCGCTCAGGCAACGGCGAATGCATCGGCGGAGAACTACCGCCAGGGTGCCATCGCATTCTTTAAGAGTGTGGGTGCCGACGATGCGGCGGATATCATCCTCAACTGCAAACTCGCTGGCTACAACAAGGTGGGCGAGGAAGTCGACGCGACGAGCCTGACCAATATGAAGCAGGCGGTTGTGTGGCTCAAAGCGTGCAGCGAGTATCGCGCAAGCGTTGGCCTAGGCGAGCTCAAGGTGACATATGCCATGATGGCGACCGCCATCGCCGACGCGAACTTCTCCGATACGAAGGTCGCGCACGCTCAGCAGTTTAACGTGGGCGAGAATGTGGCGTGGAACTACGGAAGCAATCCGTTTAAGCAGTGGGTCGATCAGGAGAAGGCCATCTTTGATGCTGCCGCCGCCTCGCTGGGCGCGTCGGGCCTTACGGGAAAGGCCGCTTACGATTTCTATACAGCGCATAGCTCCCAGATTGATAACTACGCCGCACTGCACGGTGGACCAAACCCTTCGGTCGGACATTACATCAACGTGATCAACCCCGATTACACCGTGACGGGCATGGGCGTTTGCACGCGAGGGACGCTGTACGGGAGTACACAGGCGCAAACATTTGTATATTCTGGTCAATGGTATAAGCCGTATAACCTCAATCCGATGACGGTTGCAGAGTATGAGGCTGCGTTGAATGCGTGGTGTGACTCGTTGGCAAATCCCGAGCAGGGCGTGGATGCGGCACGCAAGGAGCTTGCTGTGGCGCAGGGCGTTGCCGACGATGCCGGCAGCAAGGTGAGTGCAGCATCGCAGGCCGTTGCAGCAAAGCAAACCCAGGTTGAGCGCGCTGCCGCTAACGTTGATGTCGCGGCAACCAAGGCCTCGGAGGCCCAGGCTGCCGTGGCGCAAAAGCAGGCTGCAGCTGACGCCGCCGCGCGTGCCGTCAGCGATGCCCGCGCCGATTTGAGCGCTGCCAACGCCGCTGTTGCGGCAGCGCAGGACGCCGTGGCCGCCAAGTCTGGCGAGCTCGACATTGCCAAGGGCAAGGTGGCTGCTGCCAAGCGCGCACTGGACGCCGCTCGTGCCGGTGTTGGCGACAAACGGGATGCACTTGCCGCGGCCCAGGATGAGCTAGCGGCGTACTCAGCCGATATCGCCGCTGCTCAGCGTGCGTTTGATGCGGCGTCGTCTGCACTCGAAAGCGCGCGTGCCAATCAGCGCGAGGCGGAGGCCGAACTTCTTGCCACCCAAGGCGATGCCGATCAGGCAGGCATCGATGCTGCTGCCACTCAGGTGGAGCTCGATATGGCGCAGCGGGCTGCAAGCGATGCCGACGCCGCCGCGGCAACGGCTCAGGCAAAATCTGATGCAGCTGCCGCCCGCGCCTCTCAGCTTAAGAATGCCGCTGCGGCACTTGCCAGGGCCACAGAGGGCAAAGCCACTGCCGATGTCGCGCTCGATGCTGCGGAGGTGGCCGTGAGCGATGCCGAGTACGACGTGGTGGAGGCTGACGATGCCGTGGCGAATGCAACTGCCGCCCGCGACGCCTCTGCCGCCGCGGTTGCCCGCCTGCGCAGAATCAATATTGCCGAAGCCATTGTCAACGGCAGCACTGACGATGCGGACGAGGTACTTAACGCCAAGATCGCTGCGGCCCACGATGCCGCCGAGCGTGCCGCGACCGCCAAGGCCGAACTCGATGACGCCGTGGCTGCGACGGATGCCGTGGCGCCGGCATACTTGGAGGCGCTCGCCAACTACACCGCCGCCAAGGTCGAGCTCGACCAGGCTATTGCCGAGCTTAACGCCGAGATCGCTCGCCAAGAGGCCGCCGACCGCGGAAACGGCGAGCAGACCCAGCCCGTCACGCAAGTGACGTACCAGGCCAAGCATGCGGAGGCAAAGACCGAGGCCACGACTTGGCAGACGGCGATGCCCGCCACGGGCGATGCGTCCGAGCTGCTGGGTGAGACCTTCGTGATCGGCGGCACGGTCCTGGTGGCCGCCGGCGTATTCCTGTCCGATAAGCGCCGCCAGCTGATCCGTTAGGGACAGGGAAGCGCGCTGTTTTTGGCGCGCACCGCAGGGGCATGGGCTCTGCGGCGCGCGCCGCCTTTTTCTTCAAGATTGATTAAGGAGGGATATATGCAAATAAGAGGAGAGGCCGCGATCGCCTGCGGATTCATGGCGGGTCTGGCAACGGGGTTGCTGTTCGATGGATGTTTCGACAGCTATATCAATCGATTCTGCGATTTTGGTTTTTCGAGAGGCAAGCCTTGGAAAACAGCGCCAGCTCGTCAAGAGGTGGCTGCGCCCATCGAGCCCCGCAGTGTGGATACCTCAAAAATCAAGGTAATCGTCACTAAGAACGGCAAGATTTACCACCGTTCTACGGGGTGCAAAAGCCTTCCTCAAAACGCCATTAAAACAAGCGTACCATTAGCGGCTGCACTCAAGCGAGGCAAGACGCCCTGCCCAACATGCTGCCCGCCAGGGGCTTAGGCGATTCCCAAGATGCGCTCCGCAACGCCATAGGTTTCTGCAAACGCACGGACCCTTGCTTTCTCTTTTTTTGTTAGCGAGCTGAATACTGCATTGAGCTTTTCCTCGTCTAGCAGCGGAAGCATGTTTTCCACGGCATGGGCGTCCTTTTCGGCCTTTTTGCCACGTTCGCCATTGATTATCATCTTGTGGACCGCATAGGCCTCGGGGGTCGGAACGGTCACAACGTGGCTCAAACAGCGAATGTCGATGGTGTTTTTCAGGATGACGTCCATGTGCCATAGCGCTTGGGCTGTCACCCCGATATTCGTTTTGAGAGCAGGTTCTTTTCCAGCACCCATTTTTCTGATGAGGAATTCAACTTCAAGGCCGGTGATGTCCAGCAACTTTGTTGTTCCGGTCATGCGGTCGGATTCGACAAAGAAGCCTCGTTCTTTTGCGAGAGCGCTCAGGCGCGCCGCCGGGCTGGGGCGTCGTAGGTTTCGAACAAGGAAGTCGACATCCATTGTTTTGATATTTGGGTAAAAGCCCGGAAGTACTTCGGCTTCTCTGTAGGCAAACTCCGCCCAGGACCCGATGAGGATAACGTGGTCTATGCACCCTGCCTCTTCGACCAGGTCAAGTACTTTTAAGAAAGCTTGTTGCTGCTCAGCCAACATTTGGCACCCTTCCCAACGCACGTATGATTTGCTTTTGAGATCGCTTCTGTTCTCTGATGGCGGCCGCAAGAGCCCTTCGACGTTCGATTTTGGCTCGCAGATCATTAACCTCTGCAGCAGGGACATAGTCACTTTTGACCTTGTCGCCGACTCGATAGTTGAGATAGCAGTATTCGTGGCCCTTTATGTTTCGCATGCGAATGCTGCCTTTTGGAAGGAGGCCGATTTCCTGCTCCATGAGCTCCAAGAGGCGGTTCGAGCGTGCATACTCCTCTTCGAGGACATCTTCTAAGACGGACATGGCGCTTCCCTTCTGAGTAGTTACCCTACATTTTATCAAATGGAATTATTTGTAGGGTAACTAATACGTGTCAGCACGACATGTGACACTTAACTCGCCGCCCTGCTCTGTCGCGGCGGCATACGCCCGAACAACGACCCTCTAAGGAGTTCGAAATCGATGAGTGACAACACCAAACATCTCGCAAAGAAATGCGTTAAAGACGCGGGGCCGTGCCTTGTGCTGTGCCTGGTCGGTGCAGCAGTCGCGCTGCTGGCCGTCCTGGGCCCGTTCGACGTGCTTCGAAGTGCCAGTTTTCTGCACGTTTGCATGGCCCTTGCCGGTGCCATGATGACCGGCGGCGTGCTCGATTTGATTTTTTGGGTGTTTGACCCGTTTGGATGGAAGAACGAAGGGTAAGCCCTAAGGGATGCAGATGCCGGGGCCGGCCTGCAATTTCTGTTATCGATTTGTCCAGAGTCGCACAGCACGGAGGTGTTGCTTAATGTCCATTTTCGTTACCGGAGACGTTCACGGTGTTGCCGAGTACGGGGCGAGCCGCTTCTCGTCGCGCGCTTGGCCATTGGGCCGTACGCTGACGCGCGATGACGTGGTGATCATTGCCGGCGACTTTGGCTTTATATGGAGTGGCTCAAACACCGACAAATACTGGCTCGACTGGTTTGAGTCCAAGCCCTGGACTACGTGTTTTGTCGACGGCAATCACGAGAACTATCATCTGCTGGCGGGGCTGCCGATTCGAGAGTGGAACGGGGGCCTCGTTCACGAGGCTCGCCCGCATGTGCTGCACCTGATGCGCGGAGAGGTGTTCGATATCGCAGAGAACACGGTGTTCGCCATGGGTGGCGCCGCGAGCCATGACAAACAGTGGCGCCGGGAGGGAAAGACGTGGTGGCCCGAGGAAATGCCGAGTGAGAGCGAGATGGAATACTGTCGCGCCTCGCTCGATCGTGTGGGCTGGAAGGTCGACTATGTTGTGACTCACGAGGCGCCGGTCGATTTGGCAGACGAGCTGTGCATGGAGTGCAATCGCGAGTTCTACGACGATTCGCTGCAGGCCTTTTTGGGCGAGCTCGACGGGCGACTCGACTACCGCACCTGGTTCTTTGGCCATTACCATGACGATGAATGGCGCGACGACAAGCATCGCCTGATCTACCAAGATATCGTGCCGATCGAGGCGCGATGCACCGATGAGTAGGGTGGGGCGACGAGTGGAAATTCTGGGCAAAAGCGTTAGGAGGTTCCCATGATCTGGTTTACCAGCGATACCCACTTTGGACACGAGAACATGCTGCGGCTCGCCGACAGGCCTTGGTCGACTGGTGCGCAGATGAACGACGTCATGGTCGCCAACATTAATAGCAAGGTCGCTGTGGACGACGAGCTTTATATTCTGGGCGACTTCAGCTTTAAGATGACGGTCCAAGACGCCCGCGAGCTGCGCAAAAGCATTGCGTGCAAGCGTGTCCATCTGTTGCCCGGCAACCACGACAAAGACTGGACGCAGCCTGCGGTGGCGGATGCTTTTATCGTCGAGCCGCCCATTTGCGTGCTCAAGATCGACCGTCAAAAAATTGTGCTGAGCCACTATCCCATGGTCGACTGGCAGGGCATGTCGCACGGCAGCTGGCATTTGCACGGGCATATCCACAGTTGCGGCGGCGCGTACAACAAGTTCAACCGTCGGCAGGGTCTGCTTCGCTATGACGTGGGCGTGGATGCCAACAATTACGCTCCAGTGAGCCTGGATGAGCTTAAGTCGTGGTTTGCGCAGGTCGATGAACCAGCGTGTTGCGTTAAGTGGCCGTGGTGGGTCAACTCCACGGGCGACGAGCAGGTCGAGCGCGAGCTCGAATTCTATAAGAGGGAAGTGGTGGTCCGATGACGGTCTATGTGACAGGCGATATTCACGGCGGCCTCGACATGCAAAAGCTGCGCGATTGGGAGCTTGGGGATAGCCTGACGAGCGACGACTATCTGATTGTCGCGGGCGACTTTGGCTTTCCCTGGGATTTCTCTGCCGAGGAATGTACCGACATCGCTTGGCTGGAGTCGCGCCCCTATACCGTGATGTTTGTCGACGGCAACCACGAGCGTTTCGATCACTGGGCGGAGCGCCCCATGGAGCTGTGGCATGGTGGGCTGACGCAGCGCCTGTCGGACACCTCACCCATACGGCGTCTGACGCGCGGCGAGGTTTTTGAGCTCGACGGCTCAACGGTCTTTACCATGGGCGGCGCCACGAGCGTGGACAAGGAATACCGCGTGCCGTATTCCAGCTGGTGGCCGCATGAGCTGCCGGACGAGCGTAACTTTGAGGAGGCGCGGACAAAACTCGACAGCGTTGGCTGGAAGGTCGACTACGTGATCACCCACACCTGCTCCACGCGCATGCTTTCGCCCACGCTTTATCCGGCACCCGGCTGGAATTACCCCGCCGTTGATCGGCTTACGGCGTTTTTCGATGAGCTGGAAGATCGCTTGGACTACAAGCGCTGGTACTACGGTCATTTCCATCGGGATGCCAACCCGGCTGAGCGCCATACCGTGCTCTACGACTGCATCGTTCGCCTGGGCGACGAACTCCAGCCCTGGGATGTTGCGTAGTGGCAAGGCGTTTGGCTACTCGGCCGTTACAGTGATGTTCTCCCGGTGTGCGCGGATGACGTCCCAGCTAAAGTGCTCGACCAGCTGCTCGGCAGAGTGCGGCGTGGTGTCCGGCGCGATGCCCGTTTGTCCGGCGAGCCAGCCCAGCAGCGCTCCGGGCGTGCCAAAGCGGGCGCGGAGTTCGCCCAGGTCCAGATCGCGGTCGCGCTTGGAAAGGCGACGACCGTCCGGCGACATGAGCAGCGGAATATGCGCGTAGTGCGGCGTGGCAAGTCCCAGCAGATGCTGCAGGTAGATCTGGCGGGGCGTGGATCCCAGCAGGTCGCATCCGCGCACGACCTCGGTGATGCCCATGGCGGCGTCGTCGACCACCACGGCCAGCTGATAGGCAAACACGCCGTCGCTGCGGCGTACCAAAAAGTCGCCGCACTCGGTGGCGAGCGCCTCGCATTGGGCCCCGTACGTGCGGTCCACAAATTCGATCACGTCGTCTGCTAGGTCGTCGACGGTGGGCACGCACAGACGTGTGGCCGGGGCGCGCAGGGCGCTGCGGCGGGCCACCTCCTCGGCCGAAAGAGTTCGGCAGGCGCCACGGTAGATGGGCGTGCCGTCGCTCGCGTGCGGTGCGCTCGCGGCGTGGAGCTCGGCGCGCGTGCAAAAGCAGGGATAGGTGAGGCCGGCGTCTTGCAATTGGCGCAAGGCGGCTTCGTACAGATCCAGGCGATCGTGCTGGTAGTAGGGGCCTTCGTCCCAGTCGAGCCCCAGCCAGGTCAGATCGTCAATCAGTTGAGCGGCAAGTTCCGGGCGCTTGCAGCGATCGTCCAGGTCCTCGATGCGCAGCACGATGCTGCCGCCCTGGCTGCGGGCCGAAAGCCACGAGCACAGGCAGCTGAACACGTTGCCCAGGTGCATGCGGCCCGAGGGCGACGGGGCGAAACGGCCCACGACGGGCGCGGGGGCGGAGGCGGGTGGCGTCGTTGGCGCGTCCGCGGCGGGCGTTGCTATGTTGCGTGCGTTGATATCCATGCGGACGAGTATAACGCGGGGCACGATGGGGAGGCGTCACTGTGGCCCGCAAGTTGTCGAGGCCCCGCATTGCGTATGGCGGCCGCAGACTCGGTGCCTTGATTCCTGTCCATCAACTCGGCACCTTAGACGACAGAAACCCCAGCAGCTCTTCGCAACTGCCGGGGTTTCCGCGGAAAAGGGGGACATGATCCTCGAGCGAACGGCAAAGGGGCAAACCGTTTCGCTCAACTGCTTTATGCCCCTCGGTTGGCGGCTCAATCAGCGCGGGCCGCGCCCACACAAAGCCGCTACACCTGTGACGGAGCTGTGAAGTGGTATCTATTGCCGGGGCGGGCTATGCCAAGGGTGCCCCTAATGACTGGTCATTTAAGAACGTTCCCAATGACTAGCTGCCGGGGTGCGGGCGTGACTTTCGTCCCGTTTGATACTCCGCTGGCCTAGATGTTCGTCATGTGCGCCCGTAAACGTGGGACAATGGCGTTACTGGTATCACAGACAAAGGATGTGCCTATGAACACCCTCGCCGCCAAAGTCAGCCGGCAGCGCCGCCTGTTTGCGCGATTCGCTTCCGTCTGCGCGCTCGTTGCGCTTGCGTTGTTGCTGCTGCCTGCCGCCGCGCACGCCGACGGCTACTCCATGACCCAAACCTATATCGGTGCCACGGTCGAGGCCGATGGATCGCTGACCGTTGTCGAGGGACGCCAGTTTGATTTCGACGACGACATCAACGGCGTGTTTTGGGAGATCAATACGGGCACCAACCAGCAGGGCGGCACGGCGGGCGTTGACGTGCTGAGTGTCGAGGAAGAGGACACCGCGTTTAACAAAGTCGATAGCGCGAACAAGGGCGATTCTGGCGTCTATACGGTCGAGCAGGCCGGTGACGGCGTAAGGATTAAGGTGTTCAGCCCCCACGAGAGCGGCGACAGCGCGATCTGTTACGTGAGCTACACCATGACCGGTGCGGTTATGAACTGGGCCGATACCGCCGAGCTCTACTGGAAGTTCGTGGGCGACGGCTGGTCTGCGGATTCCGATGACGTCGAGATGGAAGTGTGCTTCGCAAATGCCGCTGCCGGGACGGCGGCCGTCAAGGGCGATAACTTCCGCGCATGGGGCCATGGTCCGCTGACGGGCGACGTGTCGCTCGATGAGGACGAGCCCATGGTCACCTATACCATTCCCTGCGTGCACCAGGGCGAATTCGCCGAGGCACGCATCGCCTTCCCCAGCGACTGGGTGCCGCAGCTTGCCGCCTCGGGCGAAGAGCGCATGTCAACGATCCTGAGCGAAGAGAAGGAATGGGCCGACGAAGCTAACGCCCGCCGTGAGCACGCGCGTGCGGTTGCCAGCGCGATTGCCGTGGTGTGTGTTGTTGTGGCGGTTGCCTATACCGGTGTGATCGTGATGCTCAAGCTACGCAGGCCCAAGCCCAAGCCGCTCTTCCAAGACGAGTACTTCCGCGATGTGCCCTCCGCCGACCATCCCGCGGTGCTTGCAGCTCTTATGAGCTGGAATAACGTGCCCGATCAGGCATATATCGCCACGCTGATGAAGCTGACCGACGACCGCGTGATCAAGCTGGAAGAAGCGACCGAGGCCAAGAAGAAGGGTCTGCTCCGTCGCGAAAAAGAGGAGCAGACGTATCGCATCACGGTGACCGACGAGGCCTGGAAGGCTGCCAAGAAGGATGGCATCGATCGCGATGTGCTCAAGGTCTTCTTCGCCGGCGTTAAGCCCGATAAGGACGGAGTCCGTTCGCGCACGTTTAGCGAGCTGGAGGAGTACGCTAGCGAGCGCACCACATCTGTTGGCGACAAGCTCGAGGACTATCAGAGCACGGTTAAGGGCAAGCTGGAGGCGCGCGAGCTTATCGCATCGGATGGCACCATCGCGATGGTGGCCGGCCTGGTTCTCGGTATCATCATCGTCTTTGGCATTCTGGGCTCTCTGATCTATACCGACTTTGCGGATGCCAATGTCGGTGCCGCTATGATCTCGATCCCCGTCACGATCGTGGGCTTTGTCCTGAGCTGCACCTTCCGCCGCTACACGCCGGAGGGCGCCGAGGTGGCGGCTCGCTGCAAGGCGCTCAAGCATTGGCTCGAGGACTTTACGCGT
>DBFVGT010000182.1:0-10654 GCA_048524725.1 Collinsella sp. | reverse complement strand
GGCAGGCACCTGACACATTCTGTTAGAGTTGCAGGGATTGAATCCCGCTTATTCATGCGACATTGGAGTGACAACCTTGACCGCCGCAACCACGCCTAAAAGTAAGTCAACCGCCGCCGCGCTCTCCCCCGCGCGCACCAGGCTCTGCCTAGCGCTGCTCGTGCTGCTGGGATTCTCGCTCGGCTGCTCCGAGTTCGTGGTCATCGGCATCGAAAGTGACTTGGCGACGGAACTCGACGTATCACTTGCTACTGCGGGCCAGCTCATCAGCGTGTTCGCGCTCGTCTACGCCATCGCGACGCCGGTGCTTGCGCTCAGCACGGGCCACTTCCGCCGCTACCAGCTGCTCGTGTGCTATAGCATCATCTTTGTGCTCGGCAACTTGGTCATGGCGTTGGCGCCCAACTTCCAGGTGCTGTTTATCTCGCGCATTGTCCTGGGCTCTGTCTCGGGCGCGCTGCTCGCCGTGGGCGTGACGTACATCCCCGAGCTTCTGTCCCCGCAGCAAACTTCGCTTGCCATCTCGGTGGTATATGGTGCGTTTTCCGTGGCGATGGTCTTTGTCACTTCGGTCGGCAAGTTTGTGGCCGACACGCTCGACTGGCACGTTGCCATGTACGGCACGCTTACCTTTGCCGTTCTGATCTGCGGAGCGCTCGTGGCGTTTATGCCGCGCGCCGGGCAAACCGACGAGCCTGCCACCTTTCGCGAGCAGGCGGGTCTGCTACGCGAGCCGAGCATCATCACCGGCATGCTCATCTTTTTGTTTGGCGTGGGCTCGGTCTATGTGTTCTACGGCTATGTGACGCCCTATCTTGAGCAGGTGCTGGGCATGGGCACCGTTCAGGCGAGCACCACGCTTATGGCCTACGGCGTGTTCTGCCTGATCTCGAACATCCTGGGCGGATGGATCGATGCGCGTTTTGGCATGAAGGCGCTGCTTGTTACGTTTGTGCTGCAAGCGGCGGCACTGCTTGGGCTGTTTGCCGTGGGCGCCGCCATGCCGCTCGCGCTCATCTTTGTCTTTAGCCTGGCAATGCTCATGTACCTATTCTCGGTCTCGTGCATCACACACTTTATGGACGTGGCACGCAGCCGCCATCCCAAGTCGATGGTACTTGCAAGTTCGGTTGAACCCATGGCGTTTAACGTCGGCATCTCGTTTGGCACCGCAGTGGGCGGCGCCGTGGTAAGCAGCATTGGTATTGCGTACGTGGGCGCCGTGGGAGCCGCGTTCTCGCTTGTCGCCTGGGCGCTTACGCTGGTGACGATTAAGTTGGCTCGCTGGGAGCGCAGGCGGGCAAGGGCGTAGAGCGAGGTTCCCTCTAAAACGTCTATCGTTCCAGTCGCGACGCTTACCTGACGACAGGCTAAGCCAGCCCCTTTAGCTGTGGTTCGATCTCATGTACTTCGAATGCACGATTTTCCAGTTTTCGTGTATCCGAAGTACACGAAATGTGCGCGGGGCACCTCAAAGGCGGCGGCAGACGCATTGTCTGCCGCCGCCTTTTATACTGGATTTTATAGATATGCGAGTCGTTTACTCCATACCCAGCAGCTCGCGCATCTGGGTTGCGTAGTTAGATGCCATGTTGCCGTAGACAATCTGCACGCCGCCGTTGACATGCACGATGCCACGCGCTTCGAGCTTTTCGGTAAACTCGGCGTCATCAACCACCTTGTCACAGTCATTGAGCTGGATGCGCAGACGGGTGAAGCAGGCCTCGACAGACTTAATATTGTTGTCGCCGCCCACTGCCTCAACGATGGCGGGAATGAGGTCGCTAATCACGGTCTTGGGAGCCTTTTCTGCCTCATCGTCGGACTCTTCCTCGCGGCCGGGAGTCTTAAGGTCCTTCTTAAGAATGATGAACTTGAAGACGAAGTAGTACACCACGAAGTAGATGGGGCCGAGGAACAGGATAACCTGCCAGTTGGAGCCCTTGGCTGCACCCATAATGCCGTTAAAGATCAACGACAAGAGCGGGCCGCCGAAGGACGCGGAGCCAGCCACGTTGAACTGCAGGATATAGGTCAGCGCATAGGCAAGACCAGCCATGAGAGCGTGGAACACGTAGAGGATGGGCGCGATAAACAGGAAGGAGTACTCGAGCGGCTCGGTAATGCCGGAGAGGATGCAAGGCACCACGATGGCAATCATGAGCGCTGCGGTCTTCTTCTTATTCTTGGGAAGCGCCGTCTTGTAGAAGGCGAGCGCAGCGCCAGGCAGGCCGAACATGGCGAAGATAACCTTGCCGTTCATGACAAAACGGCTGACCTCGATGTTAAACGGCGTGCTGGGAGAGCCCAGGATCGCGTTGTAGATATTGATAGCGCCCTGAACAGTCTGGCCGTCGATGGTCTCGACGCCACCGAGCGACGTGAAGAAGAACGGCAAATAGACAAAGTGATGCAGGCCAAAAGGCAGGAGCATGCGCTCGCCGGCGCCGTAGACAAATGCACCAAAGGCACCCGTAGTCTTGATGAACTCGGACAGCGCACCGAGAGCGTTCTGAATAAACGGGAAAACAAAGGACATGACCAATGCGAGGATGCTGCATGAGAGCAGCGTCACCGCCGGGATAAAGCGCGTGCCGTTGAAAATGGAGAACACGGCAGGCAGCTCAATCTTGTAGTAACGGTTATGCAACCATGCGACGATTGCGCCCACCAGAAGACCGCCGATAACGCCAGTGTCGAGCGTGGTGATACCGAGGATCGTGCTCTGGCCCGTCGTAAGATTCGCGGGATCGATGACACCAGTCGCCGTAAGGAACGTGCCCATCACGGAGTTCATGCACATGTAGCCCAAAAAGCCACAAAGCGCCGCGGTAGCCTTCTCGGACTTGGCGAAGCCATAGGCGAGACAAATCGAGAAGATAACCGGGATGTTGTTCATAACGATGCTGGCAGCGGCCTTGAGAATCGAAAAGAAGATCGCAAAGCCCGGAGCAGCAAGCCAGGGAACAGCTGCCGTAAGGGTGGGGCTGGTAAAGGCATTGCCAAAGCCCTGAAGGATGCCGGCGATTGGCAGGATCAGGACAGGCGTCATGAGGACTTTGCCCAGACGCTGGAACTTTGCCAGCAGCTCATCTTTGTTCATGGGATACCCCTCTTAAAGAAACGGGGCGTGCAGTTCTACAACCCACACGCCCCATAACAGTTATCAAGCGCTATGGAACTAGCTACTTAAGCTCCGGCCAGTAATCCTTATTGGCCTCGATGAGCTTGTCGAGCACTTTGCGAGCCTTCTTTGCGTCACCGACCAGACGATTAAGCGTGAGTGCCTGCAGAGCCTTCTCGTAGGAACCCTCCATCCAAGCCTCAACAGTCAGGCGCTCATAGGCGTACTGGTTCTCCATAAGGCCGCGATAGAAGGTACCGATCTTGCCAACAGCATAGGGCTGCGGGCCATTGGCGCCCACGCTTGCCGCGACCTCGACCATGGCGTCATCGGGCATGCCCTCGATAATGCCGTTGTTGGGCACGATGACAATGAAGGTCTTGTTGGTGTTGCGATAAATGGCCGAGGTGATTTCCACGATCATATCGCCATGAGCGTCGTTTTGCACAACCGAGGAGTTCTTTGCGGTGCCGACTTTGGCAACACGCTCGCACTCGGCGAACACGCGCTTTTCACGACCGTTGATAACCTCGTCGGAGCGAGTGTAGTCGGGGTCGAGGTGAGCGACCTTGTACTCGGGATACAGATAGTACTGCAGATAAGTGTTGGGCAGATAGTCGGGGAAGTCCTCGAGCATGTCCTTGACCATGGCGTAGGTATCAAGCCAGGACTGGTCACGCTGCTCGGCATCGGCAGGAAGGAAGCCGTTCTTCTCCGTGTATTCCTTAATCTGCGGGACGAGGTCATGGCCCTCTTCATCGTAGATGTGCTTGAACCAACCGAAGTGATTGAGGCCGAAGTACACGGGCTCCGTCTTGCTCATATCGCGACCGAGCAGGCGACCGTAAGAGCGCATGAGGTTGACAGGCTGGTCGCAGATGTTGAGGACGCGATGCTCATCGGGCAGGACGCGCTCGAGACCATATGCCACAATAGCAGCCGGGTTGGTGTAGTTGATAATCCACGCCTCCGGGCTATGAGCGCGAACGTCGTTGACGATCTCAACCATGTCATGCATGGAGCGCATACCGTAAGCCATGCCGCCAGGGCCCACCGTTTCCTGGCCGATGATTCCCATATGCAGCGGAATCTTCTCGTCCTTGCTGCGCATCTCGTAGCCGCCGGTACGAATCTGGCAGAGCACAAAGTCAACGTCGGTGTATGCCTCGTCCTTATCGGTGGTGTAACCAAACTCCACACCGGGCTCCTCCTCGGCAAAGAGGATCTTGCCAAACTCGCCGATCGGACGCTGACGCTCGGCATCGATGTCATAGAGCATCACGCGGTTCAGCGGCAGAATGTCCATGTGCTTGGTCAGGGCTTTAAGAATGCCAGGGCACCACGTGGAGCCGCCGCCAACGATCACAATATTGAGCTTATCCTTCATGTTCCGTCCCTCCAGGGTTGGCTGATCGGTGTTCTCGAAGACCTTGGGCTCCGCGGTTGTCCTCGGCTTGCTTCGTTTCGATTGATATTTTGCGACATAAGGTCATTTGCGAGTCCCCGTGTGGGCCAATGCGAAACGGGGACACATGATTTCGCTCACGACACAGATATGTGTAGGCAAACACGCGCGTTTGCCCAGTTCATGGGCAATAGGCAATCTTGACCGATTACCGATTTCTCACCTGGCTACACAAAGCGGTACCATATATACGGCGAGGTGCGAGGGGCTGAAACATCTTATGAAAGATCAAGAATCTTTTTATGATCATGTGCGAGCTGGCGAGAGCAAGCTCAACGATCTCGAAAGCGAGATCATGCGCTACATCATCGAGCTGCGTGATGATATTGACGATGTCACGCTTAAGAGCGTTGCTGAACGGTTCTTCGTCGCTCCCAATACAATCGTCAGGCTTGCCCATAAGCTTGGCTTCTCGGGGTTTACGGAGCTCAAACAATCGTATTCCGCCTCGCTCGACCGCAATCGATTCACTATCGAGGCACTTCCTCTTGATACCCAGCTCGTACAGACCAAAGATCTGCTTAACGACCGGGTCATCGATTCGGTTGTGAGTCTTATCCAGGACGCCTCGCATATCGTGTTCTTCTGCTCGGGTTTTTCGAAGTACCCGTGCCTCGAAATGGCTGAAAAGCTCAAAATAATGGGCAAGAATACCGACACGCTCAGTGAACGCCACGTCATGAGGCATTACGCAGAACTGCTTGGCAAAAACGACCTGGTCTTCAGCGTTTCAGTCAGCGGTGAGACGCAGGTGTCTATTGACGCCACATCGATAGCCAAAACGCGCGGATGCAAGGTCGTCACGCTCACCGGCTTTTCTCGAAATTCTCTCTCGAAACTAGCCGACTACCCCATCTACACCGTGCAAAAAGAAATCCGCTTGGGCAGCATGGACCTCGACAGTCGATTGATGTTCTATTACGTTTTCGAATTGATATTTGAGCGTTACTTCAAACTGGCCAAGAAATAAAACTTGGCATGCGTCCGGCTTCGACCCTTTAGCAGCCTTCTATATGAAAGGTATCGTCCTATGCAACGCGTACTGTTTATCTGTCATGGGAACATCTGCCGCTCGACGATGGCTGAGTCCGTGTTTACCGAGCTGGTGCGCCGCGCTGGGCGCGCGGGCGAGTTTGTCATCGATTCTGCAGCGACCTCGACCGAGGAGATCGGCAACCCGCCGCACCACGGTACCGTTGCCAAGCTACGCGAGGTCGGAATCCCCGTCGTCGCCCACCGCGCGCGCCAGGTGCGTCGCGCGGAGTATGGCGACTGGGATCGCATTGTCTATATGGATGCTGAGAACGCGCGCGGCCTGCGTCGCATCTTTGGCGACGACCCCGACGGCAGGATTACGCGCTTGCTCGACTGGACCGATCGCCCCGGCGACGTGGCCGATCCCTGGTATACCGGCAATTTCGATGCCACCTACCGCGACGTGCTCGCCGGTTGCGCCGCTATGCTCGAGCAGCTGTAGGTTCGCGGAGGCACGAACCTCGCGAGCCGCGTCATCGGCATACAGATCGAGCGTGGATTTTCTCCCACTTTGAGCATTCAAGTGCGCTCTAGACGGGAGAAAATCCACGCTCATTATCTCGGATAGCGGATGCGACAAAGGCACTATCCCTTTGTCGCGTCGGGGACTGTCCCTAGACCGGCTTGACCTCCAGCTTTATCCCCTCGGCACAGGAGTCACCCAAAACATCCGAAAGGGCCCAGGTCGCATATAGCGGCAAATAAAGAACAGCTCCGCTGCGTTCAACGTTGCCTCTCGAGAAAACAATCCCGAGCCTTACACCATATTCGGCCGTATCAAGCACATGGCCGAGCGCGGCGTGCGCGTGGTAATAGGAACCCGATTTAACCTCGATCGGAACAGCTGTTCCATCCGGTCCGTCGACCACAAAGTCCACTTCGCCGCGCTTCTTTGTCTGATAGTAGTAAAGCTGGCGATTTTGGGCAGCCAGCTGCTGGGCCACCACGTTTTCGTAAATACCGCCCAGATTGGGTTCCTTGCTATCAAGATACGCCGCCTGGGCGACGCCAACGGGGTAGCGCGCCATCAACATGCCCGTATCCGATTGGTATAGCTTGAACTGCGATGGCCGTGCCGTCTTGAGCAGGGGCGACTTTGGCTCGGTTACGATATCCGCCTTGAGAGCAACGCCGGCATCGACAAGCCAGACAAAATCTCGCTGGTACTTGTCGTAATGCGCCTTGGGGTCAATGGAATTGAGCACGAAGCGTTTGTTTTCGCCCTCGAGCATAATAGGGAGCTGATCGTAAATGCTCTGCACCTGAAGGGCTCGCCCGCTTGCATACTTGGAGATATCCCGCCGGTACTGTTCGTTGAGCTCTGACTGTAGCTGACGAACAGAGGCAAGGTCGCCCCGCGTGTCAAGGAAACGCTGCACGACCTCTGGCATTCCACCGACAACGGTATAGGTCCTGAAGTTTGCCATCATCGCGTCGTGAATGTAATCAGGAATGGGCTTCTCGCTGATACACGCGTCGCGTATCGTTTGGCGAGCTCCCTCGCTCACCCCGATCGCCCAGCAAAACTCCTCAAAATCGAGCGGGAACATCCTAAGCTCGTGAACATATCCCACGGGATAGGACCTAACGCCCTTGAACTGGGTCCCGAGCATTGACCCCGAAAACGCCCAGCGGCACCTCCCGTCCTCAACAAGGAACTTTGCCATCGTCATGATGTCGGGGGCCTCTTGGACCTCATCGATAAACACGAGCGTTTTGCCCGGTGCTATCGGCTTTCCCGAGAGAAGCGTCACCCTGCTGATGAAATCGTCGGCATCCCGTGCCTCGAGAAGAGCATCTTTTGCCTGGCGATTTTCCGCGAGATTGAGCTCGATATAGGTTGCGTAGTTTGACTTACCGAACTCGCGAATCGAGTAGCTCTTACCGATTTGGCGAGAACCCGTGACGAACAACGCCTTTCGTTCAATGGATCTCTGCCAACAATCAAGCTCATCAGCGATTTTCCTGCGCAACATAAGCTCTCCCATCGCCTCGATAAATGAAATGCAGATATTTATATCGACTATTATCGATGAAATGCAGAGATTTTTAGTACCGAAATTTGATGAAATGCAGAAATTTGAGCTTACTCGCGCATAGAACAACGACGCGTGCGCCTAAGCATGGGCATAAGTGAGGTCGGGATTCTCGCATACAAATCGAGCGAGGACTATCTCCCACTTTGAGTGCGAAATTGCGCCCAAAACGGGAGATAATCCACGCTCGATATTTCGACGGGAGAAAATCCTCGCTCGGTTACTCGTCGACGATCTCGGCAAGCCAGACGTTCAACGTGTCGACCTCGGGACAGCAGAACTTTGCCGTGCCGGGCTCGTTGCCAGGCACGGTTCCGCCATAGCGCAGGATATCGATATAGGGAAAGCCCACATGGCAGGCCATGGCGCACATCTTGCCGCGGTCTCGGTCGAAGTCAAAAACGTCGCCCGGCTTGTGACCATGATGGCAGCGGCACGTTCCCAGCTGGTCCACGCAGCTCACGCGGATACGCGGACGTTTGCCCCGCGGCGCGCCGAGCGGCTTGCCCCCGCCCGCAGGCTTGGCGCCGCCCTCGCCAGCGTTACTCATGGTCAATCACATCCAGGCAGGCTTCGATGGGAAGGCCGGCCGACTTGTCCTCCTGGTCGGCATTGCGCTCGATAAGCTCAGCCACCACACGCATGGCATCGGACGTCGCGCGCTGCAGACTCCAACCTGCCATAACGCGGCCGACGAGCACCGCCGAGAACGTGTCGCCCGTGCCCGGGAAATAGACCGGAATGAGCTCAAAGGGAATCATAAAGTACTCCCCCGCTACATGGTCGTAACCGATAACCGCGTTCGTGCCATTGACCACGGCGCTCGTAATGACCACCGACTTGGCACCCAGCTCGCGCACGGCGTCCACAAGGGCGCGGCCCTCATCGGGCGTAATTTCCTCGGCAATAGGCCTATCGGCAAGCAGGCACGCCTCGGTATAGTTAGGCACCGCGTAGTCTGCGCACTCCAGAAGATGCCGCATAAGGCCAATCGTGGACTCGGGCACGCCCGCATAGAGCTTGCCGTTGTCGCCCATGATGGGGTCGACGAACACCTTGGTGCCCTTTTGCGCGCGGCTGTGGCAAAAGTCCGAGATGATGCGCGTCTCTTCCTCGGTCACGATAAAGCCGGTCGAGATGGCGTCGAACTCAAAGCCGAGCTCCTCCCAGATGGCAAGACTCTGACGCACGTACTCCGTGGTGTCGTGGATGTAGAACTTGGGGTAGTTGAGCGTGTCGGAAACGAGCGCCGTCGGCAGGTTATGGATACGGTAGCCCATGTGCGACAGCACCGGCAGCATGGCGGAAAGCGCGACCTTGCCGTAACCGCACATATCGTTAATCAGCAGCAGCTGAGTGTTCTTCATGAGGGTCTCCCTTGTTTCGGGCACAGCGCAGCAGCGCCACAGTGCGACTAAGTGTAGCGCAGGAGGCGTTGTGGGCGGAGGCGAGCGGTACGAAGGGCAAATTGTTGCGGAAAGGTTTCGGAAATGGGGGCTGTTTGCTCCATAGCGGCCTAGTTGATGCTACTCATATAGCGCCATTTCAAAACTATGCCTATTTACTACGTTTAACCGCCCGCCTCCAACCACAACGAATTTCTCTCCAACAAAACCGCAGGTAGATAGCTTGCGTTTTTTCAGAAACAGCTGTTGTAGTCGGGGATGCTGGATTCATCGTAGTAATTAGGCATAGTTTTTGGCAAGGCCGCTTCGAAAGGCATCATCGCAGCCCAAAACGATACCTTTTCCTTCGTCCCCAAGGAATCAGATTGCCGCTTAGGAGCGTTTGCAGCATCGAGCGGTTACGGCGTTTGGTAAAACGCCGTAACTTAATAAGTTTGGTACCTTGACATTTATTTCTTGCACTCCTAAATTAGTTAGGCACAAAACAATTGCACTACCTAACTAAAGAAAGGAGCGATACCATGTGCGATGACCACATCGGCCTCTGCCCCCACACGCCGGGCGGCGACCCCCATGAACCCGCAGATGCGCCCGCGGCACAGTCCCAATCAGACGCGCTCGCCAAGCACATCCTAAACGGGCTGGGCTTCTGCGGCCACTTTCTGCACTTTCACGGCGGCGGCGCCTCGGGAAAGGCCCCCATCGTCTGCTTGCTCGCCAAGCAGCCAAACGGCGAGATGTCACAGCAGGAACTAGGCCTGCACTTTGATCTTAAGCCCGGTTCGCTTTCCGAGATTCTCTCCAAGATCGAATGCGCCGGCCTTATCGAGCGCAGCCGCAATCCCAAAGACCGGCGGCAGCTCACCATTCGCCTGACCGAAGCGGGATGGGAAAAGGCCCACGTAGAGCAGGCGGCCCGCATTCGCTTTAGAGAGCAGGCCTTTAGCGCGCTCACCCACGACGAGCGCGAGGACCTCGCCGAAATGCTCGATAAAATCCGCGTAACCTGGGAGGAACTGGATGATTAAAACCCTCATGGGCAGCATCCGCGACTATATGAAAGTCACCGTTGCTACGCCGTTGCTTGTGCTTGGCGAGGTGCTCTGCGAGATGCTGATTCCATTTATCACTGCCAACCTGATCGACGCCATCAAAGACGGCGCCACCGTAGCCGAGATGCTTCCCACCGCAGGCTTTTTGGTGCTCATCGCGCTGACGTCGCTTGCTTTTGGTGCCGCTGCCGGCGTCACCTGCAGCCATGCGAGCTGCGGGTTCGCCAAGAACCTGCGTCACGACCTGTTCTACAAGATCCAGACGTTCAGCTTTGCCAACATCGATGAGTTCTCGAGCTCCTCGCTCGTCACGCGCCTGACCACCGATATCAACAACGTGCAGCAGGCCTTTATGATGATCATCCGTATCGCCGTGCGCGCGCCGCTGGTATTGATCTTCGCCTTTACCATGGCGTTTATCATGGGCGGCAGCGTCGCCATGGTCTACCTGGTCATCATTCCGCTGCTGGGCTTTGGACTGTTCTTTATCATCTTTAAGGTGCGCCCCATCTTCTCGCGCGTGTTCCACAAGTACG
>DBFVGT010000181.1:0-2611 GCA_048524725.1 Collinsella sp. | reverse complement strand
CAACTTCCCGCCGTTCTGCACCGGCGAGACCGGCCGCATGGGCAGCCCCAAGCGCCGCGAGATCGGCCACGGCAACCTGGCCGAGCGCGCTCTGCTTCCGGTGCTCCCCGACGAGAACGAGTTCCCCTACGCCATCCGCGTGGTTTCCGAGGTTATGGAGTCCAACGGTTCCTCTTCGATGGCTTCGACCTGCGGCTCCACGCTCGCCCTTATGGACGGCGGCGTGCCTATTAAGCGCCCGGTCTCCGGTATCGCCATGGGCCTGATCCAGGAGGAGGGCAAGACCGTGGTCCTGTCCGATATCCAGGGTCTCGAGGACTTCCTGGGCGACATGGACTTTAAGGTCACCGGCACCACCGAGGGCATCACCGCCCTGCAGATGGACAACAAGGCCACCGGTCTTACCTTCGACATCTTGGCCCGCGCCCTGCAGCAGGCCAAGGAGGGTCGCGCCTTCATCCTGCAGAAGATGCTCGATGTGATCCCCGAGCCGCGCCACACCACGCGCAGCACCGCTCCGCGCATCGTCTCCATCCAGGTTCCGACCGACAAGATCCGCGACGTTATCGGTTCTGGTGGTAAGGTCATCCGCGGCATCCAGGACGAGACCGGTGCCTCGGTCGACATCCAGGAGGACGGCACCGTCTTTGTCGGCGGCACCGGCGAGTCCGTCGACCAGGCTGTCGAGCGCATCAAGCTCATCATCAAGGTTCCCGAGCCGGGCGAGGAGTACACCGGTCGCGTGGTCTCCATCCAGCCCTTCGGCGCCTTCGTGAACCTGCTGCCCGGTAAGGACGGCCTGCTGCACATCTCCCGCGTCGCCAAGGGCCGCGTGGAGAAGGTCGAGGATGTCCTTAACGTGGGCGACGAGGTCAAGGTCGTCGTCATCGAGGTCGACGATCGCGGCAAGATCTCGCTCGATCGTCTTGACAAGCCCGAGGCCCCGGCTCGCGCCGAGGCTGCCTCCGAGGGCGACGGCGAGCACTTCCAGCGTCGTGAGCGTCCGCGTCGCGAGCGCTCCGAGCGCAGCGACCGTCCGCGCCGTCCCGGCGACAACGGAGGCCGCAAGCCCCGCCGTCACCACGACGCCGAGTAACAGCCGTACATAAGCAGCTCATGCAAGGGCGACTCCTAAGGGGTCGCCCTTTTGTTTGCGCCCGGGAGGGCCGCATATGAAGTTTCCTGCTCTACAGTCCTGCGCAAGACGGAAAGCACATTAAGTGCTTTCCTTTGCGTGCGGAACTCGCGATAAACTTCATATGCGCCCCTCCCGGTCGCAAGCAAAAGGGCTGGTTAGTGCCGCTCGCTATTTAGCTAGACAGTCTATTCAGTAGTCAGATTTCAGATCTGTAGATAGCCGCAGTAGCATCTTCCCAGATAAAACCGACCAAAATAAACCTGTCCCTTTTTGGCAGGTTTCCCGTGGGGCGGGCACTGATGAAGTTTATCGCGAGTTCCGCACGAACAGGAGGCCACTTAATGTGGCCTCCGTCGTGAGCAGGACTGTAGAGCAGGAAACTTAACCCCCACACCCCTCACGCGGCGGGCAAACTCGCCTTGTGCTCTATCACGCTAAAGTGTATGATTCTGAACGTTACATGACTTACTTTACTTAACTAAAGTGCTATCAAGGGGGAATACCATGAATACCGATATGTCTCGTCGTCAGTTTGTTGGTCTAGCCGGCTCGCTCGCAACGGTGCTTGGCCTTGGTCTTGTCGGTTGCGGCGGTGGTGCTGGCAAGGGCTCCGCTGCTGGCTCTGCCGCGGCCAAGGATGTGAAGGGCGCCGCGGAGTCCAAGAAGCTCGTGGTGGGCTTTGATAAGTCCTATCCTCCGTACGGCTTTGTGGGCGACGATGGCGAGTACACCGGCTTTGACCTCGACCTTGCCAAGGCCGTTGCCGATAAGCAGGGCTGGGAGGTCAAATACGAGGCCATCGACTGGGATGCCAAGGATACGCTGCTCAACTCGGGTGCCATCAACTGCATCTGGAACGGCTTTACCATGGAGGGCCGTGAGGACGACTACACGTTCTCCGAGCCGTACATGCTCAACGAGCAGGTGCTGGTGGTAAAGAAGGATGCGGGCATCAAGAGCTGGGACGATCTTGCCGGCAAGACCGTGATTACCCAGACCGATTCCGCTGCGCAGGATGTGCTCGAGGGCGACCAGAAGGATCTGGCCGCGACGTTTGCCACGCTCGATACCATCGGCGAGTACAACACGGCCTTTATGCAGCTCGAGAGCGGCGCGGTCGATGCCGTGGCTTGCGACCTTTCGATTGCCCAGTATCAGCTTGCCGCCAAGCCCGATGCCTATACGCAGCTCGACAAGCCGCTGTCCAGCGAGCACTACGCCGTCGGCTTTAAGAAGGGCGACACCAAGTCGGCCGACGCCGTGACCGAGTCGCTCAAGGCGCTCTACGAGGACGGCACGGTCAAGGACCTGTGCGATAAATATGCAAGCTATGGTCTTTCCTTCGACAACTGGGTGCTCAAATAGCGGCTTTCCCAGGCACCCGATTTTGCCGTTCAAACCGTCGCTTGCGTACATTTAGTACGCGGCGCTCCTCTTTCACGGCAAACTCGGGCACCTGGAAAACCCGCTTTA
>DBFVGT010000180.1:0-2722 GCA_048524725.1 Collinsella sp. | reverse complement strand
GACCATAACGTGGACGCGGTCGACATCCAAGTGCTCCAGGATGCGCGTGTTGTGCGTGATGATGAGCATGGAGCCGTCGCAGCTCTTGCGGTAGGCGTCCATGCCGTGGCTGACGGTGGAAAGCGCGTCGACGTCCAGGCCGGAGTCGGTCTCGTCCAAGATGGCGAGCTTGGGCTGCAGCAGCAGAAGCTGGAGCATCTCGACCTTCTTTTTCTCGCCGCCCGAGAAGCCCACGCCCAGCTCACGGTTGAGGTAGGCGGTATCCATGTTAAGCTCGGCCGCGAGCTCCTTGACGCGACGACGGAATTCCTTGCCCTTCATCTCCAGGCCGGGGCGGCCGGCGATACTGGCGCGCAAAAAGCTCGACAGTGGCACGCCGGGGATCTCGACCGGGGCCTGGAAGCTCAGGAACAGGCCGGCGCGCGAGCGCTTGTCGGTGGTGAGCTCGGTGATATCCTGGCCGTCAAAGACGATGCGGCCGTCGTTGACCGTGTAGACGGGGTCGCCCATGACCAGGTGGCCAAGGGTGGACTTGCCGGCGCCGTTGGGTCCCATCAACACGTGGGTCTCGCCGGCGGCGACGTTAAGGTTGACGTTGTGGAGGATGGTCTTCTCGTCCACGGAGGCGGTCAGACCTTCGATGGAAAGCAGCGGATTTGCGCTCATGCTGTCCCTCTCTGTATATGGTGTACTCATGGGTGTACGAAACCCTAGGAATCTTCTCGGAATAAAGTTACTATGGGTTCGGCGTTAGTCAAGGGAAAACCCGACTAATCCACTCGACTTTTCTAGATGTGGGACAAAATAACCTGTTGTGTTTGTCCCACTTACTTAAGATTTGGGACAAACAAACCTGGTTATGTTGTCCAAGATGCGATGGGAGGGTAGGTATGCTCATTTCTTCTAAGGGCCGCTATGCCCTCCGACTGATGATCTATATCGCAGCGCTGGGCGACGCCGAGGGCAAGATCGCTCTGCGCGAGGTCGCCGACCGCGAGCGTATCTCGCAAAAGTATCTGGAGCAGCTGGTTCGTCCGCTCATGAAGGCGGGCCTACTTAAGAGCGTGCGCGGCAAGGGCGGCGGCTACATGATGGCCAAGGACCCGGCCGAGGTGCGTGCCGGCGACATCCTGCGCGCCGTCGAGGGCAGCACGGCTCCGGTGGCGTGCGATGGCATCGACAACAGCTGCGCCCGCAGCGATCTTTGCTCGACCGTCAAATTCTGGCGCGGTCTGGACGACGTGATCGAAAAGTACGTCGATGGCGTGTCGTTGGCCGACCTTGCTGCCGTCCCCGAAATCAACTTCGACATTAAGCTGCAGGGCTGCAAATGACATCTCTCGACAAGGTGTACAAGCAAATCGAAGTTTTTGCTCGGGAATGTGACGCCGAGAAGGTCGTACTGTTTGGGTCTCGCGCTCGAGGCGACAACTTGCCTAAGAGCGATATTGACATCGCCGTAGCAGGTTGCCGGGATTTTGGCCGTTTCTCATATTTAATCGAGGAGCGTCTTGATACTCTTTTGGATGTAGACGTCGTCAATCTCGATGAGCCCTTATCGCAGCAATTGCTCGATGAAATTGACAGGGATGGTGTGATTCTGTATGAAAAAATATGAGAACTTTGCCAGCGCCTTGGCGAATCTTGAGGATGCGCCCAATCAGGATCTTAACAATGATTTTGTTCAGAGCGGATTGATTAATAAGTTCAATCTTCAATTTGAACTGACCTGGAAGCTCCTTAAGCGTCTACTCGAGTATGAGGGTGCCACGCTTGCTGCATCGGGGTCTCCTCGTGCCATCTTAAAGGAGGCCTACCGATTCTTTGACTTCATTGATGAGGCAGCCTGGCTAGATATGCTCAGAGACCGTAACACGAACGTCCATATCTATGACAACAAGCTCGCTCAAGATTTGATTCAGCGCATCTTGAGCGTCTATATCCCTGCTTTCTGCCAGTTGAGGGACGGGCTGATGGAGCGTTACGGCGAGCTTCTGTTGGCGCCCGACGACCAGTTTGTTTAATTCCTTAAGATTCCGCGGAGGGTTGTTGCCGTTTACCGATGGATTGTTGTGCAACAACGGGCGAGCTGCAATACTAAATCCATCTTTGCAAACTGCACTTTATCTACACTCATGCAGGGAGGACGTATGCAGCCCAAGCATTCTGCTATTGTCGCCGGTCTGACGCTGGCGCTTTCGTTTGGCGCCGTTGCCGCGCCCGCGACCGCTATGGCCGAGGAGCCCACGCCGGGCGTCGCCTCGGATGCCACCGATATCGATAAGGGCCTTTACACCCAGCAGTCCTTCTCGGGCGTGCTGAGGTCGGTCCAGGGCGTTTCGTTTGTCAACGTGACCGACGAGATGAAGTACTTCACCAAATATGAGAGCCACGGTAATTATAACCAGGGCTTTTCGTATGGCGATGGCTATAACGCGCTGGGCTATTACCAGTTTGACCGCCGGTGGTCGCTCATTCCGTTTATGAGGCAGGTCTACAACTACGATTCTGCTAAGTACAGCATGCTCAAGGACGCGATCGATCGCGGCGGTGAGATTTCTAACGCGAACAACCCCATGTATGCGAACGGACAGCTCACCGAGCTGGGCCGCATTGCGCAAGAGGCCTTCCTGGGTGCGTATAACACCGATCCGGCTGAGTTCTCTGCTCTGCAGGATGCATACGCGTACAACTCGTACTATGCGGTGACGGAGTCGTGGCT
>DBFVGT010000179.1:0-4351 GCA_048524725.1 Collinsella sp. | reverse complement strand
GCGCACACCGGGCGCAGCATCGCGGCAGACAACGACAATCTGCAAATCATAGAGGTCTTGGTTCTGGATACTCTCGAGCGCACGCATCGCATAGCTGGGCGAACCTTCTACCACAAGGATCACCGAAAGTCGCGGATGCGAGCCACGTCGAACCAAGTTATCCGTCCTCTCGACAGCAATGAATCAAACTGTCGTTCATGGTACACCCCGGCAATAAAAGCAATGAGACACCAGTTGTATTGCACGCCAAGAACAGATGTTGCACACGCGCAGCCCACAGATGACAGGTGCCGACGAACGGCGCGTCGAGCCCTCCCCTAGTCGAGCACGACAAGCTCGGCGGGATCGTAATCCACGCCCATAAACGTAAGGCCGCAGGCAGGAGCCGTGGGGCCCGCAGCGGTACGATCGCAAGCATCGATGACCTCGCGCATCCACTCGGGTTCACGGCGATGCATGCCAATCTCGACAAGCGTGCCAACGATCGTACGGACCATCGAATGCAGAAACGCATTGCCCTCGATGGTAAACGTCAGGATGTTCTCGCCAAACGCAACCTCATGGCCAAACTCGGCGCGCATTACGCAGCGGTGCGTAGGTTTGCCCACGGCAGAGGCAACCTTGCAAAAGCTTTTAAAGTCCTGCTCGCCCAAAAGCGCAGGGCAGGCGGCCGCCATCGCATCGACGTCGAGGGGATAGCGATGCCACCACACAGCACCGCGTGACAGCACGGGGCGTGCATCGCGATCGGCAATACGGTACGTATACGTACGGGAACGCGCGTCAAAGCGTGCAGAAAAGCCCTTACGGGCCCTGCAGACCTCGTTTATGGCGATGTCTTTGGGCAGCAGGGCATCCATAGCCCGCAGCCACCTACGGCGCGTACACGCGAGCTCAGCGTCCGTTACGGGCACACTGATGTACTGAGCCACGGCATGTACGCCGGCATCGGTACGCCCCGCGCACGTCAGATCAATCGGGCGGCGAAGCAGCGTCTCGATGGCTCGACGTAGCTCACCCGCAACCGTCGTCTGTCCCGGCTGCTCGGCAAATCCGCTATACGATGAGCCATCATAGGCCACGCGAAATACGAGCGTGGCGTCAAGCTCGGAAATCGAATTGAAATCAGACGGCGCAGTCATGGGCGCTCCCAACAAACAATCAACGGTATCGCGACAAAAAAAGAGGGGTACGCGAACGTACCCCTCGAATATAGCCTATGCAGACGAATTGTCTACTCAGCGGTCTCCTCAGCAGGAGCCTCCTCGGCAGCGGTCTCCTCGACAGCCTCGACCTTCTTGGGAGCAGCGGCCTTCTTGGGGGCCGGAGCAGCCTTCTTGGCCTTAGGCGTGCAAGGCTCGGTGACGAGCTCCATGATAACGATGGGAGCGTTGTCGCCCTTGCGGTTACCGAGCTTCATGATGCGGGTGTAACCGCCGTTGCGGTCCTGCCACATGCCCTGAGCAGCCTTGTCGAAAATCTCGGCAACGAGCTGCTTATCGCCGAGCTTGGCGATAGCCAGACGACGAGAGTGCAGGTCGCCCTTCTTGGCCCAAGTGATGATCGGGTCGACGACCGAACGCAGCGCCTTAGCACGGGTCTCGGTGGTCTTGATGCGGTCGTTCTCGAAGAGGGCCTTAGCAAGGCTCTTCTTCATGGCCTTGGTGTGGCTCGCATCGGTGCCGAGCTTCAGGCCCTTCTTAACGTTGTGACGCATGGTCTAGTTTCTCCTCAAATATGCGAAGCATTAAGCCTTCAGGCTCAGGCCCATGGACTCAAGCTTGTCCTTCACTTCCTCGATCGACTTAACACCGAAGTTACGGATGTTGAGCAGATCGTTCTCCGAGAACTCAACGAGTTGACGGACCGAGTGAATGCTGGCGCGCTTAAGGCAGTTGTAGGAACGGACGGAAAGGTCCAGATCCTCGATCTGCTTGTCCAGCTCGGCGTTGTCATTGGTGACCTCGGGAGCGAAGATCGAAGCCTCCTCCTCGACCTCGGGGGTCTCGGCAAGGTTCATAAAGGCGGCCATATGCTGGTTGATGATATTGGCAGCCTGGACCACGGCGTCGCGCGGGGCGATGGAGCCGTTGGTCTCGATCTCGAGGACAAGGCGGTCGTAGTCGGTGTGCTGACCGACACGGCAAGCCTCAACGAGCTTGGCGCAACGGGAAACCGGCGAGTACAGCGAGTCGACGTGGATCACACCGATGGGATCGTTGTCGCGCTTGTTGGCCTCGCCAGAAACATAGCCGCGGCCATAGCCGATGCGCATGCTCATGGTGAGATGGCCACCCTCGGTGAGCGTAGCGATGTGCTGCTCGGGGTTGACCAGCTCAAACTCGGACGGAATAAAGAAGTCCGCACCGGTGACCTCGCAGGGGCCGTCAACCGAGATGGTGGCGGTCGCCTCGTCGGTCGTGCCGAGAGCCCTGAAGACAAGACCCTTGACATTCAGGACGATGTCGGTGACATCCTCGACCATGTTAGGGATGGTCATGAACTCGTGCTGCGCACCATCGATCTGAATAGCCTCGACGGCGGCACCCTCGAGCGAGGACAGAAGAACGCGACGAAGGGAGTTACCCAGCGTATCGCCGTAACCACGCTCGAGCGGCTCGACGGAGACACGAGCAGACGTCTCGTTGATCTCTTCGACCTGAACCTGAGGCCTAATGAATTCTGACATGTATTACCTCCAGCCTCAGCAGCCCGGATGGACTACTTAGAGTAGAGCTCGACGATGAGCTGCTCGTTGATATCACCGCTGATCTGCTCACGCGTCGGCAGAGCGAGCACGTTACCAGACAGCTTCTCGATATCGACCTCGAGCCAGCCAGGGACCTCAAAGCGCTCGGAGGAAATCAGAGCCTCCTTGATGGGGAGGAGGTCACGGAACTTCTCGCCGACAGCGACGACGTCGCCGGCCTTGACGCGGTAGGACGGGATGTCCACGCGCTTGCCGTTCACGGTGAAGTGACCGTGACGGACGGACTGACGAGCCTCTTTGCGGGTGCGGGCGAAACCAAGACGGAAGACGACGTTGTCGAGGCGAGACTCAAGGATGATCATGAGATTCTCACCGGTGACGCCATTCATCTTACGGGCCTTGTTGAAGTAGCCGTGGAACTGCTTCTCCAGAACGCCATAGATGAACTTGACCTTCTGCTTCTCACGCAGCTGCATGCCGTACTCAGATTCCTTGCGACGGCGCTTGGGCTGACGGATAGATTCCTTCTTGCTGCTGTAACCGAGCTCAGCGGGATCGATCCCGAGCTGACGGCAGCGCTTAAGAACAGGAGTCCTGTCGATTGCCATATTGATACGATCCTTTCAGTTACACGCGGCGACGCTTCTTGGGGCGGCAGCCGTTGTGCGGAATGGGGGTCTTGTCCTGGATGCTCGAGACCTCGAGGCCAGCAGCCTGGAGGGAGCGGATGGCGGTCTCACGACCAGAGCCGGGGCCCTTGACGAAGACGGAAACCTTCTTCATACCGTGCTCCATGGCCTGCTTGGCAGCAGCCTCGGCAGCCATCTGGGCAGCGAACGGCGTGGACTTACGGGAGCCCTTGAAGCCCACCTGGCCAGCCGACTTCCAGGAAATGACGTTGCCCTGGGGATCGGTGATCGAAACGATCGTGTTGTTGAACGTAGAACGAATGTGAGCCTGGCCCACGGAAATGTTCTTACGGTCCGCGCGCTTCAGACGGGCAGCGCGAACGTTCTTCTTAGCAGTAGCCATCTTTCTAGCGCTCCTTATTTCTTCTTCTTAGCACCGATCTGACGCTTCGGGCCCTTGCGGGTACGAGCGTTAGTGTGGGTGCGCTGGCCGCGGACCGGGAGGCCCTTGCGGTGACGAAGGCCGCGGTTGCAGCCGATGTCCATAAGGCGCTTGACGTTCTGGTTGCGCTCACGGCGGAGGTCGCCCTCAACCATGATCTGATTCTTATCGATATAATCGCGGATGGCGTTAACCTCATCCTCGGTGAGGTCCTTAACGCGCGTGTCCACGTTAACGTTGCACTCGACGCAGATCTTCGTCGCAGTGGTGCGGCCGATGCCGTAAATGTAGGTCAGACCGATCTCAACGCGCTTCTCACGCGGGAGGTCGACACCATTAATACGGGCCAACGTAGTCTCCTCTCTTAACCCTGACGCTGCTTATGACGGGGGTTCTCGCAAATGACGAGGACCTTGCCATGGCGTCTAATGATTTTGCACTTATCGCACATCTTCTTGACCGAAGGACGTACCTTCATCGTTCTTCCTTTCGGTAGCGCTCAAACTACTTCCCTACTATCTACTCGCCCAGCCGCAGGCGTTTAAAACTATGGCTGGTCTTCACACACAA
>DBFVGT010000178.1:0-8040 GCA_048524725.1 Collinsella sp. | reverse complement strand
CATCATCGCCTACGACATCTGGAACTTCTGCTACACCTACAACTGCCTGCCCACCCACTCCTGGTTCTGCGGCTTTGCGCTGCTGCTGGCGCCCACCGTCGCCGCCTTTATCTGGAACAAGGGCGGCTGGATCCAGAACCGTGCCTTTACGCTGGCCATTTGGTGCATGTTTGCCCAGGTGTTCCCGTACTTCCAGGAGGAGTCCATCTTTGTGACGCACTCCACGCTCGACGCAGGCGCCGCTACCGCGGTCTCGGTCGCCGCGCTGGTCGCCAACATCGCCGCGATCATCTACGTCGCCTACCGTGCCAAGAAGCTCGGCCGCAACCCCTACAGGCAGGATGTCTTTGAGGGCACCAGCGATTGGGAGAAGGCTACCGCTCGCCGCGCCAAGGTTGATTACGCTCACGCCGAGTAACGCGCCTGACGCAAACATCGCTTGAGTTCGAAGCCGCATAGCCGGCTCCGCGCAACTCAACGCATTGCAGAGCCCCCGGAATGTGATTCGTTCGCGTTCCGGGGGCTTTTTGCTGCCGTGAGGATGCGGCTAAACGATGCGCTCGGGTTAAATCGGATCTTATATTTCGCACGCGCTTTATATGGCTCCATTTTTGGGTACAGTGTTGAGCCGATATTGCATTGGGGGATATATGAAAGATGAGACAACGGGCCAAGAGGATGCGGTCCAAGATGCAGAAGCATGCGCTGAGGCCCTGGAGAGCCTAGACCGGATTTCGCTAGACGAGCTCTCGTTGAGCGATTCGGCCGTCGACACACAGGACGAGGCGCACGAAGGCACCGAGGACGAAGACAGCAACGCCAAAGACGCTCCTGACGAAGCCGAAGCCGAAGCCGAAGCCGAAGAGGACGATAGCAAGGGCGACGACCAACCGGAATCCGGCTCGGGAGAAGAGACCGTCCTGCTTGGTAGCTTGCTTGCCGACGACTCGCTCACCCGCGAGCTTCCCGGCCTGGGCTCCGCGCCTGCCGTGGACGAGACCATCGCCATGGGCGATATTCCCCTGCCGTCCGTTCCCTCGGCACGCGAGGCCGAGGTTCGCCATCGCAAGATGTCGCCCAAGCGACGCAACCTGATGGTGGCAGGCGTTGTTGCCGTCGCGCTCGTCGCCGGCGGCGCGGGCTATGCGGCTTGGAACGGATACCAGCAAGAGCAGGCCGCCGCGGTTGCCGCAAACGCCCATACCATGATGTCGGTGCAAATTGGCGTACATGCCGCGGGGCTCGACTGCTCCACCGGCTCAAAGATCCCCGTGCAGGTGAGCGGTCAGGATTCTGACGGCTCTTCTGTGAGCGAAACGCTCTACGTTGACGAGCACGGTCGCGGCATCAAGCTGCTGCCTGGCGATTACGCGCTCTCCATTGCCGCCTCCCCCATCGCGGCCGACGGCACCATATACACCGTCCCGACCACCAAAGCCCAGGTTACGGTCAAGAGTGATGGGCAGGATCTGCGCGCTCAAGCCACCTTTAAACTTAAGGTGCCCTCGGCCGACACGGTGACTGACGACCAGATCGATGCCGCCGCCAAGTATGCCGAAGAAGGCGGCGCGAGCTCTGCCGCCGCGGCAAAGATACTCCAGCAGGCGGCAATTACGCGCCGCGATGCCGCCGCCAACGCCGTAAGCGCAAGCGAGGCACAGTCCGCCCGTGATGCTGACGCTCGCCACAAGGCAACCGACCTCTACCAGCTCGATATTCCCGTCGAGTGGTATGGCAAGGTCGCAACCTGGCAAAACGGCAACACGCTGTGCATTTATCTGGACGGCGACGCCAATACACCGCTCGTGACGCTCGTCGCCGTGCGCGATGGCGAGACCTTTACGCCCGATGACGGCGATACGGTTTTGGGCACGGTCAGCCTGGGCAACGGTTATACCGTCTATGCCAGCGGCCCCGTCTATCCGTACGTGGTGCCCCAGACTATCAACGGGCGCACCCAGGATCCCGTGTCGACCTACCCCATGGACACGGCCATTGAGCTTGTCGAACTCACGACTGGCAACCGCTACACATACAGCCAGATCAAAAACGACCTGGTCGGTAAAGACGGCAAGGCAGACGCCGCGACCAAACTCGAGACCGACTACCTCGCCCAGATTCTCCTGCCGAGCATCAAGGCCCAGGACTAGCCAGGCGCAGCAAGGTGCTCCCCAACCGTGATGAAAGAGCCAGGAAGTCCTGACCCCACAGGCCCATAGACGATTAGGCAAGGAGCCACTTCCATGCGGGCATAACGTGTACCACACCGTGCTCGCATGGAATATCGGTCTGCTCATCCATGGTAACGATTGCTGACTCACCAAGATCGAACTGGGCCATCGAGGCATCAAGCGCGGCAATTTCGCGCTCGCGCGTTTTCTCACTTGCCATATCCACACTAACCTGGATCAGGCTATAAGCCCGCATGAGAAGTGCGTCCCCAGCCACAAAGTCCACCTCATGGCTTTTGCTCTTCTCTTTGATCAGCAGGCGGCAGACCGATCCGATCCTCACCGCGGGAGTCCTTCTTCTTAGCGCGTTGAACACTGCGGTCTCGAGCCTCTGGCCCTGGTCCAATGCCGATGCGGGAGAGAATGCTCCAAACATCGCGGGATCGACAGCGTAGACCTTAGACGCAGACCGCATGTTATTTGCCAGTGAACGCGTGAACTCCGGCACGGAGAACAGCAGGTAGGCATCCTCATAATACTCAAGTAAGTCGCTGAGCGAATTACGACTGACGGGTATCTGCCTGCTCTTGAACTCGTTGTACACTTTGTTCACCGACAGCTCTCGTCCCGAAGATGCCATACACCGCGTTAGGAACAGCGATGCCAGGCGAGGGTTCTTGACGTCGTAACGCTCAATGACGTCCATAGCGACCGTTCGCGAAGCATATTCCTGTAGCAGCTGAATCGCGTCTGCGGGCGTCTGCTCAAGCGTCGCGATGAATCCCCCTCGTTCAAGATATCCGATCAGATGATGTCGAAGCAGCGCTGCATCGCTTGGGGAAAAGGTCGTATCTGGCTCGAAAACGCTCCCCGTCTTATATCGAACGTATTCCGAAAAACTCAACGGAAAAAGCTCTCGTATAAGAGAACGACCCCTGAACTCGCTCTTAAGTTCTGAGGACAGCATCTTAGAAGAAGATCCCGTCACATAGACGGTCGCTTTCTCCGTATCGACTACACGCCGCAGAAACGCACCCCATTCGGGAATTTCCTGGATCTCGTCAAAGAAAATGTAAGCGCCCTCGGTTCGAGCAGCAGGATGCAGCGCATAGAACGTGTCGAGCACGTCCGCCAGCAGCGATGGCTCATACGGGCGCAAGCGCTCATCCTCAAAATTAAAGTAAAGCATCCGGTCAAGCTCGACGCCCCGGCCCCGAAGCCGCTGCATCTCCTGGTACAGGCGATACGTCTTTCCACAACGGCGGGCCCCCACAACCACATTTACGATGTTATCGCGCTTTGGCTCCTGTGGGTTTCCCAGATCAAGGTCTCGCTCAAAGACCTGTGGAACCCCCTGCTGTTCAAAGTCCTTAATTTTCTGGGCGATCAAGTCGTTGAATGCCATGATTCTCCAATCTTGCTCTCTAGCTAATCAAAATTATACTGATTCTTGATTAATTAGAGAGCAAGATTACGTGCAACTTGATTAATAGAAAATCAAGTTTTACTGTTGCCGAGCATCAAGGTCCAAGACTAGCAGCCCACGACACCCAAATTAGCTACTTAACGCCACGGGTCGGCTTCGAACAGCGGCTCACGCGCGGGGCGGCGATCGCTGTAGGGATCGTAGCCGTCGTCGTCCTCGTTCTCGGCACGGATGTAGGGGTCGCGCGGCTTGGGTGCCGGTTTGGACGTGGGCTTGGGCGCCGGCGCACTTGTCTTGATCTCGTCTTTCATCTGCATAGCTCCTTGCATCGCATCCGTTCAGCATCATCGATTGTCGCACGAAAAAGGGCGACGGACCCAATTGGATCCGCCGCCCTTGGCGTTTAGAGACTGCCGGTAGATTTTAAGGCATGGCCCAACAATCTACTCGGCGTCGGGCACCTCGTAGGTGGCCGCCGGCGTGTTGTCGCACACGACAGTAAAGCCGCCGTCCTTGTCGGCATCGACCGTCACCTGATCGCCCTCGCGCACCGTCCCGTCGATGATGGCGGCGGCGATGGCGTCCACGACCTCGCGCTGGACCAGGCGCTTGAGCGGACGGGCACCGAACACGGGGTCCAAGCCACCCACGGCGAGCATCTGCTTGGCCGCCGGGGTGATGGCAAGCGTCATGCGCTCCTTGGCCAGACGTGCGCGGACGTCGGCGAGCTGGATGTCAACGATCTTCTCGATCTGCGCCATGCCGAGCGGATGGAACACCACGATATCGTCGATACGGTTGAGGAACTCGGGGCGGAAGGTTTGAGCCATGGCCGCGTCAACCTGATGGCGCATCTCCTCCTCGTCCTTGCCGGAAAGCTCGGCGATAGCCTTGGAGCCCACGTTAGACGTCATGATGATAATCGTATTCTTGAAGGACACCTGGCGACCCTGGCCATCGGTCAGGCGGCCGTCGTCAAGCACCTGCAACAGCACGTTAAAGACATCCGGATGAGCCTTCTCCATCTCGTCGAGCAAGATCACGGAGTACGGACGACGGCGCACGGCCTCGGTCAGCTGACCGCCCTCGTCGTAACCCACGTATCCCGGGGGCGCACCGATCAGACGCTGGACGCTGAACTTCTCCATGTACTCGGACATGTCGATACGCACGAGCGCGCGCTCGTCATCGAACAAGCACTCGGCCAGCGCCTTGGCGAGCTCGGTCTTGCCCACGCCGGTGGGGCCCAGGAAGAAGAAGCTGCCGATGGGCTTGTCCGGATCGGAGAGGCCCGCACGACTGCGGCGCACGGCCGCGGCGACGGCGGAGACGGCCTCATCCTGGCCGATGACGCGCTTATGCAGCTCGCCCTCCAAGCCCTTCAGCTTGTCGAGCTCGCCCTGCATCATCTTGGACACGGGCACGCCGGTCCAGGCGCTCACGACCTCAGCGATCTCATCGGAGGTCACCTGCTCGTTGAGGCCCTCGCCGTCCTGCTGCTTTTGCGCCTCGAGCGCGGCCTCGGAATCCTGAATCTGCTGCTGCAGACCCGGAATCACGGAGTAGCGCAGCTCGGACGCACGGCCCAGATCGCCGTTGCGCGTCGCGCGCTCCTCCTCGCTCTTGGCCTCGTCGAGCTGGCCCTTAAGCTCCTGCACGTGGTCGATGGCGTTCTTCTGGTTGAGCCAGCCGGCCTTTTGCACGTTGAGCTTTTCCTGGACCTCGGCAATCTCCTGGCGCAGGGCTTCCAGACGCTCCTTGGAGGCGTCATCGGTCTCCTTCATGAGCGCCTGCTCCTCGATCTGCAGCTGGGTGAGCTGACGCGTGGTGGCGTCGATCTCGACCGGCATGCTGTCGAGCTCCATGCGCAGGCGGCTTGCGGCCTCATCGACCAGGTCGATGGCCTTGTCGGGCAGGAAGCGGTCAGCGATGTAGCGATCGGAGAGGTCGGCGGCGGCCACGAGCGCGCTATCGGTGATATGCACGCCGTGGAAGATCTCGTACTTCTCCTTGAGGCCACGCAGGATCGAGATGGTGTCCTCGACGGTAGGCTCGCTCACCATAACGGTCTGGAAACGACGGGCGAGCGCCGCGTCCTTCTCGATGTACTTACGGTACTCGTCGAGCGTGGTCGCGCCGATCGCATGCAGGTCGCCACGGGCGAGCGCAGGCTTGAGGATGTTGCCGGCGTCCATGGAGCCCTCGGTGGCACCCGCGCCCACGATGGTGTGGAGCTCATCGATGAACAGGATGACCTTGCCCTCGGACTTCTGTACCTCCTTGAGCACGGCCTTCAAGCGGTCCTCGAACTCGCCGCGGTACTTGGCGCCGGCGACCAGCGCGCTCATGTCGAGCTCGATGAGGTCGCGGTCGCGCAGCGTGCTCGGCACGTCGCCGGCCACGATACGCTGGGCGATGCCCTCAACGATGGCCGTCTTGCCGACGCCCGGCTCGCCGATGAGCACGGGGTTGTTCTTGGTGCGGCGGGACAGGACCTGGATGGTACGGCGAATCTCATCGGTACGGCCGATGACCGGGTCGAGCTTGCCGGCACGGGCGAGGTCGCAGATGTTGCGACCGTACTGCTCCAAGGCCTCAAACTGGGTCTTGTCCTCGGCAGACGTCACGCGGTCATCGCCACGCAGTTCCTCGTAGACTTGCTCGATGCGCTCCTTGGTCACGCCGGCGTCGCGCAGCACGCGGCCCGCCTCGCCCTTGTCCTCGGCAAGTGCCATCAGTAGATGCTCGGTCACTACAAAGCTGTCGCCCATCTTGGTGGCCTTTTTCTCGGCCTTCTCTATGACGCGGACGAGCTCGTTGGACAGGCCCATCTGCTGGCCCTCGCCCGAAACCTTGGGCGCATGGTCGATGACATCTTGTGTGGAGCGTGCGAGCTGGGCCGGGTCTGCGCCGATGCGCTCGATGATCACGGAGATATTGCGCTCGCCGGCACCGAGCAGGGCGGACAGCAGGTGAATCGGCTCCACCGCGCCGGCCTGTGCGTCGGCAGCTGTGCTCATGGCGGTCTGCAGCGCCTCGCGCGACGTCATTGCTAGCTTATCGATTCTCATGGAATCACCTCTCTTGGGGTGGCCGCCCTACGGGGCGGCTTCACGTTGTTCGAGAAGTATTGTTGCCAGCTTTGTACGATCTTATACACAAATCTAAGTCTCTATATATAAGATTTTCTGAGTGATTGAGAGATAGGGACAGACGCGCTCACCCGCTGCGGCCTCACCCCCTTACTATCTCAATCTGTAACGTCTAGCGACTGTTTATGGCTCCAGATGTTACAGATCGAGACGAATTATTCAGCGGCGCCCGTTTGTCTCAATCTGTAACATCTACTCGGCAAATTAGGGTCTAACTGTTACAGATCGAGACAAACAGAAGACACCCGAATCGAAAATCTCAATCTGTAACACCAGGCCCACTTTTAGCGGCCAAGATGTTACAAATCGAGACAAACCAAAAACCACCACAAAGGTGCCTGTCCCCTTTGTGGTGGTCGCGGTCTCTACTCCTTCGCCGAACCCGTACTTCCCGATTCGACGGTCCAGGGCATCTCATCTTCGAACAGCCATGTACGGGCAGACCCACTATCGCGTGCAGTCTGCGGGTCAGGCAAGCAGGTCTGTTTATAGGCATCTTGGATACACTGACCCATAAAATCGTTGAGCTCGGTCTGGTCGCCCTCCATGACATAGGCGACATCGCCGTCCATGATGTAGATGCCCGGACCCTCATTGCCCTCGTAGCCCGGATCGTACGAGACATCACATAACTTTGCGCCGTTTGCAGTGTCCAGCTCGATGGAAGAGTGGCATCCGCCAACCATGTCGTTCGCTTTTGCCCGATAGGACGCATATCCGTACCAACGCTTAAATGTTTTGCCCTTGAGTAGCTCGGACGCCCTATCGATCAGGCTTGTATCCGTGGTATAGCGCATGGCCCCAAGCTGAATACGCGGATAATTGCTAATACCCAGCACAGCCGGCTGCTCATCAAAATCAACGGCAATGGTCTCGGGCTTGTCGTCGCCGGTCAGAAGTTCGACAGATTGAGTCACAGGCTTGACCACCGGCTCCGTCACCGCAGCAGGTAGAAATGCCATGCCGACAACGCCCGCGCCAACCACGGTAATCGCAAGCGCCAAAACAATCAATCCAATACGGGCAGAACGGCTCACGGCAAAACACCCCACAATGCAAACCTTCGCCACCTGCACTAATGATACCGCCAGCTAACACTATTACCAAAAGAAGCCGCGCGCTCCTCACCACCACAAAGGGGACAGGCACCTTTTGAACTGCGTCCCGAATCTTGGCCTTCTTTATTAGAAGCGAACACTAGGACGCTTTCAATAGCCGTTTCCGAAACTCCACCGGGGTGAGGCCGCCGAGCGCCACCTGGCGACGCCTCGTGTTCCAATGCACGACGTAG
>DBFVGT010000177.1:0-3942 GCA_048524725.1 Collinsella sp. | reverse complement strand
CCCACCTTCACCAACACCTACTCCACCTCTTTGCCCCTTTCTGGTATGTCGGGCGTCACTCTGACGTACCTTGCCGGCGCGGCGGTGCTTTGCGCTGCTGCGGCCTGGATGCACATTCGTCGCAAGGCGAATGCGAAGGGAGGCGAGCGTCGTGAATAAGAAAGTTTGCTCCTTCCCGATCTTGTTTGCGCTGCTTGCCCTCCTGATTGGCACCTGTGCGGTTGTGTTCCCCGCATCCGCGCAGGCCGCGCCGACCTCGACCGGTTCCATCACGGTGAGCGGCACCGTGGCGAGCAGCTACGACGCCTACCAGATCTTTAGCGCCAACGTCGTCGACGGCGACAGTGACGCCAAGATCGCCACTGACCTCGCCTGGGCAAGCGACGCCGCGCGCGACGCCGCGCTGCCCGTGCTGCACAGCGCCGGCATGCCCAATTCCCAGACCACCGCGCAGGAAGCTGCCGAGTGGCTCAACACCGATTCCCACCTTACGAGCGCGCTGAGCGCACAGCTCGCTCGTTCCCTCCAGAGCTCTGGCGCCGAGCCCGTGGCCCTTAACGCGGGCACGGCGGCCGAGCTGCCCTGTGGCTACTGGCTCATCGTCGCCGACGACGACGCCATCGCCCAGGGCGAGGCCGGCACCGCGCCGATTATGGTTCTGGTCGGCGGCAGCGCCGTCACCGTCAAGCCCAAGGCCGCCACTCCCAAGGTCGCCAAGCACGTGCTGGAGGACAGCACCGCCGCATGGCAGAAGGCCGCCGATGCCACGGTCGCCGACGACCTGTACTGGCGCCTCGCGGCCACGGTTCCCGCGGGCCTTTCCGCCTATGACACCTACGCGGTGCAGTTCGTCGACACCATGAGCGCGGGGCTCGACCCCTCCAAGGTGGCCGCGAGCATGCATGTGTACGTGGCGGCGGGCACGGACGGCGGCTTCGACGCCGTCTCGGCCGACAAGGACGGCCACGCCGGCACCGAGCCCGCGAAGGGCTGGACCGATATCACGGCCCAGTGCGCCACCAAGGTAGCGGCGGACGGGACCTTCACCGTGCGCACCGGCGACCTGATCGCCGCGCTCGGCGGGGCCGACACCTTCACCGCGGGCGCCCGCGTGGTCGCCGTGTACAATGCGCCGCTCAACAGCGCATGCAACCACGGCATCGCGAAGGGCAACCCCAACGAGGTGTACCTGCGCTACCCGCGCTCTCCCTTTGCCGACCAGTCCGGTGACGCCGGCTTCACCTGCACGCCGAGCGACGACGCGTGTGCCTACACCTGGGATCTCGCGCTCACCAAGCGCGGCAGCGACGGCGACAAGCCGCTTGCCGGGGCGGTCCTGAGCATCGCCGACGACCGCGGCCGCACGTTAGCGGCTGACGGCACGTGGGATGCAGAGGGCAAGGCCGCCGTCACCACGGGCGAGGACGGTCGCGTGACCGTCTCGGGCGTGGACTCGGGCAAGCTGGAGGTCCGCGAGCTCAAGGCGCCCAAGGGCTACACCGCCTTTGAGGGCACACGCTCCGTGACGGTCAAGGCCGAGGGTCTGGACGTCGACCAGGTGGCCGCCGCCAAGCCCAAACTCACCATCACGGCCGAGTCGCCCCTGCGCGCCGACAGCGCGGACGGGTCGACGGGCAGCCTGGAGGCGTCGCTCATCAACACGCCCGTCGGCACGCCCCCTAGCATCTTCACCGGAGGCTTTATGCCCTCGACTGGCGATATGGCAATGTACGCCGCGGCCGCCGCAGCGGTCGCCGGAGCCGCGCTCATCGTGGTCGCGCTCCTGGTCAAGCGGGGAGGTGGCAGCCATAAAGAGTAGCTGGCAGCCCCACAGAGAGCGGGGCGAGACATAACGAAGCAGATGCTAAGACACAGACAGATGATGACCGATCGAATGAGAACTAACCGGAAAACGGAGGAAAAGAAGATGAGCATGAACAAGAACATCGCGCGCCTGGCAGTAACCGCCGGCCTCACGGCAGTGCTGAGCTTCGGTGGCGTCATGGCCCCGGTGACCATGGCGTTTGCGGCGGATCCGGTGACGGCTCCGGATAATGGCATCATCATCGAGCAGACTAAAGACAATGCGACAACCACGTTTAAGGCATATCAGATCTTTAAGGGTGATGTCGTTGATAAGACAGACAAGTCGGGTAAGGTCGTTTCAAATGTTGATTGGGCATTTGATGACAAGGCGACTCAGAAGGCCATCATCGATGCCATTAATGGCTCTCAGAAAGATGCACTGAAGGATGGTGCCAGTGCAGAGGATGTCGCCAACTGGTTGGCCGAAAATGTGAAGGATACCACGCCAGCGACGCGTGTCGACAAGGATAGCGTTCTCAATAAAATTGCCAAGGTGGTTAAGGACAAGGTCGCGCCGACGGGCGATTCCTTTATCGCGGGCGCCGCTTTTGTGCCCAAGAATGCTGATAATACTCCCAACACGGGCTATTACCTTTTTCTGACCGATGACGCCAACATTGGCCAGTTGACCATGAACAATAAGAAGAACACTGGCACCTCTCCGATTTTCGCTGTTGTTGGCGATTCCGGCGTAAAGGTGGCCGAGAAGACTAAGGTTCCTACTGTCGAGAAGAAGATCAGGGACGACAAGCCCGACAGCAATTGGGCCGACAAGGCAGATTCCCAGATGGGTCAGGACGTCCATTACCAGCTGACGGGCACCTTTGCCGACAACATCGCCACGTTCGACACCTACTATTATGAGTTTGACGACGTGCTCTCTGCCGGCCTTACGGCAAACGTGGGCACCATTGAAGTTAAAATCGGCGATAAGACCCTTTCGCGTAACACGACTGAGGGCGACAAGGCTGGTTACGATGTTTCGGTTGATGATTCAACTAACACGTTGACCGTAAAGTTTACCGACCTCAAAACTGCTGCGAACAAGGTCGGCGCGACGCTCGACGATAGATCCAATGTCGTCGTTACTTACACCGCTAAGCTCAATCCTGAAAAGGCCGCGAAAGTTATTGTTGGCAACACGGGTAACGACAACACCGTAAAACTGATTTATTCCAACAACCCCATGAGTGAGGGTAGGGGCGAGTCCGTGACCGACACCGTCCGCGACTACACCTACGCGCTCAAGCTCGTCAAGGAGGACGCTGCCGATGAGAACACTAAGCTTGACGGCGTGAAGTTCACCATTCAAGCGACGAATCCTGATGAAAACAAACAGGGTGCTGCTGCCGGTATCAAGTATGTTCAGGCGGACGGAACCCTCTCCGAAACCAAGCATGAGTTCGAAACTAAAAATGGCGGAATAATCGAGGTTAAGGGCCTCGATGCTGGTACCTATACCGTCAAGGAGACCCACACCCTCGGCGGCTACAACACGCTGCCCGACTTCACCTTTAAGATCTCGACTGCTGATGGCGATCTTGCTAAGCCTGAGGGCGAGGACAATAATAAGCTCACCGTTAACGTGACCAAGGATACTTCTTCGCTTGTGAAAGACGCAACTGTGACCGGTGGTGTGGTTAACCTTACTGTCCAGAACAAGAAGGGCTCCGGCCTCCCGCTCACCGGTCTTAACGGCGTGACCTTCACTTGGATCGCTGGTGGCGCGGTGCTGTGCATCGGCGTGGCGCACCTCATCCGCAGCCGTAAGCAGGCTGAGGAGTCCGAGCAGGAGTAGCGCTCACTCACCCATCCCTTTGGCAGGTGGGATGCGATGGCCATGAGACTTGCGGACACTTTTCTCGTCCATCTACGTTCTTGCTTTGCCATTCTCTTTTCGGGGCAGACTCCTCACTGGAGTCTGCCCCGTTCTTTTTTACAGGCTTTAGCCTGTGCGGGGCGCGCAGCGCGCCGCATCAGAAACCACCCGCTATGCGGGTGGGGCCAAACGGCTTTACAAAGCCGCCCCCTCGCCGGACACTTGCGATTGTTCAGGCCGCAAGGAATCCGAGTCGA
>DBFVGT010000176.1:0-8550 GCA_048524725.1 Collinsella sp. | reverse complement strand
ACATTCGTCATACCGATGGTATAAGCCGTAACGTGGCCTACGGCCGCAACAAGGCCTCCGACGGCGCCGCCAACGGCCATGCACGTCAGACACCTGCCATATTTAAAGCCGCATCCGTACAGCGCTGGCTCGCTTACGCCGCCAAGAATACCCGAGATTGAATAGCCCAGCATGAGCGCCTTCTCGTCCTTATCCGCAACGCGGAGCGACGCGCCAAAGGGCATACCCCAAACGGCGAACGTTGCCATCGTCGCGGCGATCAGGATGCACGAATCCGTTCCCACACTCATAAACTGCGCATAGGCGAGCGATAGGACAACGTTGCTGACACCCGCGATCTTAAGAAACTCCCAGCCCGCGGCAAGCCCCATGAGCGTGAGCAGCGACACGATGCCACCGGAATTGCCAAGCATAAACATAAGCTGTCCCAACAGCATGCCCAGATAGCTGCCTGCCGGCGCCGTAACACACAGCGACACCGGAACCATGACAAGCATGGTTGCAAACGGTACAAAAGAAAACGCCACAGCCTGAGGGATAGTGCGCTTAAAGAAATGCTCCACCTGCCATAGCACGGGCACCGAGATGAGAACCGGAATAACAGTCGTCGTGTAATCGTTGACCGGCGCGGGAAGTAGACCATACACGAAAGTCATCGATGCCCCCGTCGTCGATGCGGCATCAACGAGCTTAAGCAGATCGGGCACAATCAATACGCCGCCCAGCATCATGCCCAGCTGCTCCGAGCAACCGAGCTGGCGGGCAGCGGCCCAACCAAGATAGATGGGCAAAAAGTAATAGCCAGCGTTATACAGCCAGCTGTAAAACAGGCGATAGATTTCGGAATCGGCAGGCCATAGACCAAGCATGCCTTCGCCCATAATGACGGCAACGGTGCGGAACAGCGCCGCGCAGACAATAAACGGCAACGCCGACATCATGCTTTTGGACAGATAGTCCACCACGGCCATGGCGTTTGATGAAACCGTCGTTGTAAACGAGGTGTTAGAAACTTGTGACATGGAACGCCTTTCCCAATGTGACATGCGGACTGTCCCTTTGTCACATCGTGCGGTACTGACCGATTGCGCGGTACTTTTCGTAGCGGAGGTTTGTGAGGGTCGCGTCGTCGAGCTGCCCAAGCGTATCGAAGGCATCAAATGCCGAGGACATGACGACACCGGCGATCTCCTCATGCGACAGGCCCCTATCGTCAACAATGCCGTCGATGATGCCGAGCGCCAACAGATCGGGGGCCGTGAGCTTAAGCGCCTCAGCGGCCTCATTCGCGCGCTCGGTATCCTTCCACAGGATCGACGCACAGGCCTCGGGGCTCACGACCGAATAGGCCGAGCTCGAGAGCATCAGGATGCGGTCGGCCACGGACAGCGCCAGCGCGCCACCAGAGCCGCCCTCGCCTGTCACCACCGAGACAATCGGCGTCTTAAGGCCGCTCATCTCCATGAGATTCTGGGCAATCGCCTCGCCCTGGCCGCGCTCCTCGGCACCGATGCCGCAAAACGCGCCCGAAGTATCAACCAGGCACAGAACCGGCCGACCAAATTTCTCGGCTTGGTGCATCAGGCGACGTGCCTTGCGGTAGCCCTCGGGATGTGCCATACCAAAGTTGCGACGCATGCGCTCTTTGGTCGTGGTACCGCGCTCGATGGCGATAACCGTCACGGGTCGCCCGTCTTTCCAGCCGATGCCGCCCACCACGGCAGCATCGTCGCCAAAGTAGCGGTCGCCGTGCAGCTCTACGAATCCGTCGAGACCCAACGAGATCATCTCGCCTGCCGTGGCGCGGTTCGCCGAGCGAGTCTGTTTGACGATTTCGAGCGCGCTTTTTGGTGCGGCCGAGCGCTTAAACAAGTGTCCCAGCTTTTTGTCGCGACGACCCGTATGCACGATCTCATGCGGTGCCCCCAGGCCGGGCGCGTGCCCTTCGTGCAGCGCCAGCAGCTCGCCTACCGTGAGCGCAATCTCACCACGCGGAACAACGGCATCGCAAAAGCCGTGCTCCAGCAAAAACTCGGAACGCTGGAATCCCTTGGGCAGACGCTTGTGCATGTTCTGCTCGATCACGCGCGGGCCGGCAAATGCTGTCAGGGCATCGGGCTCGGCCAGGATAATGTCGCCCTCCATGGCAAAGCTCGCGGTTACACCTCCGGTCGTGGGATCGGTGAGCACCGTGATATACAGGCCGCCCGCCTCGCTGTGGCGCCTAACCGCCGCAGAAATCTTGGCCATCTGCATGAGTGAGGTCACGCCCTCCTGCATGCGGGCGCCGCCCGATACGGTAAAGCCAACGACCGGCAGCCCCAACTCGGCCGCGCGCTCAAAGACACGACAGATCTTCTCGCCCACCACGGAGCCCATTGAGCCCATCATAAAGTTGGCATCCATAAAGAAGAGCGCGGTATCGCAGCCGCAGATTTTGCCCCTGCCGCACACAACGGCATCGCGCTCGCCCGAACGCTCGCTCACGCTCTTAAGCTTGTCGGCATAACCGGGAAACGAGAGGAAGTCCTTCGACGCCAGATTGGCATCCCATTCCTCAAAGGTACCCGCGTCGACCGTCATGCGCATGCGCGCGCGACCGCTCACGCGAAAGTGTTTGCCGCAACGAGGGCAGACCTCGAGGTTGTCGTGCAGGCGCGCCTCATCAATCACACGGCGGCACTCCGGGCATTTGACAAACACGTGGCGCGCGGGGAACTCGGCGCACGACTCGGTTATCGGCCCCTCAAGGACATTGACCGTCTTCGCTTTTCTATTCATCAGCATAGAGATGCCCCATCAGATCGGTGTGATACATGCCCGACAAAAACTCGTCGTTTGCCAGCACGTCGAGCTGAAGCTCGCTATTTTCGCTCACGCCCTCAATCACGAGCTCGCCCAGGGCCGAGCGCATCTTGCGAATGGCACCGTCACGCGTGGGCGCGCACACGATGAGCTTGCCGAGCATGGAGTCGTAGTACGGCGGAACTTTCGCTCCGGTAAACATGGCGGAATCCCAGCGCACGCGCGGACCACCCGGCACACGCAACGCGGTGACCGTTCCACATGACGGTAGAAAGTCCGGCGTTTCGGCATTGATGCGGCACTCCATGGCGTGGTTGCGGACCGGTAGGTCCTCCTGCTCAAAGGGCAGAGGCTGGCCGGCAGCCACGCGCAGCTGCCACTTAACCAGGTCGGTATCGGTCACAAACTCCGTAACCGGATGCTCCACCTGCAAGCGCGTGTTCATTTCCATAAAGTAGAAATTGCCGTCATCTGAGTACAAAAACTCGATGGTGCCAGCGCCCTCATAACCGACGGCACGAGCCAAGTCGCGCGCCGCCTTGTGCATGCGCGCGCGAATATCGTCGCGTCCGTCGAGGCACGGCGCGGGGCTCTCCTCGATCAGCTTTTGGTTGCGGCGCTGCACCGAGCACTCGCGCTCACCGAGCGAAAACACATGGCCCTGCTTATCGGCCATAATCTGTACCTCAACGTGATGCGCCGGCGCGACGAACTTCTCCATGTAGCACTCGCCGTCGCCAAAAACGGCCTCGCCCTCGGCACGCGCCTCGATGAACGCCTTTGCCGCGTCTTCCACGCGCTCGACCTTGCGAATACCGCGACCGCCACCGCCGGCACGCGCCTTGATGAGCACGGGACAGCCGATGCGCTCGGCCTCGGCCGTCGCCTCCTCGGGGCTTTTGAGCAAATCGCAGCCCGGCACGATGGGCACGCCCGCGGCGGCGGCCGTTCGGCGTGCGGCGTTCTTGTCGCCCATGCTGTCGATCACCTCGGCCGAAGGACCGACAAACGCCAGACCGTACTTGTCGCAGTCGCGCACGAAGCTCGCCTTCTCGGAGAAAAAGCCATAGCCGGGATGAATTGCCTTAGCTCCCGACTTTACGGCACAGGTGAGCACGGCATCGTCGTTGAGGTAGCTCTCGGCAAGACGCGGGCCGCCGATGCAATACGCCTCGTCGGCAAGCTGCACGTGCAGCGCGTCCGCATCGGCCGTGGAATAAACGGCGACGGTCTTGATGCCCATATCGCGGCACGCGCGGATAACACGGACCGCGACTTCGCCGCGGTTGGCGATGAGCACTTTGTCGAACATGGAGCCTTCCTTAACTTTCGTGCATGAGTGCAAAAGACATATCGGCGCGGCAGCAAACCTCACCGTTGACGCTCGCAGTACCCGTCGCAAAGCGGAACGGCCCGCGCGCACGCGTGATGGAGCACACTAGATCCACCGTGTCGCCCGGGCGCACCGGACGCTTAAAGCGCACCTTGTCCAGACTCGTGTAGAACGGCGTCGCGCCGCGCGCCTCCTCATCGCCCATCAGCAGCACGCAGCAGTTCTGGGCGAGCATCTCGCACTGAATCACGCCGGGAACGACCGGGTTTCCCGGAAAATGTCCCTGCAAAAAGTACTCGTCGCCTGTAATCGTGATCTTGCCGTGGGCCTCGTCGCCCACCAGCTCGGCTTCGTCGAGCAAAAGCATCGGCTCGCGATGCGGTAACAGCTTCTTGAGCTCTTCTTTGTTCATGGATATCACCTATCCGATCCTCATGAGGCAGCTGCCAAACTCCACGAGGTCGCCGTCGGCCACGCAGATCTCGAGCACCTCACCGTCTGCCTCGGCCGTCACCTCGTTGAGAACCTTCATGGCCTCGATGATGCAGAGGGTCTCGCCGGCCTTGACCTTGGAGCCCACGCGCACAAACGGCTCGTCGCCCGGCGCAGGGGCAGCATAGAAGACGCCCACCATGGGAGCAGTCACCTCGGTGCCCTTGGGCTCCGGCGCGGCGGCAGGTGTCTGCGTGGCGGGTTCCGGTGCGGCAGGCGCGACTGTGGGAGCTGCAACTTGAGCGGCCACGGCACCCGGCATAGGCATGGGCACGGCAACCGGCTGCGCGGCACTCGCGCGCTCGAGTTCGACCGCGGTGCCATCGGGCTCCTCAACACGTACGCGCGTAAGGCCGCGGTCCTCCATCACATCGGCTATCTCGGCAAGTCTTTTGGAATCCATGCTCTAGCTCCTCGTATATCTACGCAGCGCGATGGCGGCGTTGTGCCCGCCAAAGCCCAGGTTGGTCGAAAGCGCCCAGGTAAGGTCGGCGCGAACCGCGCGATTGGGCGTGTAATCAAGATCGCAGGCGGGATCAGGCGTGTGGTAGTTAATGGTCGGCGGCACCACGCCCTGCTCGAGTGCCATGGCGCAGGCCATGACCTCGATGGCCCCCGTGGCACCGATCATGTGCCCCGTCATCGACTTGGTCGACGAGACATGTGCGGCGCGCGCCGCGTCCTCGCCGAGCGCTCGCTTAATGCCCGCCGTCTCGGACGAATCATTAAGCTTGGTCGAGGTGCCGTGGGCATTGATGTAGAGGCCCTCGGAAGGCTTGACGTCGCCCTCGGCCACCGCCAGCGATATCGCGCGGGCAATGCCGGCAGCCTCGGGATCGGGACTCGTGATGTGATAAGCATCATCGGTGTTGCCGTAGCCCACGACCTCGGCATAAATGTGCGCACCGCGCGCCTGCGCATGTTCCATGCTCTCGAGTACCAGCACGCAGGCGCCCTCGCCCATCACAAAGCCGTCGCGGTCTGCATCGAACGGGCGGCAAGCCGTCGCAGGATCGGGGTTGGTGGTCAATGCGCGGCAGGACGTAAAGCCTGCAACGGCATCGGGGATAATGGCCGCCTCGGCGCCGCCCGCGAGGATCGCGTCGGCATAGCCGTGCTTGATGGCGCGGAACGCCTCGCCCACCGCATGGGCCGAGGTCGCGCAAGCAGTCACGACTGGCAGGGTCGGTCCCTTTGCCTTGTGGCGGATCGCGATATTGCCCGAAGCCATGTTGGGGATCATCATCGCAATCATATAGGGCGATGCGCGGCGAGGTCCACGATCGGCGATCGTGTGGACGTTGTCGACGAGCGTCGTCATGCCGCCCACGCCCGAGCCCACGTAGACGCCCAGACGCTCACGATCGATGGCGCCTTCGACATCAAAGCCCGCATCGTGCATTGCCTCGTCCGAAGCCGCCATCGCAAACTGAACGCAGGGGTCGAGATGCTTGGCGTCACGCTTGCCAAAGTACTCGTTGCCGTCAAAGCCCTTGACTTCGGCCGCCACCTTGACGGTAAACGCATCGGTATCGAAGTGCGTGATCGGGCCGATGCCGCACGTGCCGGCACACATGGCCGCCCAGGTGGCAAGCGCGGTGTTGCCGAGCGGCGATACGGCACCGATGCCGGTGATTGCAACTCTCTGTTCCATCATGGTCTCCTCATCCAAGCCGTTCTTCGGCCCTGGTTTCTACATCGCCATTCCGCCGTCGACGCGCACGACCTCGCCCGTAATGTAAGCAGCCGCATCGCTCGCTAAAAAGCGCACCACGCCGGCCACTTCCTCGGGACGTGCCATGCGCTTAAGGGGAATCTGTTCCTCGGTTGCCGTACGCACCTTCTCCGAGAGCTTTGCCGTCATATCTGTCTCGACAAACCCGGGGGCGACCGCGTTCGCTCGTACGCCACGAGGCGCAAGCTCGCGCGCCACCGCCTTGGTAAGCCCTATCACGCCCGCCTTGGAAGCAGCGTAGTTGGCTTGCCCGGCATTGCCCATCAGGCCCACGACCGAGCTCATGTTGACGACGCAACCGCCGCGCTGGCGCATAAAGGTCTTGGTGAGCGCGCGCGTCATATTGAATGTTCCCTTGAGATTGACATCGAGCACGCGATCGAATGCGTCATCGCCCATGCGCATGAGCAGGCCATCGCGGGTGATGCCGGCGTTGTTGACGAGCGCCCAAATGGAACCAAAGTCGTTGAGGACCGCTTCCACGCACGCGTTGACAGCAGCGGGATCGGCCACGTCGCATTGATATGCGCGTGCCGTGGCGCCAACCGCCTCACAGGCTTCGCACGTCTCGCGCGCCGCATCGACGCTGCCGGCATAGACGACGGCGATATCAAAGCCGTCCTCCGACAGACCGACACCGCAGGCGCGGCCGATACCCCGCGAGCCGCCCGTGACCAGTGCCACACGACGTGAGTCGTTGCGCTCGAGCGCGCCGTTGTTCAAGTTGCCCATGTCATTCCTTTCGGGTTACAGCCCTGTGGACTATGCGAGCTCGTCGGCAATAGCTGCGACCTGCTCGGCCGTTTCGCACGAATACACGCGAACGTCGCTCAGCGTACGCTTGACCAGGCCCGACAGCGTTTTGCCAGGGCCGACCTCAATAAACGTGTCGATGTCCTGATTCTGCAGAGTATGCAGCGTGTCGACCCAGCGAACGGCATGACTCACCTGATTGGCCAAGACATCCGATGCCGCTCGCGGGTCCGCCGGATAGGGCGCCGCCGTCATGTTTGCCATGACCGGAATCAGCAGCGGTGACGGCGCGTGGCCGGCTTGGATATACGTCGCCAGCCCCTCAGTCGCCTCGGCCATATAGGGGCTATGAAATGCGCCCGACACCGCGACTTTCATAGCGCGGCCGCCAGCCTCTTTTACTAGGACGTCGAGCTCCTGCAGCGCCTCGGGCGGTCCGGCAACAACCGTCTGCTGCGGACTGTTGTAGTTGACCGGCCAGCAGTCCTCGCCGGCCTGTTTTGCCAGGTTCTCGACTTGCGCCGCATCGAGCTTGATGACGGCGCGCATGCCGCCCGGATGGCGCTCGGCAGCCGCGGCCATCAGCGCCGCGCGCTCGCACACGAGCTCAAAGCCCGCTCGCGTATCGAACGCCCCCGCAAAGGTGAGCGCGGCGACCTCTCCAAGCGAAAAACCCGCACAGGCGGCAGGTACCACGCCGCGCTCACGCAGGGCGGCAGCCGCTGCCAGATCGTGAACGAACACGCACGGCTGCGTGTTCTCGGTCTGCGAGAGCTCCTCCTTGGAGGCACTTCGGCACTGCTCACTGGTCCCCGGGCGCACCTCGTCGGCAATGGCGAACACCTCGGCGGCCGCCGGCGATGCCTCGATCAGGTCGACGCCCATCGCGGGGTGCTGGGCGCCCTGGCCGGCAAACAGAAACGCTACGCCACCCATGCGCACGCACCCTTCAGGACGTGCTCGGCGCCATCGACCAGGTCGTCAACGATTTCACGTGCGCTTTGGCGCTCGTTGACCATGCCGGCAATCTGTCCACACAAAAACGAGCCCTCTTCGTAATTGCCGTCCTTGGCGGCCTTGCGAAGGGCGCCCGTGCCCATGGCCCCGAGCTCCTCGACGCTTACGCCCGCCGCCTCGCTCTTGGCGTAGGCGTTAGTGAAGGGGCTCTTGAGGGCACGCACCGGGTGTCCCGTCGAGCGGCCGGTCGCACGCGTCGAGGTGTCGTTGGCCTTCAGGACCATCTCCTTGTACTGCTCCGATACGGTGCACTCATCTGCGATCAGAAAGCGCGGGTTGATTTCCGATCTCAGCCGAACACATTGAGCAAATAGGCCGTTCCCGCACCTAGCCGAACGCCCCCGTGGCCCATCTCAGGGCCCGGGGGCGCCGTTTTCCCAGTTGAAGGAACGGTGGAGATGTGTTTCGATGGGTC
>DBFVGT010000175.1:0-20719 GCA_048524725.1 Collinsella sp. | reverse complement strand
TGGGGGCACCGGCCTCCATAGCCTCTCCACCTGCGGAAACGATGCGACGGCCAGGTGCCGGGAGCTATTCCCGCGTTGCGCTAGCTGCGGAAACGCGGGACCCGTTCAGGCTGTTGCGTTGAGATTGAAAATCAACCATCTCGCGACCGCCTTAGAAAAACGCCCGATCACGCTGCCGGCGCACTAAGAGAAATCATACTCACCCTGGGTGATGCTACCTTGCGGGACGTGTATTCGTGTCTCCTGCCTGCTGAAAGACAACTGATCGCGCGACCATTCGCCAACTATGGGCAATGCATAGTTTAAACGGACGATTTCATAGCTATTGACCGTCTCGACTCTCGCATCCTCGGCGTCCGCGTCCTCGTACACTACCACCGTTTCGGCAGGGTAGCATCTTCTCCGATAACCCCCATCATCTTGCTTCACCATCAGGACGTACTCATCGGTTGAGGTAAGGTATCCGAAAGAGAGCGCCGTTGCGCCCGATAGGCTAGATTCCGTCTTGAGCGAGGCAAGGGAGTGGGCCCCTGCAATCTCAGTTTTCTCCCCAGCCGATTCAATACTTGTCGGAACTAGAGCCTGAAACAGAACCCAGATGATCGCACCCACGGCAACGACCGATGCGATATATTCGGAAACGTCTATCGGATGATTTTGAATCGGGTGCGAGCAGACTAAGTAAACTGACTGCGCAGACGAGAATCAGTGCAAGAAATACGTATCTAAACCAATTCATCCGCGCTCCTATCGCTCGGGGTCCATCTTGCGTTCCATTTGCGAATCAACAGAATCCGTGCTGTGTCCTCGGCATCGTCGATTGAGTCGGCAATGCCGTCGGGACCAATCATGTGCGTGTTGCACTCGCCGCAGTTCATTATCATGCGGACGTCGTAGACAGTAACGCCATCCGTGCCGTCATACATATCGACGTCTTAGCGGCTCGGTTCTATGTCAGAGTTGCCGCAGAAAGGGCATGGGAGTATATCCAAGACTTTCTCCTCTCAACAGGGTCTAGATTGAGAGACAATCTCCCGCAGGCGGTTGGAAACGTCGTTTCCCGTCCCGCAGATAGACTTGCCCTCCCAGTAGACCACCGACGTTATCGATTCAAGGTATTCGGCAAGGTCAATGAGCACGGCGGGGTCGACGACAACGGCATCGCCATGCGAGCCGCGAATACGATTCTCATCATCAGTATTCAACATTTTCCAGTCCATCCACTATCTCGACAAGCCGACCATCCTCGTACCTGTAGGCCATATATCTGCAGCACCACTCACGCCAGGCTCGGTAAAACGGTTGGCTATTCTGCGAGTCAGCCCAGCCGCAGAAGCCTATGAAGCCGTCGGAGTTGAAACTCACCGCCTCGCGACCGTTCCACTGACCGGGACAGTCGATTTTCAGATATGCCTTAGCAATGCCGCCATCGGGGTTCATCTTGTAGCAGAGGCTATCGTTCTTGCGCCGAGGAATCGTGTAGCGCGGAGTCTTACCCTTGCGACATGATTCGGCACACTCGAGAGCGATATATCCCTGAAGGGCATCGAGGTCATATGGCTCGATGTCCGCATACGTCAATTTGAGGATTTCCCATAAGTAGCGACATTCCTGAGATGTCATGGCAGACGGACTATCCAACATCATGACTTCAGAACTATCCAATATCATTTTCCTACCGTCTTCTCAATCACTCGACCGCAGATGGGGCAGTGGCGGTAGGAATGGGCACCGTACTTCCCCTCATCGTGGCCGCATTTGTCGCAAATCCATACGCCAACCCGCTCGCGGACGTATCTACATGTCTGCACGTCAATCTTGTCGGCTAAGTCTCTTGCGGCACATTGCTCGACCGCGGGGTATTCCTCGTTGTAGTACTTCACGTCCAAGTCGAGAGCCTTGGCAAGGTCGCAAAGGTCCAGCAGACCTCGGCGGCCCAAAGTATCGCCGTCCGATATTTCCTCGAAGACTGCGTCCGAGACTGCATAGCGGAGGGACATGGCCATATCACGACGAATCTGCCTTGCGAAGCCGGAATCACCTACGGGGCGATCGATATAGTCTGCAAGTGTGAGTGCGTCGCGCCTGTCGATGAGAAGCTCCCCTTCGGCGTGACGGCATTCAATGCCCAGCTTAGAAAGCGCAGCGGGAACATTGACATATTCACTGACAGGCCTGGGGCCTGCGAGGGCTAAGGCGCGGAGCGCGGCGGCCATCTCGCGGTTCACGTTGGTTAGGTCATCCATATGGGGTCTCGATTCTATTTTCAGTCTTGACGGGCTTTAGTGCCGTCCGGAATTACCTGGAAAAGCGTCCCTTTGGGGGCCACGACCTTGCGTCCGCAGTAGGGGCAGCTCTTTATGAGTTCGACCCTCCATCCGTTCTTGCAACTATCATCGGGCAGGCGAACCTTGCCGAGCGGGCCGTCCGCCCCGCAAGCGGAGCACGTGAAGTGTCCGGTCTGCGGCCCGTTGAGGTTCTCACAGGTGCCAGGGTTAATCAGGTTCGCAAGCATGCCCAGCGTATCCTCATCGGTAAAGGGCATCTCGTCGGCGACCGTCTCCTCAATGATGCCGCCAATTGCAGCGGGAAAGATGGGTATACCCGCCGCGAAATGACAGTGCGAGTTGTGGCGGAGCCTTGCGGCGAAGTGGATTCGAGTGTCTAAATCGGGCAAATGCGCGGGCGATTCGTAGATATTCATTTCGGCTACATCCTGTCCATTGGAACGCTTGGGGAACGTTCGCATTAACTATAGTTATTATAGCAAACTTTTGGAACGATTATCGGCAGAGCGTAAATCAATTTGAATATAACCGGTAAGCCGTACCTATGGGAGCGGGTGCCGATTGTCTCGGGGTTGAAATCGGATTGCCCACCACGGTCTATCGGACGTGCCTTCATGGGGATTGGGAAATGACCGGTAGACCTCAAGCTCCCACTGCCTGCGATCCGACTTCGCCACGGCATCGAGAATAAAGCCGGTGGCGAGCGAAAGAGCGCAGAGGAACATCAATGCCGCCGCGAGAATCGCAGTCGGGAAGCGGGGCACGACCCCGGTTGCAACGAACTCGTGAATGACGGGGACACCTAGCGCAATCCCCACGATGAAGAATAAAAGCGAGATCAGGGAAAAGAACCTCAGGGGTCGATAATCCTTGAAAAGGGTGCCGACCATTGCGACGACCTTAATGCCGTCGGACAGGGTATTCAGCTTCGACTCCGATCCCTCGGGTCGGTCCCGATAGTCAATCGGAATACTTTGAATGCGCCAACGGCGGTCAACGGCGTGTATGGATAGCTCGGTCTCAATCTGGAAGCCGTCTGAAAGAACGGGGAACGCCTTGACGAAGGGTTTGGACATGGCACGGTAGCCCGTCATGACGTCGGCGTATTCGTAGCCGTAAATCCACTTGATCATGGCGCGGACCAAATCGTTGCCAAAGCCATGGAACGCACGCCTATTCTCCTTGGCGTACGTCCCGTTGGATAGCCTGTCGCCGACGACCATATCGGCCTGCCCGGCTAGAATCGGCTCGCAAAGGGCTTTCGCTGCTTGAGCAGGGTAGGTATCATCGCCGTCCACCATGAGGTAGCAGGCGGCATCGATATCTCGGAACATCTGCCGGCAGACGTTTCCCTTGCCGTGGCGAGGTTCGAATCGAACGGTCGCGCCGTGCTTCATCGCGATAGCGGAGGTCGCGTCAGTCGAGTCGTTGTCGTAGACGTAGATCGTCGCGGCTGGCAGCTCGCGTTTGAAATCGTCGACCACCTTGCCGATGGTCTGGGCCTCGTTATAGCAGGGAATGATGACTGCAATCTCGTCTTGATCCACCCAGAGCACTTCCCTATTTGATATCGAGATAGACACACGGAGAACTCCATGCGCCGCCCGCGCGAGTTGCGATGTCAATATAGCTGCGCTTTGAGCGGATAACCTCAGCCTCGGCTATATCGAGCGGCAGGCGAAATAAATCCTCGTGGTCGATATAGGCCGAGCACCTCACCCGTCCGCCAGCACGGATAATCACGAGTTCGTACACCCTGGTCTCATGTCGGCAGTATTCGATTACAGTCATGATCAGGCTCCTTTAATTTCCCTATTTGATATCGAGATAGATGCACGGGGCATCCTCTAAGCCGCCTGACCGGTTCGCGAGGCGAATCCAGCTGCGCTCTGCGCCGACAACCTCGGCATTGGCTATATCGGGCGGCAGGCGAATTAAATCCTTGTGGTCGATATAGGCCGAGCACCTCACCCATCCACCAACTCGGATAATCACGAGATCGCGCCACTTGGCCTCTTCGCGACAATACTCAATAACGGTCATTTATCTATCCTTTCGAAAATTTCGCCCGCAAATCGGGCAATAGTTGATGGGAATATAAGCGCAGTCGATGCCGTTGTCGTGGGACAGGCTCAAATGCACCCCTTGCGGGTCATTGACCTCGAGTGCGAGCTCTATCCCCTCAATCAGGTCCATATCCCCGCAGACATCATCGATATCGTTGAGGAGCTTGGCGCGGTACGGGCTGCACCACGGGCAATAGCTGTTCGAAAAGACCCCGCGCGATGTACGGTAGGAGTATGCGCTGTGGTTCACCATTCGGAACAGGAGCTCGGAGACGGATGCAATCCGGCTGCTCCCCGAGCCGATCCCGAGGTCGAATTTTTTCTGCAGACGCCCGCGGGCGTCCGGGCAGAAGACCGCCGCGTCCTTGGGGAGCTGTCGGGTCTCATAGAGCGTCTGGGCGAGATCAGGCGGGCAGACGAGCCAGTTTGCATCGCCCCGGAACGTCAGGCCGTGTCCGCTCTTGAAGTCATTCATACACGATTTGACCTCGACGAAGACGAATTCACCCCGCTCGATGGATGATGGGAACGGTGAGTTCCGCGCGGGCCTGAAACCGACGAAATCGACGCGATGGACATCGTCCACCCACACCTCAGACGAGACCAGGGAATACTCGCGGCGCAACCGAGCCAAAACGCGCTCGGACAGCTCCTCTGTCGTCTCTTCACGCTGTCCCAATTTATGCCTCCTTATCCGCATGGCGTGTATTCCAAGTCTTGAGGGCTGCGATACAGGCGTTGTATTCGTCCTCGCCCTCGATAATCGATTTGCGCTGGGGACCGTCAATCTCGGCGGTGCAATCTCGACATTTGCAGGTGGCAGATGAAAGGTAGAGCGTAGGTACGCCCTCGACATACGAGGTGGTTCCCTGCCCGTAGGGATAGATAGTCACCTGCCTGCTACCGCAAAATGGACACGGCTCGGCATCGTCTACGTCCATATAGGCGGTGTTCCGGCATCCGATGAAGGACGTCCGCTTCAGCCTGTATTTACGCTTCGACATCGATTTAGACTCCAAGAGATGCTGAACCGTCTGGACGGCGGGTATCCCATGCCTGCTGCAACTGCTCTAGGGAGTCATAGCCGCCCATCTCGATCGGACATTTTGCGGCAACGGCCCGCTTGAAATCGGTGTGCTCGATTTCCCAGCGCGGAGCGCCGTCCAGCCATGGGGACCAACGGGGAGCCATCGTGCCCCCGCAGAAGGGGCAAGTCTTGAGCTTTAGGGCGTTTCGGCGCTCGCGAAGCTCCTCGGGCTCCATGCGAGTTCAAATCGGTCGCTATCGGAAATATCGACAGCAGTCAGCTGACTCATATCGGATCACCAATCTTTTTTATAGGGGTAGGGAAATTCGCCGGTATGCCCGGCGCGGGGGACTCTATGGCGTGTCGAAGACCATTGTCTGTAGGGAGAGTGAAAAGGGTGTGTGGGGAGTAATGGAATTCAACAGAGTCCGCCGCGCCGAGCATGCCGGCAGCTATATGACGAGAGGGCTGCGGCGCCGTCTTCCACTCAGGCACGTGTCCCACAAAGGAAGGAAAGGAGTCAAACAAATGGGGTGCCTGGAAAGCGTGAAACCCGACCCGTGAAATAGAATCGATCAGATACGAGGGAGACGGCGTCGCAGCCCCTTCGCCAGCCAAGGACAAAGGAGCAGGGCCATGGCGGCGGCATAGCCTGATATGACCGCCGCGAAATACATGAGCACCGCAAATGAAAACATGGCTTAACCCTTGGACGCGGGGAGATGTTCGATGATGTAATCACGCTGTCGGCAACCGAGGCCCTTGACTCGGCGATTCGGGGAGATGCCGGCTTGAGCCATGAGTTGGGTGGCCTTCATCTTGCCGATACCGGGGACGGCAATCAGCAGGCGAACCACGGGAATACGCCAGTATTTGGGATCAGCGGAAGCCTGCTCGAAGGTGACGGAACCCTGGCGAACCAAATCGAGCAAGGCCTTGCGCTCCTTTCGGATGGCTGTAGCCTTCTCAAGGTTCGCTCGGCGCTGCTCATCGGTAAGGACGGGCAGTTTGCTTGCAGTGTCGGACATGGGGTCACTCGCTTCCGTTTTCGAATAGGTCATTGTACTGTTCTGATGTCAACTCGCAGATAAACGTCTTAATCTCGGCGCGGTTCTTGCGCGAGACCGTAATAAAGGCATGGAAAGGAGCCTCTGGGCTATCAGGATTGGTGGCGGTCGCTACCGCGAGCAGCTGTCCTGCGTGACGCAGGGTCTTGGCGATTGTCTTCATACCCTTCGGGATGAGAGCGTCCTTGGGTTCCAAGACCCGCTCGACCTGCCAATCCCGAAGCGAGGTTCCGGTAATATCCTCAATCTCGTCCATCTAAACCCCTTCCCTATCGAGTTCATCGAGTGCTTGGATGACGATATCGGTCGCTATCGCCCAAAGATCGCGCATGCGGATGTGATGAGTGACGGCTGCGACCTTCATGCGGTCTACCGCCTTGGAATCAATCTTGAAGGAGACCTGCGTCTGGCGCGGGAAATCCCCCGCCGCATAATCCTTGGAGTAGGCCGCCTTGATTGCAGCCGCCATCCCCTTCACGCATTCATCGCCAAAGGGATAGGGGCCTGTCGATTTGGCAGTTTCCGCGGGGCGTGCGGACGGACTCCCCGAACGCCGGCTTAGCATGGCACGCTTCGCGTCGGCCGTGAGGTCCATGCGGTTCTTTGATGGTGCGCCCATGGCTATTCGCCGCCCAGATACTCGTCCACGAACTTGCGGAACTCGGCCACGGCGGCATCGTTGGGGCGGAAGCCGAACAGCGGCTCCTTGTTGTTCGCCGCGTCCTCAATCGCCTTGTGCTTCATCGGACGCGCCGCGTAGAGCTTCGTATGGCCGAGTTCGGCGATCGCGGGGAGCTGCTCGTCGGCGGCGCGGGATGCAACCTCGTCCTTGCTGTACTTGTTGAGCAGGATGCCGTCGATATTGAGGTCGGGGGTGAACGCATAGTCGGCTTTGATGGACTCGACGAGGTCGTAGACGTTGCCGAAACCGTTAATCGAGAACATCGACGGCTCGGTTACGATAACCACGTCATCTGCCGCGACGAGGGCGTTCAAGGTGGAAAGACCGAGGGACGGCGGGCAATCGATAACGATATAGTCGTAGACGTCCATCGCAGGCTCCAAGGCTCGCTTCAGGCGAAACTCGCGGCCGAGACCTTGAGAGAGGACGGAATCGAGGTCCTTCATCGCGATATCGCCGGCGATAATGTCGCACCAGTCCATGAACTGGACGCAATCAGAGAGGGATGTCTTGGGCTTCTCGAGCAGATTGAAGACCGTGGGGACGGCAGGAGCGGTCTCGGCCTTCATCCAAGTCGTGATGTTCGCCTGGGCATCCATATCGATCAGAAGAACGTTAAACCCGCGCTCGGCCATGCCCTCGCAGAGGGCCTTGCTCGCGGTGGTCTTCCCGACCCCACCCTTGTTGTTGATTACTGCAATCGTCCTTGCGACCTGCGCCACGCCATCGGCACCCATCATCGGACTCCCTTCGGATTCGTGCGACCCCGAACGGAATTACAGACATAGATAGCCTCGGTAACGGGCGGCGTACCGTCCGTCACCTTGCGATATTTATAGATGTCGCTTAGTCATCTTCCTGTCCGTCATCCAGCGCTTGGGGCACGCTTTTGACTTAACTATATGATAACAGCCTATCGGCATAATGCAAGTATTATCTGAGGATTATCGGTGCGTCGTTAGTTTTGGCATCGCGTGAACTATGTAAGCAAAGAAAAGCCCCCGCAACCATCCAGGCTGCGGGGGACAGACATCAGCCTCGGGGTGCGTAGCCCTTGAGCTAGAAGAATATGAGCCAGAACGTTCCAAAAAGCAGGGAACCATACCCGACGGTCGCCACGAGGAGATCCAAGAGGGCAAGGACGGTCAGCGTGTTGATTTGGGCGGCGCTGTGGGGAGCCAAGCTCACGGCGATGCCAAACAAGGGGTAAATCGCGCAGACCAGGCAGATGGACTCAAGCCCTACCATCAACAGGGGGTTCACCGCCACCAGCTGCTTTTGGTACAGCACTCCCATCAGGACGGAAACGATGACGAGCGCTACCCAAATCAGAAAGACGCCGACCTTAAATGCCTTGGTGTCCTCGACCAATGCCAGAGGCATCATGCAGCCGAAGAAATCGAGCAGCAAGGCCGAGGCGATCAGCGGGACGACCATCACTCCACCGAGTTCTCAGCGGAGTCGGCATCGATATCGGGGTTCGAGAGCAGGCCGTTCAGCAGGGACGGCAGGTCGATTCCCGTGCTGTCCTTCAGGCCGGATGCGACCTGGTCGACAATCGATGTGGTCTCCTTTACGAGTTTCTGCGCGTTGCCCGATCCGTACATCTTGATGGAATCGACGGCGGTGAGGGGCTTCGCAACCTGCTCGGCTACCTTGGGCATGATGTCGATGTAGCGGTTGGCGAGCAGGTAGGGGTTATCCATGCCGTTGTACGCCTCGGCTTGGGCCTTGATGCCCGCCGCGACGCCCTCGCCGTGCGCCTTCTCGGCCGCGCCCTCGGACTCGCCCTTCAGACGCGTGGCCTCGGCCTCGGCCTTGGCGCGGGCTTGAATGCCCTCGGCGTCCTTCTGGGCGGAATACAGCTCGGCATCGGAGGCGATCTGGCGCTCGATGCGGGCGGCCTCCGCCTGCTTCGTGCGCTTGTAGAGGTCGGCCTCAGCGGCCTGCTCGGCAGCATAGCGATCGGCCTCCGCCTGCTTCTTCACGGTCGCGTTCAGCTCTCGCTCCCTCACGTCCGCCTGGCGCTCGGCGAGCTCGACCTTCTTGGTCTCAGCGGCGATCTCGGCCTCCTGCTGGGCGATGTAGAGCTCGCGCTGCTTCTCGGCCGTCACGGTGGCCTTCACCATATCGGCCTCGGCCTTCGCCTTGTCGGCCTGCTTCTTTAAGTCGGCCTGCTTCAAGTCGAGCTGGTTCTGGCGGATGGCAACCTCCTCGGCCGCCTTGATCTGCGCCAGCTCGGCCTCCTTCTTGATCTCCGCGGCCTGGTCGGCGCCCATGGAGCGGATGATGCCCTGGGAGTCGGAGAAGTCCTGAACGTTGAAGGTGCGCAGCTCGAGGCCGAGGTTGGCGAGGTCGTCCTTGGAGCCGTCGAAGACCTTGGCGTTGAAGCTCTCGCGGTCGCGCATGAGCTCCTTCAAGTCCATCTGGCCGATGACCTCTCGCATCTTACCCAGCATCACTTCGGTGACCTGGCGCGTCATTTCCACTTTGTCCATATTCAGGTAGTTTTTGGAAGCGGTCTCGATCAACTCGGGGGTTTGGCCGATCTGGAAGTTGGCGACCGCGCAGGCGTGGATGAGGATTGCATCCTGAGTGGGGATCTCATTTTCGGTGGTCAGCTGCACCTGTACGGCACCGAGGGAGAGGGTGTCGACACGCTGGAGGAGCGGGATAACGAAGGTACCCTTGCCGGAGACGCTGCGCATCTGCCCGAATCCAGATACGATCATCAGTTTGTCCGGTGGGCATTTGCGCCAGCAGCTCTCGAACACCATCGCCACGACCAGGATACCGACGATGATGGGGAGTAGGTTGAAGATTACAGATTCGAAGAGCATGCAGCTTCCTTTCTTCAGGGGCGGCTCTGACAGGGCCGCCCGGTGATAAACAGTTGCCTGTGAGGGGAATTACGTAAAAAACTGAATCAGACGTACGAGCATCACGAAAAGCGTGGCGATGCAGGAGAGAGCGCCGAGCGCGAGCGAGAAGGTCCATGCACCGTGCAGGATCTCGACCTGCTCGGAGCGGCTCAGGCTATTGAACCCGCCGCCGTACCTCGTCCAAATGTCGCGAAGTTTCCCGATAACGTGCATCTATCACTCCTGTGAAACTAGAAGGAATTCGAGGTCGGGTTGTTCAGAACCACGAAAAATGTGACCATACATGCGAGGAGGCCACCAAGGAGAACGAGGATCGATGCGCTATGTATGAACTCGTCCAGCTCGTAAGGGCTCAGACTATTGAACCTGCCGCCGTATCTCATCCAGATATCCCGAAGTTTCTCGATAACGTGCATCTATCGCTCCTGTGAAGCTAGAAGGTGTTCGGGCTCAGAGTGCATCACGATTATTCGCCTCCCGCGCTCATGTTCGTGAGCAACTGGTGGGTCCAAAACCACTGCCAGTAGGCATTGTTCTGGCGCTCAGCCGCCTGGGATTTGGCAGAATCTGCTTCGGTGTTGTCGGCCAGCTCTTGAGCCTCGTCCGATTTGACGGAATCGGAATCGGTCAAGACGATCGGGAAATCGGCTCCGACCTTGGCGGCGTTGTACTCGGCTAGGGAGACCTCATGGTCTGCCTCGTATCTCCCATTTCGGACGGTCACGTAGCAGCTTTTGGCTGAACCCGACGAGTCGATGTATTTGCCTTGGATGCTCCCCGCCTGCGTGCGCTCGAGCTGGAACGAATTGTATTCGCTGTCGCCAAAGTCCCAAATCGCAAAGAGGAGTAAACCCACTCCTATTAGAATCGTGAAATAAATAATGCCTTCGATTGCCGTCTGCACGCGGACAGAGCATTTAAAATCCATTAACCCTTGCCCCCCTAGAAAGGGATATCGTCATCGTAGGGATCGACGACGGGAGGCATTGGGGCTTGCGGGGCAGATGGCTGCGTGGGTTGGGCTTGCGTCCTAGGGGATGCCAAGAACTCGATGTTAGCGACAATCAAATCGAGTTTGGAATGGCGCTGTCCGTCCTTGTCCCATGTCGAGTAACGGAGCTCGCCTGCGATTGCGACTTTCTGGCCCTTCGCGAGATAGCGCGACAGGGCTTCGGCACGCTTGCCGAAGATGGTGCAGTCGATGAAGTTGCCCCTTTCGTCCCACTCACCGGTCTGCCTGTTGCGCACCGAGGTGTTGAACGCCAAGGTGAACGACAGGAGTTGCGTACCGCCCGCGGTCGTACGCAACTCGGGTTGTCGCGTCAGACGGCCGGTCAGGGAAACGTTGTTGATATCGGACATGTCGATTCCTCTCTCGAAACGCTAATCGATAAGGTCTGCGATGAAGTTCGCGCGTCTTGCGCGGGGCGCATGGCTTTGTGGGCGGGTGTGGGACGCCTCAATTCGGCGCACGGCGGCGGAGATTCGGTCAGATATACAGGCGCCGCTCGAGATATCGGCATAGCGGACGCTCACGACGAGACCGCGCTTGTGGCCGCTCACCCGGCGTCCGATGAAAAATGCGGGGTATGCTTGGGCGATCTCCATGCGTATGGTCTCCAAGCCGCGAGCTTTGAACGGCGAGGGCATCGCGACGTCAACGACCTCGCCGAGAAGTGACTGGACCGCCTCGTGGACGAACGTGCCGTCATCGTGCGGCTCGTCCTCGAAGTAGAACATTCGGCTTCCTATAGGTTTTTCGCTTCGCAAAAGGGCGGAGGCGGATTTGGGTCCGCCTCCTGCAAACAGAGTGTTCATATCGTCATCCTATCTGTCCGGCAGGTCGTTTGGGGTGCGACCTGACAGCTAGGATAGTAGCATAGTTAACGGTGCGCCGTTATATATTTCCTGTGTTATCGGTGGATGGTAAGCAATTGCGGACATATGGGGGCGTTTTCGGACATTTTTGGGCTGTTTTAGGACATTGTCCGGGAATGTCCGTAAATGTCCGAAGCGGCGACAGGGCTTTCGATTCGAGAGCGCGTCTGTGCCTTGCGGTGGAGACGGACAGGACACCCTTGAAGCTCGCGATAGATGCGTTGATGACTTCAGGCGGCAGTTCTTGCGAATCCACAGACGAACAGAGGGACTTGAGGTGCCTTCGATATCGGATGAGTGTGGTCTGGGAGAGATGGCGGCACGGATGGCCATCAGCGCAAGAGAATCGAATCTTGAGAAACGTCAGCTCCCGATTCAGGCGGGAGGAGAAGCAGGCCTTTACATTCGGCTGAAGCCCCAGGGATTCAAGACCCGCTAGGAAGAGATGGCGGATGTACGGCAGGTCTTTTTCAGAGCAGAAAATGTAGCCATCATCCATATAGCGGCCAGCCCCGCCCTGCCCGAGGAGTTCATGGAAGGCGTGATCCAGCCTGTTCAAATAGGCGATCGCTGCAAGCTGGTTCACTTGATTGCCCAATGTCAGGAAATCCGATTCGCGGCTATAGAGAGCGGCGATATCGAGGAGGCGTGACATGGAGTCCGATTCAGGCCGTCCTTGATAGGGCTTCAAGATAATTTCCGACAGGACGGCATGCGCCCAGGCCGAGGGGATGCTTCCGAAATAATTCTTGACGTCGTATTGGAAAACCCGAGCGGCTGCCCCGTATCTTTGGCTCGCCAAAAGCATGTCCCGCTCGAAGCGGCTGCGAGCGAAGGAGGTCCCCTTTCCCTTCAAGCTCGCCGAGTTCGTATAGACGAGGCTGCGCGACACCATCGGGACGATAAAGCGGTCGCATAGGCAACGCTGGACGACGCGGTCTTTGTAGCGCGGTCCTACGATATGCCTGATCTTGCCCCGCTCGCAAAGGGTAAAGCGGACTGGGGGCTGGCGGCGATACTTACCCGATAGCAGACTCTCGCGCAGGCGGATACAGTTGACGGCGCGGTACCTATCGAACTTCATCGCAGCCGATTTCCATAAGGTACCCTTCGCACATACACGAGCCGCTTTATATAGGTTTCCGAAAGAGAATACGTCTTCAGGCGTCTTCGGTACCGTCTTGAGCGATCGGCGACTCAGCTCTCGGCGGCGCTCTTCTCGGCGTTCGCGCCGCCTTGCCCGTTGGGAGCGGTTCAAGGAGCCCCCTCCCTCCTCGTAAATTAACAATAAGCCCCGGCTGCACCCCTATTCAGGGCGCCGATTCCGATGTGCCTGAAAACCGCTAGTGCAGTCCAGATGCCGTCCCATTTGGGAGTCAAGTCCGCCCATCTTGCATCACCAGGGCCTGTATTCGCAGCGCCGAATGGGGCGCCGACCGGTGGGTATCCCCTTTTCTCCTTTACCATTCCGCTTTCGCGAGGTGCGCTACTCAGACCAGATGGAGAAAATCGGGGAAGACGTAGTTGGTGTTCGTCGCGTTATTGTTGTTCCAGTCGCCGCTGTTATTGACATAGCGGAAGTTCGTGGAGTTGTTCGGATTCACGGAGCGAGTCCAGTGATTGTTGCTCGACGAAGCTAAAACGGATGCCCACCATCTGGGATTCACGCAAATGAACCCCAGATGGAGAACAGCCTACTCGGGAGAAACCGGACTTGCATCTGATTTGGAATCAAATGATTTCAGACGCATACGCTCTGCCTTTATGGCTCCCTTTGTCACCTTCATGGCGGTAGAAACGGTGCCTGCAAGCGATTCGAGCCGACTAATCTTCACGAAGGGCTTGGAAACTCCCACCTCGGCTCCCCCAGCGCCTTGCTCGGTATAGATAACTTGGGGCATATCGTCCAGCCAGGCATCGATGAACATACCGATGAGACAAAGCCGGCCGTAGGCATCATTCAGAAGGGCAAGCCTCTGAGCGCTTTCCTCAACCGTCATAACGTAGATTCCATCAGCCTCGGCCGCTGCCTGCATCAGGTCGTAACCAGCGCGGCAGATGTACTGCGTCTCGGTGAAGGCGCGGGATTTCGGGAGTTTCTTGGCTATCGATATGAGTTCACGCCAGACAATCCGCGCCTGTCGGAGATATTCAGTCGAGACCGATTCGGTCTGTCTGCTCTTGGGAACCATGGGACCTCCAGCTGAGAAGGAACCCCTCCAGCGAATGCCGGAGGGGTTCAGGGGCGTAGATTAGAAGGAGAAAGCGGGGAAGACGTAGTGGGTGTACGGCGCGGAACTGTTGCTCCAGTCGCCGCTGAGATTGACATAGCGGAAGTACGTGGAGCTGTACGGAGACACGGAGCGAGTCCAGTGATAGTAGCTCGACGAAGCTCCGGAGTAGTTCGACGTCGTCACGCCCTTGGACTTGTAGTACTCGTACTGGGTGCCGTCGGACTGCATATCGCCCCAGACCTCGGTCGCCGAGAGCAGGAAGACCTTGTCGGTCGTGGCGGTGGGAGTACCGGCCTTGCCGCCACCCTGGTTATCGGTCATCTTCGTGACGGCCTTCACCTTGGACTGAAGTTCGCTAGGCAGGAGCGACCAGAGGTCACCTGTGTTGAGACGGCCTCGGAGTTCCGACTTCTCCCAACCGCCGGCGTTGGTATTCGTAGCGTTCATTTTCTGGTAACCCAGTGCAGAATTAGTCGCCTCGAACGTCAGGCCCGCCTTGCCGGAACCATCGGCGAGATCGTCATGGTTGATACCGACGATGCGGTATTCGAGCGTCTTGCCATTGGTCAGTTTGGCGGAGAACTTGGTACCGGCATCCATTGCGGCTTGCGCCTTGGCGTAGACAGCGGAGGACGTGCCGTTCTTGGCGATGTCGGTCGCGGCGGCCTTCTGCTCATCGAGCGTCCAGTCCTTGGCCTCCTTGTTCACGACGGTCTTCATAGCCTCCTGATAGGCCTTTTCCTCCGCGCTCATGAAATTGCCGCCGTCTGTGCCGGAATCGACCGTGTTCGTAACCTGGTTGAATTGGTTGCGGATGGCGCCGGCTACACCCGGGCCTGCAAACACGATTACCAGACCGATGAGGGCGATAATCAGGACGTACTCGATGATAGATTGGCCTCGAAGACGGGCACTCCTAGGAGATACCCTTTCCCGAGGCGAAATTGCCGCTGCATGCATATTGCGGCTCCCTTCGCTCAGGGTTGGTAGAAACAGATTGAGCGTAGTGGCGGCGCGGGTTTTTGGGGTAGTCTTGCCGCTGCGGCAATTTGGGGGGTGACTAAAGAAATCCAGCAGGGAGAGCAACATTGGAAATCGCTCTGGTTGATTGGGTTCAAGATGATGATCGGCTGTGAGGACTGGATGATTTGCCGCGTTTTGATTGAGGTAGATGACTACAGGAATCAGTCAATGAGGGGAAATCTTGGGAATCATTCGGGTCGAATGGGATGTGCGGCCTTGTGGGCATGTATTCCCTACCCCATGGAAACTCAACCTATGGAGGTCGAGCGTCCCCGCGATACTGAAAGCCATGGGCTCATCAGGTAGTGTGGCGTGGAGGAATTGGCTAGCAGACATGACCATGTAGGAGTGAGGCGGCTCCGCCCAAGTGGGTTTGGGTATCGGCGCATCTGGTCACTTGGATACGGTCTCGGACGACGTCGCGGTAGTCGGGTCGGATAACGGTTGCGTTCGGTCGGTTGGGAGATACGGTCAAGATCTCGATCGCATCGAGATTGGCGGGGACGGTGCCGGCGGCAACCTCGAGGCATCCCTGCGAGTGCTTCGGGCCGAAAGACAATTGCCAGGGCTTTACGTCCCTCGATACCGCAAGGACGGGCATTCGGCCATTGGAAAGTGGCGCTCCGTACCAAATGACATCGAGGGGAATCTTCATAAAGAACATGTGGATTGAAGAGCAGTTGCGGAACAATGCGGCATCGCCGATTGGCATCTCAGGACGTCTCATCAATCCCATGAAACGCTTCCAGAAGGTGTCCATCACCTCGAGTTTGTACGAGCCGATGTTGTTTCCGGTTGCGTCGAACAGGCGAGCCTCGCTATCTGCCATGAAGGTGTCCTTTCAAGCCAAAGTCTTTGATGGTTTGAAGATAGGGGTCATGGGGTCTAGTGAGGCTGACTTGCCGCTGCGGCATCAACCAGAGCTTCATTACCAAAAGAAAGGCCCGCGCAGGATCGCGCGGGCCTTACACTAGACAGACTAGAAGCACCAAGCGGGGCAGACGTAAAGCGAGATCTTCTGGTCGCAGCTGTCCGACGGATTGCCGTTGGCATCGACATTGAGGAAGCCCGTAGAGGAGCCAGGATTCACCGTACGCTCCCACCACTCCCAACGGAAACCTTCGCTGTCAAGCTGCAGACAAGCGTTGTTCGAATACCTCTCCGTCACCTTGCCTTGGAAGGCCTCGTACTGGGTGCCCTCGGAGGAAGTCCACGGGTACTTGTAGGCCCAATTGTGGGTGGGGCCACCGGTGGGGGTTCCGGGGAGGTTTGGGATGATTTCCCCTTCTCCGTGGGCAGCTGGGACGATTTCGGAATAGCTGAGCAGAAACAGCTTGTCCAAGGTAGCCGTCGCGGGGATATTTTTGTTCTCCTCATCGCCTAAGATCTCCTCACCGCTGCCGGCGTTGTTCGTCAACTTCTTTACTCTCTTGACTTTTGACTGGAACTCGGTCGGCATCAGGTTCCAGAACGGCTCGCCGTTCAGCATCGCGCGGAGATCCGAGAACTCCCAGCCGCCGGCGTTAGATTTCGAACCCTTGTAGCACATGTAGGATGAGATGGTCGGTGAGGTGGTCAGAAACGTCAGGCCCGCCTTGCCCGAGCCGTCGGCCAAATCGTCGTGGTTGATGCCGATGATGCGGTACTTAAGAATATCGCTGTTCGTCAATTTCATCGAGAATTCGGTTCCGGCATCCATCGCAGCCTTCGCTTTGGCGTAGGCGGGCGAGGCCTCGCCCTTGGCGGCGATATCCTCGGCCACGGCCTTCTGCTCGTCGAGCGTCCAGTCCTTGGCATCCTTGGCCACAGCCGCCTGGACGGTCGCGGAATCGGCCCCAGCGGAGCCGCCACCGGATGCTCCGCCGCCCTCGGTGCCTCCGCTCGTCCCGCTGTCTAGGATGTCGCCGACCAGGTTGAACTGGTTGCGGATGGCCCCGGCCACACCAGGTCCCGCGAATACGATCACAAGGCCGATGACGGCGATAATCAGGACGTACTCGATGATGGATTGGCCTCTGAGGCGGGTCGTCTTAGGAGCGCCCCCCCCCGAGGCGAAATTGCCGCTGCGTTCATGTGCGGCTCCCTTCGCTCAGGGTTGATAGAAACATTTCGAGCTTAGGGGTCGGCGCGGATTTTTATGGCGGTCTTGCCGCAGCGGCAAGGGTGGCGGTTGTGATCTGAATTTGAAAATGACTAAAGACCTCAATCAGTCAGATGATGCTATTGAAAATCACCCCGATTGACTGGGAATGAGGCAATGTCCGGCCGTTAGGACTGGACGTGTTTGGGTTGTGGAATGTAGGGACGAATATCTAACAGGAGGCATCGTCGGCATCGCCGATGCATCTGATAGCGCTGAAGTCACCAGGGTTTCTGGCGGGTTCGAAGGCGAACCTCTTCCCGCGCCATACGTAGAAGCCGCTCTCGCGAATGGCCTTGAGGTCGGCGGGCTTTATGCAATGGCCGTCGGCTCTCACCTTGAAGGTCGTCCCGCACCCCGAAATCAGCGTCCATGTGCCGTCTTGCGACCAGTGGTTTGACGTGCAGGTGAAGGATTTCTTATTCTTGGTGAGCTTTAGAGCTTGACCGCATTTGGGGCACAGGCCATAGATATCGGCGAACGCCTTTTCCTGTTTCTCGAATGCGTTGTCCAGCACCGCCGCCGCCTCACGCTTCGTCAGATGCTCGACATCGATCGCCTCGGCATCATCGCCGAGCATCCGCCTAATTTGCCCAATCTGGGCGCTGGAGGCGGGCTTGTTGCCCCATTTCTTGACAGATTCAGTGTCCCATAGTGATCTGTCTTGTGAGGGTACGGGATAGCGGTCTAACCAGCGGCGAACTGCGGCCTCAGCTTCGGCCTCATCGTCATATTCACGGACGGTCTTGTTGTTGCCGTTGAAATCGACCGTGACGCGGTAGAGGATATCGGGCGCGTGCATACGGACCGACCAGCCCTTGCCTCGGATGACCTTCGAGCCGTCTGCGCGGCGAATCCAAGCGATATTCTGGCTCGATGATGTGAGGTCGACCTTGCGGACGGAAAGGACCCAGCCCTCGGGAGTGTCCTCGGATGCCTCGATACGGTCGCACATGCCCGACAGGGGGCCACGGACGGCCTTTTTCTCGTTCTCATCGAGGTCACTCGAGTCGATGCCGATCAGGCTCGGAGCCGTGCAGATATCGTTCTTGTCGGAATCGCCAACGCAGTCTATCAGCAGCAGGTTCTGCTTCTTGTAGCCCGTTTCGGGGTCCTCGTAGAGACGCAGGCCGCGCCCGACCATCTGCGTGTAGAGGGTTGAGTTTCGCGTCGGTCGGGCCAATAGAATTGTCTCGATGAGGGGCATGTCGGTGCCTTCGGTGAATACGCCGAAATTGATGATGACGGGGATCTTTCGGGCGGTGAAATCCTCGATAATCTGGCGGCGCTCGTCCATCGGGGTCTTGCCGTCGACGACCACCGCGCCCTCGATGAGTTCGGCCAACGCGTAGGCATGTTTGACCGACGAGGCGAAGATGAGAGTCTGGCCGCGATGGAATCGGCGGTATGCCTCGGCGACCTGCGCGTTCGATTTCGGGCGATTTACGGCGTCGTTTAGGGCGTTCAGCTGGAAGTCTCCCGCGACGCGCTTCACGCCAGCGGTGGACCATTCGACCTCGACCTGCATGCAGTCGATATCGCAGAGGTACCCACGGCGGATACCCCAGAGGAGGTCGCGCTGGAAGACGATATCCTCGAAGATATCGTCCAATCCCCTACCGTCGCCTCGGTTCGGCGTCGCCGTGAAACCGATGTGAAGGCGGGGTTGCAGATAGTCGATTATCTTGCGATAGGTGTGTGCTGAGGCGTGGTGCGCCTCGTCAGTCACGATGAGGTCGAAATCGCCAGGCTTGAAGTTCCGCTCAAGGCGGGTGCCGCGCGATAGGGTCTGTACCGAACCGGAGACGACTGGCTCGCCATCCGAATGCCTTTCGGCTTTCTCGATTCCCACGGGGCAATCGAAATACTTGACCGGCTGCGCCACCAGCTCGTCCCTATGGGAGAGAATCAGCATTCGGCCGTGTCTGTGAATGTTCGCGAACGTGACGGTCTTGCCCAAGCCGGTTGCCATCTGCACCAGATGGGCGCCGCCGTCTAGGTTGTCGATTATGTCGATACATTCCGCTTGGTAGTCTCTTAATTTCAAACCGCTCGCGGACATGTGGCTCCTATCCCATGGAGGCCTTGCCGCGAATCCGTGGTATGGGTAATTTGCGTTTATGGATTCGCGGCATGTGGCCATGAAGTCCGGTCCCTTGTCCGGGCGGCAATCGGTCGCATTGAATTACGGAACCCTATGAGATCCTTTCCCTCTCGGGGGTAATCGCTGGCAGGAGACGTAGTCTGCAAAAACCGCCTATATCGACCCCACCTGGGTACTCGGTATCCGAAATGGATCCCGTCATCCTTTGCGCCTTTCGCCAAGTTTTGAGCACTTGCGGACTCTTTCAGGCCCTTAGTGGCCACGTCCTCCGCGCTCGGCGCTTGCCGATGCTGATCAGGCGTCGGGTCGCGCGGCAGGCAACCGGATAGGTCAAGAATAGCCAGTCGGGCGATATTTAGTTGTCGAGGTAGGTGTCGAGGCGGCGGGCAGATAGCGCGGGGTCGCGTTCGGGGATGTGTTCGAGTGAATGACTGGGGTCTAATCAAGCTGATAGACGCGCGGACAGGCGATTTTCAAGCAGCTAGATTTTACTGGGAGTTTGAACGTGATGTGGAGACGGTTCGGTATTGGGATGTTGAAGGGAGTAATAGCGCAGAACTGCGGAAATGGTTGGTTTTGGTTGTCTTTGTCGGGTTGACCTGGGCGACGGATAAACCATTGCTGCGGTGAGGATTATATGGCGGCTCGGCACAGGTAGAGGGCTAGCGGGTAGGTAGAAGGGCAGGAAAGAGCGGAAGGGATAAATAGGACGATGTGGGTTCGCGATATGAGTGATGAAAACAACTTGCTTTACTGAGGGGCGCCTTTTTGGGGCGTCCCACATGTTTGACTGAGTGGATGGGGAGACGTCGAAATCGAGATTAGATTGAAATCTCTCCTAAACGATATTGATCACCTAGACTTACCAGGGTATAATGAAGGTGTTCCGAAAGGAACCCAGGCTCGGCTGGTAAACCTGACGTTCGGCGCGGTGTACGTGGACGCGCCTGGAGAGCTTGACCTCGAGTACGTTCAAGCCTAGGGGCCTAAGCCCCCGCGCCTAGACTTCGGTTTAGGAGAGCAGACTGGCAGGCAGCAACCGAGAATCAAAACCACCCCTAAAAGGGGTGGTTTGCTCTTAGGGTATAACCCTTGGATTTCCGGCACGCGTCTAAAGGCGCCGGCCCTCACGGGGTTCGGGCCGCACTGCAGGTTGACCCGTGACGGGCCGGTCAAACCGGCGCTATTTGCGCCCCGGCCCCCTATCGAAGGGGTCCTCGTGCTCCTTGACGCTCAGCCGGTCGAGCGCGATGTCGGCCTTCTCCTGCTCCCGGATGTACTTCGCGATCGCGGCCTCGTTCAGGCCGACGGTGGATACGCAGTGGCCC
>DBFVGT010000174.1:0-14067 GCA_048524725.1 Collinsella sp. | reverse complement strand
ATTTGGATCGTATGCCCGTGGCGAGGCGCGTGCAGATAGTGATATCGACTTGCGCCTCGAAGTCGATCGCGAGCAGGGCTTTGGTCTTTTTGCGTTGTCGGCGTTTGGCGAGGCAGTGCGCAAGGAAACCGGAAGGCAGGTTGATCTTGTCTCGAGCGATTATCTTGATGACGATCTTGCCGCGGTAATCGAGCGCGAAGGAGTGATCATTTATGATCGCGCGTAAGTCAGACACCCTCCGCGCTCAAGAGGTCTTGGAGGCCATTTCTGAAACGAATGAGCGCATCAAGGCTTTTGATATCACCGAGGACCAGTTTCTGCATGCTAATGATGTGCGGACGAGGGCGTTAGCGGACTCCCTTTTGATGTGTGCGCTTAGGGTGACGGAAGAAGCAGGCAAGTTGTCGGAAAGCTCGCAGCGGCTTCATCCCGAAATTGAGTGGCGCGGAATTATCGGCATGAGAAATTATCTTGCGCATGATTACGGCAATGTTGACCGCTCGGTTGTTTGGGATGCAGTGACGATGGAGTTCCCTGTACTGGAACGAGCTTGTAGGCAAATTGTCTCCGAATCCGAGCGGTAGCTGTTTGTCACATCCGCCTGTTCGCACACGTTTTTTGAGCGCTTGATACGCTTTAACCCTGCGGAAACATTTTTCTGCGATAGTATCTGCGATATAGACCAGTCGAAACCCGCCCGAAAGAAAGGGGAGCGACATGAACCAGCAGAACATCGATTACGTACTCCGCTCCGTAGAGCAGCGTGATATCCGCTTTGTGCGTCTGTGGTTTGTCGACATTCTCGGCCGCCTCAAGAACTTTGCCATTAGCCCCGAGGACCTCGAGGTCGCTTTTGAGGAGGGTATTGGCTTTGACGGCTCGGCCATCGAGGGCTTTGCCACGCCCGAGGAAGCCGACATGCTCGCGTTCCCCGATGCTTCGACCTTCCAGATCTTGCCGTGGCGCCCGAGTCACAACGGCGTCGCCCGCGTGTTCTGCGACGTGTGCACTCCCGATCGCAAGCCGTTTGCCGGCGACCCGCGCGATGCTCTGCGCCGCATGTTCTACAAGGCCGAGAAGGCCGGCTACCTGCTCAACGTTGGTGCCGAGCTGGAGTACTACTACTTCCCCGACGAGCACACCCCCGAGCCGCTCGACAACGTGGGCTACTTCGATCTTTCGGTGAGCGATGCCGCTCGCGACCTGCGTCGCAACACGGTCCTCACGCTTGAGAAGATGTCCGTGCCCGTGGAGTACACCTTCCACGCCGCCGGCCGCTCGCAGCACGGCATGAGCCTGCGCCACGCCGAGGCCCTGAGCATGTCCGACGCCATCACCACGGCCAAGCTCATCATTAAGCAGCAGGCTTACGAGAGCGGGTGCCACGCCTCCTTTATGCCCAAGCCGTTGGCGGGCGAGGACGGCAGCGCCATGTTTTTGCATCAGTCGCTGTTCGACCACGACGGCAACAACGTCTTTTGGGGCGAGGGCGACGAGAAGTACCATCTCTCCGACGTCGCCAAGCACTACATGGCTGGCATCTTGGCGCACGCGCGCGAGATCAGCGCCATCACCAACCCCACCGTCAACTCGTACAAGCGCATCACCACGGGCGGCGACTCCGTGCCGCAGTACGCTACGTGGGGCCTGCGCAACCGCGCGAGCATGGTCCGCATCCCGGTCTACAAGCCCGGCAAGCAGCTGTCCACGCGCATCGAGCTGCGCAGTCCCGATCCCATGGCCAATCCGTACCTGGTCAACGCCGTCACGCTGGCGGCCGGGCTTGACGGCATCGAGCGCAAGCTGGAGCTCCCGCCCGAGGCCACGGCCGAGACGCTCAAGCTCAACGATCGTCAGATGCTCGAGGCCGGTTACACGCCGCTGCCGCGCTCGCTCAAAGAGGCGCTCGACGTGTTCGAGGACTCGCAGTTTATGAAGGATGCCCTTGGCGAGCACATCCACAGCTTCTTCCTCAAAAAGAAGCGTGACGAGTGGCATAAGTTTGAGTCTACGATCACCGAGTGGGAGATCAAGCACTACCTGGCGAACTCCTAATCGCGCTGGCTTGTTCCAGTACGATTGAGCTCATTTCTTTGGAGGCCGATATGTCCGATAAGAGTGCCCTGTTCATGGCGCGCACGACGCGCTTCCACGAGTTTGCCCGCAGCCTGACGACCACCCTGGGTGTCGAGGTGAGCCTGGCAACCCCCGATTCGCCGACTGCGGCGCACGACTTTGACCTGCTGATCCTTGATTCCGATGGCATTCGCAGCGATCGCATCGATCAGATTGCCAAGTGGCTTGACGATCGCGGCGGCGTCCCCATGTTGGTGATCGTCGACGATGAGGCGCTCGGCACCTTGCGCCTGCCCAATCACGCGCATGCCGACTTTGTATGCCCCACGGCGACGCCCAACGAGCTTAAGGCTCGTGCGCAGCGCCTGATGGGCGAGGAGGAGACCGTCACCGCCGACGATGTGCTCAACATCGATAACCTCGAGATTAACTTGGCTACCTACCAGGTGACGCTCGATGATGAGCCTATCGACCTGACGCTGATGGAGTACTCGCTGCTGAGCTTTTTGGCCACGCATCCCAATCGCGCCTACAGTCGCGAGGTGCTGCTGCACCGCGTGTGGGGCTTTGAGTACTGCGGCGGCACGCGTACCGTCGACGTGCATATCCGACGCATCCGCTCCAAGGTGGGCCCGCAGATTGCGGCGCACATCACCACCGTTCGCGGCGTGGGCTATCTGTTTAAGGACTAGATTTCCACCGCAAGGGGGACAGGCACCTTTGTGGTAGCTTTGCCGCATGCGTGGATTCCTTTTGGGTCCGCAACAGAACTTAAGCCTTCCTAAAAGATTGCGTTTTCATACACGTACGCCCGCATATTGGGGTACAACTCAACGTGAACAATGATGGCCCGCCACATGTTTGGCGGGCCTTTGGTTATTTGACGAAAGGATCGCAGCTATGAGCGAGAACGATTCCCAGCGCCCCCAGGATCCGGGCAATGCCGGCGAGACTCAGCAGCAGCCGCGCGTGCAGGTGGAGTCGACGCCTGCCGACGGCAACATTCCCTACGTGCAGGCATACGACACGCAGACCGGCAAGCCGCTGGGCGGCCAACAGGTCGTGAACAAGCATACGGTGGTCAAGACCAAGACCAAAAAGCTGCCGATTTTTATTACGGCGCTTGCCGGCTGCGCCTGCGGCGCCCTGCTGGTCATCGCGCTCATTATGAGTGGCACGCTCAACATTGGCGGCGGAAAGAATGCCGTGACGGCGGGTGCTTCGGGTTCATCGACGCAAAAGATTACGATTGATTCCGAGGACACCACGCTGGCCGAGGCCGTTTCTGCCAAGGCGTTGCCCTCCGTGGTTTCCATTACCGCCACTTCGAGCGGCAGCCAGAATGGCTCGCTTTCGCAGTCTGCCGACGAGTCGGACAGCTCGGGCAGCGTCGGCTCGGGCGTGGTGCTCGATACCGAGGGCCACATCCTCACCAACAACCACGTGGTCGATGGCTATGACCAGTACGTGGTGACCATGGATGACGGCACCACCTACGAGGCCGAGTTCGTGGGCAACGACGCTTCGAGCGACCTGGCCGTCATCAAGCTCAAGGACGCAGACGCCTCCAAGCTCACGCCGATTGAGATCGGTGATTCCTCCAAGCTCAACGTGGGCGAGTGGGTTATGGCGATCGGCTCGCCGTTCGGAAACGAGCAGTCTGTCTCCACGGGTATCGTCTCGGCGCTCTATCGCTCCACGGCCATGAGCTCTGCCAACGGTAACACCATCTATGCCAACATGATCCAGACCGATGCCGCCATCAACCCGGGCAACTCCGGCGGCGCGCTCGTTAACGATAACGGCGAGCTTGTGGGTATCAACTCGCTCATCGAGAGCTACTCGGGCTCCAGCTCGGGCGTGGGCTTTGCCATTCCGGTCAACTATGCCAAGAACATTGCCGACCAGATTATCGACGGCAAGACGCCGGTGCATCCGTACATGGGCGCTACGCTTTCGAGCGTCAACGCGCTCAACGCCCGCACCAACAAGCTGAGCACCGATAGCGGCGCGTATGTGGCGAGCGTCGTTGAGGATGGTCCTGCTGCCAAGGCCGGCATTCAGGAGGGCGATGTCATTACCAAGCTGGGCGACGACGAGATTACGAGCGCCGATGGCCTGATCATCGCGCTGCGCAGCCACGAGGTGGGCGAGAAGGTCGAGATCACGCTCATGCGCGGTAAGGACGAGAAGAAGGTCACGGTCGAGCTGGGCTCCGACGAGGAGCTGCAGAACCAGCAGCAGAACGACAGCGCGACCGACACCGGCAACGGCGGCATTACCGATGAGCAGCTGCGCCAGTACCTGGAGGAACTGCTCGGTCAGCAGGGTCAGGGTCAAGGCTACGGTCAGGGTTTCTAACGAGCCGTATCGCACATGCCGATGCCAGAGGGGCTGTTCCATCAACGTGGGACAGCCCCTCTTTTCTCATTGATCCGTTGGGGACGGAGGAAAACGGATCATTTAGAAATGGCAAGGGCATGGTTTGATCGTGCGATCCACCCCGGTCCGGCCGCTGCCGATTCGATGCGGTTTGAGACCGCTATTCGGCCCCATCGTGACCGGTGGTACTCTAGTATCCGTTTGAAATCGAGCGAAGGAGTGCCGCTATGGAGCAATCGAGCCTGTTTGGTGACGGCGTGGACATCGATACCGAAACGCCCGCGAGCACGGATACCGCTGCACCGGCCGATGCCCGTGCCCAGGCGGCAGTGCGTGCGGCCGAGCTGCGCCACGAGCTCGATTACCACGCCTATCGCTACTATATGCTCGATGCGCCCGAGATCACGGACGCCGCCTTTGACAAAATGCTCGTTGAGCTCCAGCAGATCGAGGCGACCTACCCCGACCTGGTGACGCCCGACAGCTATACTCAGCGCGTGGGCGGATACGTGAGCGAGCAGTTTACGCCGGTCACGCACATGGCACGCATGTATTCCATGGACGACGCCATGGACCTGGACGAGCTCGACGCGTGGCTCCAGCGCACTGAGGATGCGCTCGGTGCTGGCAGCGTTACCTATACTTGCGAGCTTAAGATCGACGGCCTGGGCGTCGCGCTTACCTACCAAACCGGCACCTTCGTACGCGCGGCCACGCGCGGCGACGGCACCACGGGCGAGGACGTGTCGCTCAATGTCCGCACCATCAAGGATGTGCCCATGCACCTGTCCGAGCCGGCGCTCGCCCACATGGGCGCCGACCGCGAGCGTACCATTGAGGTGCGCGGCGAGGTCTACATGCCCAAGGGCAGCTTTGTTCGTCTGAACGACGAGGCCGATGCCGAGGGCCGCGACCCCTTCGCAAACCCGCGCAACGCTGCCGCTGGCAGTCTGCGTCAGAAGGATCCTAAGGTCACGGCGCGCCGCGACCTGGCTACCTTTATCTACGCCATCGCCGATACCGATCCGCTGCACGTCCACAGCCAGCGCGAGTTTCTCGATTGGCTGCGTAGCGCCGGCTTTAGCGTCAACCCCAACGTGGCACGCTGCGCCACGCCGGCCGAGGTCCACGAGTTCTGCGCCCAGGCCCTCGAGCATCGCGGCGACCTGGATTACGACATCGACGGCGTGGTCGTAAAGGTCGACAGCTTTCAGCAGCAGCTCGACCTGGGCTTTACCGCCCGCGCGCCGCGCTGGGCCATTGCCTTTAAGTTCCCGCCCGAGGAAAAGCAGACCGTCCTGCGCGAGATTCGCATCCAGGTGGGCCGCACCGGCGTGCTCACGCCGGTCGCCGAGTTCGACCCGGTGACGGTCGCCGGCTCCACCATCGCGCGCGCCACGCTTCACAACATCGACGAGATCCGTCGCAAAAACGTGCGCGAGGGCGACACCATCATCGTGCACAAGGCAGGCGACGTAATCCCCGAGGTCGTGGGCCCAGTGCTCGACAAGCGTCCGGTCGATTCGGTCGACTGGCACATGCCCGAGGTTTGCCCCGTGTGCGGCAGTCCCGTGGTCCATGAGGACGGCGAGGTGGCCTACCGCTGCGTGTCGATTGACTGCCCCGCGCAGCTCAAGGAGCGCCTGCTCCACTGGGTGAGCCGCGGTTGCATGGACGTGGACGGCTTGGGCGACGAGATCGTCGACAAGATGATCGCCGCCGGCCTGATTCACGACGTCGCAGACTTCTACCAGCTCACGATCGACGACATCGCCGGCCTGGACACGGGGCGCGTGTACGCCAGCTCCAACAGCAAAAAGGGCGTCAAGAAGGGCGATCCCATTCCGGTGGGCCTCAAGACGGCCGAGAAAATCATCGCCGAGCTCAACAAGTCCAAGAGCCAGCCGCTCGGTCGCGTGCTGTTTGCCCTGGGCATCCGCCACGTGGGCAAGAGCGTGGGCGAGGTCATCGCCGAGCGATTCCTGTCGATTGACAAGCTCATCTTGGCGAGCGAAGAGGACATCGCCGAGTGCGAAGGCATCGGTCCCAAGATTGCAGCGAGCGTCAAGCAGTTCCTGGCCGTGCCCGAGAACCTTGCCGTGCTGGAGCGCCTGCGCCAGGCGGGCCTGTCGCTCGAGGTCGACCTGGGCGCCGCGCACGCGCAAGCCGCAGCCGACGCTGGCGTGGCAAGTGAGCTCGCCGACGCACAGCCGCTCGCGGGTCTGACCTTTGTGCTCACGGGCACGCTCGTCAACCGCACGCGCGACGAGGCGGGTGCGGCGCTCAAGGTGCTCGGCGCCAAGGTTTCGGGCAGCGTGTCGAAGAAGACGAGCTATCTGGTCGCCGGCCCCAAAGCGGGCTCCAAGCTCACCAAAGCCGAGCAGCTGGGCGTGCCCGTACTGGACGAGGATGCGCTCGAGCGGATCTTGGCTACTGGCGAGGTGCCGGAGGCGTAATGGATATCGAGAATCGCAATTGCTCGCAGGCGGAAGGGCGCGCGAGGCATTCCCAAGTGCAGGCAAAAGAGCGCTTAATGATGCGAATTTGCGTTGCCGAGCGCGAGCGCGCGGCGGGTGCATCTCGCGATGCCTTTGAGGCGTTGACCGAGTTAGAGGCGAGGCTCGGTCTAGCCTAGAGAGACCGGCACCGTGATCTGCGTCACGTAGGTTGCTGGGTCGTCGCTGATGATGTCGTCGATGAGGGCGATTTTGCGTCGCCCCGCTACGCCGCCAGCTTGTCAAAAACCCCGCGGCGGTTGAGTACGGTAAATGCAATCACGCAAATGACCGCCGACAGAATTGACCCGCACGGCGAGGCGATGCCCATGGGGAACAGCGTGTCAGAATAGGCATTCGACAGCAGCCAGGCGCCGGGCACGCGAATGAGCGCCACGGCCAGCACGTTGTGCGCAAAGCCGATGTAGCTCTTGCCGTATGCAGCGAAAAAGCCGCTAAAGCAAATGTGGATGCCGGCAAAAATCGCGTCGAAAATATAACTGTGCATATAGCCAGTACCGGCGGCGACCACCGCGGGGTCCTTGGCAAAAAAGCCAATAAACGCCGGCGCCACCAGCCACATCAGCACCGTGATCAGGCAGCCGTACACCACCGAGATCGTCATGGCGTCCTTGAGTACCTGACGCGCGCGGTCGCCCTTGCCCGCGCCGGCGTTTTGCGCCGTGAGCGCGCTGACGGTGGCGCCCATGGAGCTCGGCACAATGAACAAAAAGCTGATCATCTTCTCGACCAGGCCCACGGCGGCGGCGTCGACCAGGCCGCGGTGGTTGGCGATGACGGTGATGAACATAAATGCCACCTGGATGCAGCCGTCCTGCACGGCCACGGGCACGCCGATCTTAAGAATGCTACCGAGCACTTCGGGCTGGGGGCGCAGGTCGCTGCGCTTAACGTGGATGTTCGTGCGACGGCTTTTGAGCCACATGAGCGCGAGGGCAACGCTGACCGTCTGTGCGATGACCGTGCCGAGTGCGGCGCCCACGGGGCCGAGCCCCATGTGGCCGATAAACAGAAAATCAAGCGCGATATTAATGATGCACGCCACGCCGATCACGTACATGGGCGAGCGCGAATCGCCCAGCCCGCGAAAGATGGCCGAAAGAATGTTGTACGCGGCGATAAACGGAATGCCGACAAAGCAAATGCGCAGGTAGGCGGCAGTGCCTTCGACCGCTTCGGCCGGCGTGCCAATGAGTGCCACGATCTGCGGACACAGTGCGAGCAGGACAGCGGCCAGCACCACCGAGACACCCATAAAGAGCGTGATGGTGTTGCCGATGGCGGTCTCGGCGCGGTCAAACCGGCGCGAGCCCACGGCGTGGCCGACGATGACCGTCGTTCCCATGGCCAGACCCACGAGCGTTACGGTAATGATATAGAGCGTCTGCGCGCCATTGCCCACGGCGGTGATGCCGGCAGCACCGCTAAACTGCCCCATCATGTACAGATCGGCCATGCCGTAGAGCATCTGCAAAAAGTACGAGAGCATATAGGGCAGGGCAAAGACCGCGATGGTCTTAAGGACATTGCCGCGTGTGAGGTCGTGTTCCATGGGCGGGGCACTTTCTGGCTTGGGTCGTTTACGTACCAGTGTAGTGAAAACCCTACAACGATTGTAGAGTCAAGGTTTGTGTTGGCGGCGGGGAGAAAAAAAAGTCACGCTCGCGTTCATTTCCAATTGAATACAGGGGCGCGTCCTGCGAGCTTGGTGCCTGCACTAGCCTTGCAGAAATCGATTTCGGAACACTTGACACCGCCGCACGGCGCGCCATAATACGTGGGTTTGCGAACGACGTTTGATGGGGGATGAACCTGCGTGCGCAATCTCAAGATTTTGTTTTCCTATCTGGGGGCATACCGCCGCGATGCCATGCTCGGCGTGCTCTTTGTGACGGCCGAGACGGCGCTCGAGCTGTTTATCCCGGTCATCATGGCAAATATCATCGATGTGGGCGTGCCCGCGGGCGACATCAGCTACATGCTGTTGCAGGGCACGTATATGTTGGTATGCGCCGCATGTTCGCTGGTACTTGGCTTGGGTTATGCACGCACGTCTGCTCGCGTCGCCTCGGGGCTGGGCGCTAACCTGCGCGAGGCCGAGTATCGCAAGATCCAGACGCTCGCCTTTGGCAATCTGGACAACTACGACGCCAGCTCGCTTGTCACTCGCATGACCACCGATATCACCGTGATTCAAAACGCCGTAGGTAACGGCTTTCGCCCTATGGTGCGCGGTCCCGTGACGCTTATCGTCGGCTTGGTCTATGCGCTGGTGCTGTCGCGTCCACTCGCTACGGTATTCGCGATCATCCTGCCGGTGTTGGCGATCGTACTGGGCGTTATCACCTATCGCGTCAGTCCGCTTTACCGCCAGCTGCAGACCTCGATGGACCATCTCAACGGTGTGGTGCAGGAGGACCTCACCGCCGTGCGCGCCGTCAAGGCGTACGTGCGTGCCGAGCACGAGGAGGCCAAGTTCGATGCCGTCAATACCGAGCTTGCGCGCACCGCGACGAATACCTTTGGCAACGCCGTGCTCAACCTGCCGGTGTTTCAGCTGTCGATGTACGTGGCGGCGCTTTCCATTCTTTGGATCGGCGGTCGCATGATTCTTGCCGGCGAGCTCGGCGTGGGCTCGCTCACGGGCTTTATGAGCTATGTGCTGCTGATCATGAACTCGCTCATGATGATCTCCAACGTGTTTTTGCTGCTCACCCGCGCACTTGCCAGCGTGGAGCGCATCTCGCGGGTGCTCGACGAGCGTTCGCTTATTCAAGCGCCCGACGCTGCCGCTGCCGTGCACGAGGTGGCCGACGGAGGCATCGAGTTTCGCGACGTTTCCTTTAAATACCGCGCGGATGCAGCCGAGGATGTGCTCGAGCATATTGACCTTTGCATTGAGGCAGGCTCCACGGTGGGCGTGCTCGGCGGCACGGGCTCGGGCAAGAGTTCGCTTGTGCAGCTGATCGCGCGCCTGTACGACGCCACCGAAGGCGCCGTACTCGTGGGCGGGCGCGATGTGCACGATTACGACCTGGTTGCCCTGCGCGACGCCGTGGGTATCGTGCTGCAAAAGAACGTGCTGTTTACGGGTACCGTGCGCGAGAACCTGCAGTGGGGCGCGCCCGATGCCACCGACGAGGAGCTGCTGCGTGCCTGCCGGGCGGCATGCGTGGACGAGTTCCTGGATCGCATCGGCGGACTCGACGGCTATCTGGGCCAGGGCGGTGCCGGCGTCTCGGGCGGACAAAAACAGCGTCTGTGCATCGCGCGTACGTTGCTCAAACATCCGCGTGTGCTCATCTTTGACGATTCGACCAGCGCGGTCGATATGGCGACCGACGCCAAGATTCGTGAGCATATTGCTCAGATTCCCAATACGACGGTGATTGTCATTGCACAGCGCATTGCGAGTGTCATGGATGCCGATCGCATTATTGTGCTGGACGACGGTCGTGTCCACGGCGTGGGCACGCACGAGGAACTGCTGGCGGGCGATAGCATCTACCAGGAGATTTACGCCTCGCAGATGGAGTTTGCGGGGGATGCGGACGTCGCAGACGGCGCAAATGCCCCGTCTTCGTCTGGCCCCAGCGGATCACTTCAAGCCACGGAAGGGGGTGAGCGCCATGCCTAAGACATCCGCTCAGGCCCGTCCCGCCAATCTGGCGCAGACGCTCCGCCGCCTGCTCTCCTACATGGGTCACGCCAAGTTCTCGCTGCTCGCAGTGGGTGTGCTTGCCTCTGTTGCGGCCATCGCAAGCCTTGCCGGTACCTACATGGTGCGCCCCATCGTCAACGGTTTGGCAACGGGCGGCGAGGAACTGCTCGCTAAGCAGGTTATCTTTACCGCTGCCATCTACGCCGCGGGCGTGCTCTCGGCTCTGGGCTACTCACAGATTATGGTGCGCGCGGCCCAGCGCGTGGTATCCGATATCCGCCGCGACCTGTTCGCGCACATCCAGACGCTGCCGCTCAGTTATTTTGACAGCACGCGCTCGGGCGACATCATGAGCTTCTTTACCAACGACGTCGACACCGTCTCCGAGGCGCTCAACAACAGCTTTGCCAACGTGATTCAGGCGAGCATCCAAATGGTCGGCACCACGGCTATGCTCATCATCCTCAACTGGCAGCTCACGATTATCACGCTCGTGTGCGACGCGGCCATTGTGCTGTACGCGCGCTACTCGGGCATGCGTTCCAAGCGCTTTTTTGCCGCTCAGCAGGCGTCGCTGGGCGATTTGGACGGATATATCGAAGAGATGGTCTCGGGCCAAAAGGTCATCAAGGTCTTTAACCGCGAGGCAGCGAATGTCGCCGGCTTCACCTGCCGCAACGACGAGCTGCGCCGCACCGGCACCGCCGCCGTGAGCTATGCCAACTCCATGGTGCCCATGACCGTCGTGATTGGCTACGTCAACTATGCCATCGTCGCCGTGGCGGGTGGCATGCTCTGCATCAAGGGGCTCGCCGACGTGGGCGCGCTTGCAAGTTACCTGGTCTTTGTACGCCAGGCGGCTATGCCCATCAACCAGTTTACGCAGCTGGGTAATTTTTTACTCAATGCGTTGGCCGGCGCCGAGCGCCTGTTTGCGGCTATGGATCTTGAGCCCGAGGTGGACGAGGGCTGCGTGGAGCTGGTGCAGACGGGCGACGCCGCGTGGGCGTGGAAGATTCCTGAGGGCCAGGGCGTGGGCGCGTACGGGCACCTGCATGATGTGGCTGCCGTTGATGAGTCGGGCCGCGCGGTGGCTGCCGACGGCACCGAGCTCACGTGCGGCTTGGTCCCGCTTGCCGGTGACGTGCGCTTCCATGCCGTGGACTTTTCCTACGTGCCGGGCACCCGCGTGCTTACGGACCTCAACCTGTTTGCCAAGCCGGGGCAAAAGATCGCGTTTGTGGGCTCGACGGGCGCCGGTAAGACGACCATCACCAACCTCATCAACCGCTTCTACGAGGTCGATGACGGCGAGATCACGTACGACGGCATCGACGTCAAGCACATTGCCAAGGCCAGCCTGCGCGGGTCGCTCGGCATTGTGCTGCAAGACACGCACCTGTTTAGCGGCACCATTGCGCAGAACATCCGCTTTGGCAAGCTCGACGCGACTGACGAAGAGGTGCGCGCCGCTGCCGAGGCAGCCTGCGCCGACTCGTTTATCCGCCGCCTGCCTAGAGGGTACGACACGCCGGTCACGGCCGACGGCGCCAACCTGTCGCAGGGCCAGCGCCAGCTGCTCGCCATCGCGCGCGTGGCCGTCGCCGACCCGCCGGTGCTCATCCTGGACGAGGCTACGAGCTCCATCGACACGCGCACCGAAAAGCTCATCGAGCGCGGTATGGACCGCATCATGCGCGGACGCACCACGTTTATGATCGCGCACCGCCTGTCCACCGTGCGCGATGCCGACGCCATCATGGTCCTCGAACACGGCCGCATTATCGAACGCGGCACCCACGAGGAGCTGCTCGCTCAGCACGGCGAATACTGGCAGCTCGCGCATGGCTTAAAAGAGTTGGATTAGCCTGTTCGAGCACGGTGCTTTGGCCCTCCGTGCCCCTCACCTCGCCTCAAACCATCACAACATTCGACGTTTTTTGCCAAAAGCGGGAAAAGCATCGAATGTTGTGATGGTTTTTCTGCCACTCGACCGGGTGGAATCGCTTTCTTGCGCACGAAGGTGTGCGGATCCGTGGGCAGGGGAATAAGGTTGGTTATCCGACTCCATTGGAGGGCTCATGGACCTGCCGATTGTCCTGTCCCATAAGACTGCCTGGCTGTACCACAACGTGGCGCGCCCGTCCGAGCCGCTCTCGCGAGCAAGCAGCCTATACGATGAGGACTCGCTTGCTAGCGAGGCGGAGCCGACCGCGAGCCTGCCCAAATTGGGACTCGATGCCAAGGGGCTGAGGGCTTCAACGGCAGTTGGGATCGTTGCCGACTATCTGGTTGCGCTTGGTATTCCACGAGAAGAGCTCGATCATATCGACACGCTCGTCAACTTCGATTTTGAGCGCTCGACGCCGGCTGGATTTAGGTGCCACGTGTTTGGGGCGCCGGTACCTCCAGGCCATCTTATCGAGGTGGTAGAGGGCCTTCTGGTGGTTGATGAGGTCATGTGTTTTGTCCAGGCAGGTTCGTGGATGAGCGAACCCGAGCAGCTGGAATATGGCTACGAAATCTGTGCCCGATACCATTTGAATCATCTGTCGACAGGCGATTATATCGAGATGGGGCAGAGGTATACCGTTGCCGACTTGATTGCCTATTGCAATGAGAACCGATCTCGTCAGGGGGCTATACGCGCGGCCGCCGTGCTCAAGCGCGTGCACGATGGCGCGCGGTCGCCCATGGAGACGGCCACCGCAATCATGGTCGTAGCAAAACGTTTCCAGGGCGGGCTGGGATACGCCAAAATCGAGCTCAACCATAGGGTCGATGTTCCCAACGAGTTCAAGTGTCTCGCAAAGGCCGGGTATTTCGAGATTGACGTATATGCGCCTGCGAGCGGTACGGGGATTGAATACAACGGCTCGGACCATCTTGATAAACAGCGCAGCGCGTCGGATGCGGAGCGTATGACCGTACTGAGCGCGCTGGGCTTTAGGATGATCGTCCTCACCGGGACTCAGTTTGCCCATCAGCTGCAATTGCACCGGGCGATGAACGCCATTGCGCTCGCTATGGGCCTCAAGTGCGACCGAAGCGAAGCGTTCCAAAAGCGGCAGAACGACCTTCGAGAATTCGTGATTCGCCACTGGGACGGCGGCCTCTAGGGGCGCTTTGGTCTTTCTGCGGGGTGCCGTGGGCAGGCAAACCATCACAACATTCGACGTTTTTTGCCAAAATCGGGAAAGGCATCGAATGTTGTGATGGTCTGTGTTGAGGATGGGCTTGGAAAGTCCGTTTTGCTCGAAGCGACTTGTCCTGTCGTACGGGTGTCGGCATGATTCTCCCGTGGGGTATTATGTTTTCCGAAGAATAAAACGCCGCGTGAGGGGAGGGCTGCGTGGACGGGCACGTGCAACATGACGGCTTTGGCCGCGATATCAACTACCTGCGCATTGCCGTTACCGACAAGTGCAATTT
>DBFVGT010000173.1:0-5797 GCA_048524725.1 Collinsella sp. | reverse complement strand
CCCCGACGAGCCGCTGATCGCCTCCTACATGAACTACCTCGTGACCAACCACGGCGTTATCGTCCCGCAGTACGGCGACGAGAACGACCAGCTGGCCGTCGACACGCTCCAGAAGATCTACGACGAGGTCTGGGGCGAGGGCGTCTACAAGTGCGTCGGCGTTCAGTCCGAGCAGGTCGTCTTCGGTGGCGGCAATATCCACTGCATTACGCAGCAGGAGCCGTCCGCGTAATTGTCTGTCTTCCCGAGGCACGGCACCTTGCCCTTCAATCGTCGGGCATGACCCTTAAGGTCTATGCCCTCCTCTTTCAGGGCAATCTGCCGCACCTCGGAAACCCAGCCAATCACGCAGACGCTTAATCGTCTGGCTTCCTGAGCCGTGATGCTTCGGGAACCCAGCCGATCAATCGGACGGTCGGTGAATCGGACCATCTCGGGGCATTGATGGTCGGTTTATTCGATGTCTTGGTCGGCTGGGTTTTTCTTTGGGCACTCCGTTGCCTCTACTTCGGAGTGCCCGCCTCTTTGATTGAGTACGCGTCTGATCTGGGATTTATTGCGGGTTAGGCCAATTGTTCGCTTGAATTTCCCAGGTCAGACGCGTCTTCAATTGCCGAAAGTTATCGGTCGTGAACGCGGCCGTTTTGATCGGAGTATCTATGTACCAGCGTATCGTTATCTACACGCGCCTGTTCCGCGAGCGTTGGTCCAACAAATGCATCCTCTCCTCTCTCTGGGATGGCACCTGCACCGGTGACGCGGCCTGCAACCCTACCTTGGGCTGCGCCTTCGGTACAGATGCCATCCTTTTTGCTGTGGGGGGAGCGCGCCATGGCAGGTAAAAAGTTCTCCCTGATCGAGGTCATCCTTTCGGTTATCTGCGTCGTGTTTACCATCGAGGCGGCGGCTCCGGCGTCTGCCATGGGCAACGTGCAGTTCTTCTGGTGGATCTTCCTTATCATTACGTTTTTGCTTCCCTATGGTCTGGTGGTGGCCGAGCTGGGTACGGCGTTTGATTCCGAGGGCGGCCTGTACGATTGGGTTCGCTTGGGCCTGGGCGACCGTTGGGGCGCCCGTTGCTCTTGGTGCTACTGGGTTAACTTTCCGCTGTGGGTGGCAAGTATCGCCTGCATGTTCCCCAGTGTCATTAATGCGGTGTGGGGTATCGAGTTTTCACTCGGGATCCGAATCGCCATCGAGATTGCCTTTGTGTGGGGCGTCACGGTCATGGCAATGCAGCCGGTGGCCGAGGCAGATTGGGTCATGGACGGCGGCGCCGTCATCAAGGTGCTCATTACCGCTGTGGTGGGAATCGTCGGCATTTGGTTTGCCTGCAATAACGGCTTTGCCAACGACACGTCGTTTAAGACCTTCATTCCAGATCTGGGCGACACCAATTCGTTGACGTACCTATCGATTATCCTGTTCAACTTTATGGGCTTCGAAGTGGTCGCGACCTTTGCCAGCACGATGAAGAACCCGTCGCGTGATATCCCCAAGGCGGTTATTGCCGGTGGCGTGGCCATTGCGGCGATCTACATCATCTGTGGCATTGGCATTGGAGCCGCGGTTCCCACCGAGCAGCTTTCACTCGATTCGGGCATTGTGGACGCAGTCGCCGCTATGGTGGGGCGCACCCACCCGCTGACGATGGTCGTGGGCGTGGCCTTTCTGGTAACGCTGTTTGCCAATATGATCTGCTGGAGCTTTGGCGTCAACAACGTAGCGAGCTATGCCGCGCGCCATGGCAACATGCCGCGTCCCTTTGCGTTGGTGTCCAAAAAGACCGGCATGCCCAACGGCTCGGCGCTCATTAACGGCTGTTTTGCCAGTCTGGTGCTGCTGCTCCAGATTCCGCTGGGTGAGGGTTCCGACGTCTTTTGGGTCTTCTTCTCGATGAACGTCGTCTTTCTGCTCATGAGCTATATCCCCATGTTCCCAGCGTTTTGGCGTCTGCGCAAGCACGATAATCGCTCGCGTGTGTTCCGTGCGCCTTTCGAGGGCAAGGTGCTCGCGGTGGCGCTTGCGATTCCCGTGGTGGAGCTCGTGCTTTCGATTGTTGCTACGATTGTGCCACTCAACAGCTCACCTGCCGAGATGGCAAAGTTGCCGATTCTCGCGGGCGTAGTGATTGGCCTGTTATTGGGCGAGGTTTCGCGCCTCATATCGCGCCGCGGCCGAAGCGTCGACAATCCCGGCGTTGGTGCACGGGGGTCAGGTTACTTTGCACCAAAACAGTAAGCGCCGCGAGTTGCGCAGCGCTTGGTGCATCTTGGATTACTGTTCGCGGTGCTCGGGATCGGAAACGAGCTTAGGCGCAAAGAAGGGGACGTGGCCCAGATAGGGGCAGCTGTCCGAACGCTCTTCGACGACACAGGGGACGTCATTGTAGGTAAGTGAGTCGCACAGGTGGACGATGGCCTTGGCGGCAGGAGCGACGAGCATCTTGAGCGGTGCGATAGGCGCCATGGCATCTCCTTTCCTGTATGCGACCCGTGCTTTGGCGCGAATGTATATGCCGCAAGTCTAGCATCCCGCCCAGGAGAGCTTCAAACCACCACAAAGGGGACAGGCACCTTTGTGGTGGTTTTGGCGTTTGCCCAGATGAAACCTGCCAAAATGAACCGGTCACCAGGAGAGGAAATGGCGTTGGGCGAGAATTTGGTTTGTTAAATAGGGTCCCGACCTGGGCTACTTATAGATTGTGGAAAACTCTACTGTCAGATTATGGCGAATGCTGCTATAGGATTATGACATGCGCTACTACAGCCTATGGCAACGTACCTCATGAGCGCCGGCATGGTGCGAGTTGCCATCGCCACTCGCTACAGCGAGTAGCAGGCGGGCAAAACCACCGCAAAACCGTCGCAAAACCGCGATGAACAACCGCCGCGAAGGGGGCCGGGCCCCTTTCGCGGCGGTTTTTTGCCTGCCTGGTGCGTCTCGGATGCAAGTGAGTAGACTTTTTGGGATCTGCCAAGCACATCGCGACAAACGCTCGATAAAACCGCAGGCCAGAGCTGCGGCGTTTTGGGGTGTGCTCGGGATCCCGCCAAAAGCCTACTCACTTGGTTTTCACGGTTAGTAAACCGCCGCGAGGGAAAGCAGCTCCCCCGCGGTGGTCTTAACGTTCGCCCAGATACAACCTGTCACCACAAGGGGGATGGGCGACTTTTGTGGTGGTTTTGGTACTTGCTTAGCGGGTTAGCCCTGCGTGTCGCCTCCGTACATGTAGACGATAAAACCGTCGCCGGTGTCTTGACTGTGATCCTCCAGGATGCGCTTCATGTTGAGGTGCTCGTAGAACTGCCAGTCGGAGTTGCAGTCGCTCATCAGGAAGAACTTGGTGCAGCCTGCCTTGGCGAGCTCGGCGCGCGCAAGGTCGATAAGCGCGCGGCCGAGCCCCTTGCCCTGCCACTCGGGCACGATGATGATCAGGTTGAGCTGGCCCTGGGCATACTCGTTGCCTGTGGCGGCAAAGCGATCCGCCGTGGCCTTTTCGCGACTGTCGCCGAAGAGCGAGCCCTCGAGCTTGGCGTCGGCAGCCTTTGCCATTTCGGTTGCCTGGGCGAGCATCTCGTTGTAGCAGGACTCCCACGTGGGGTTGGTGCGCGGCTTGCCGTCCTCGAAGATGCCGATGCAGCAGGCGGCGATAATGCGGCCCTCGGCCTCGGCGACAAGCGCGATAGGTGAGCGTTGCAGCTGCATAGCGATGTTAAAGCGCGCGCAGAAATCGGCAGCTTCGACGTCGCCGCGGTTGCGCAGCGTGTTGCACCACAGCTGGTTGTAGATGGCAGCGATGCCGGTCAGGTCGTCGAGCGTGGCGGCGCGCAGGGTTACGTTGTCAAGGCTCATGAAGGCTCCTTCCAAGTTGGGTCAGGCCACCTCTGAGTGTGACATGGACGCAGGGCGGCCGCATCAATCATTCGGCAGGCGAGCCCCGATCCCTCGGGGACGGAGGAAAAGGGGTCACGAGTGAGGATTTTCGGACGCTTGCCCGACGAGAGTGGATAATCTCCCACTTTGAGCGCGAACATGGGCCAAAAACGGGAGATTATCCACTCTCGTGGTGAGCGGGCCCTTGTGTCGATTCATTCCCTTTTAAGTAGGCTGTGCTTGCACTTTAGCGTGCGACAGCGGATAATGCCGAGCACTCGACAATACGCTTTTTGCTCTCTCTATAGATTGAGGAGGCCCCTATGGCCATGGATTTCAAACGCAGACTGCCGATCCCCATGGAGATCCGCGAAGAAATGCCGCTTTCCGCCGAGCTTACCGCTAAGAAGCAGGCATTCGACGCCGAGGTCGCCAAGGTCTTTACCGGCGAGGACGCGCGCAAGGTGCTCATCATCGGCCCGTGCTCTGCCGATCGCGAGGATTCGGTCCTCGAGTACATGAACCGCCTGGCCAAAACCGCCGAGGAGGTCAAGGACAAGCTCATCATCATCCCGCGTGTCTACACCAACAAGCCGCGCACCAAGGGTACCGGCTACAAGGGTCTACTGCACAATCCCGACCCCGAGGCGCCCGATGACCTGCTCGAGGGCGTCAAGGCCATTCGCCACATGCACCTGCGCGTCATCGAGGAGACCGGCTTCTTTACCGCCGACGAGATGCTCTACCCCTCTAACTATCAGTACCTTGTCGATCTGCTGAGCTACGTCGCTGTGGGCGCGCGCTCGGTCGAGAACCAGGAGCACCGTCTGGTGTCGAGCGGCATTTCGGTGCCGGTGGGCATGAAGAACCCCACTGCCGGCTCCACCACCGTCATGCTCAACTCCATCTACGCCGCTCAGGCGCATCAGAGTTTCATCTTCCGCAACTGGGAGGTCGAGTGCGACGGCAATCCGCTCGCGCACGCCGTTATGCGTGGCTACATCGGTCTCGATGGGCGCACCTACCCCAACTACCACTACGAGCACCTCGAGCGCCTGGCCGAGCGCTATACCGAGCACGCCGGCTATGCCAATCCGGCAGCGGTCATCGACTGCAACCACGACAACTCGGGCAAGCGTCCGCTGGAGCAGTATCGCATTTGCAAGGAGGTGCTCGACAGCTGCCGCCGCAACGAAGCCATTTCAAGGCTGGTCAAGGGCTTTATGATCGAGTCCTACCTTGAGGACGGCAACCAGCCGGTCGACGGCGGTGTCTTTGGCAAGTCGATCACCGATCCGTGCCTGGGCTGGGAAAAGACCGACTACCTCATTCACGAGATCGCGGAGCGGGTTTAGTTACGCGGGTTTTCGCTGACTCTGCCAAGACATCGGCGGTCCCGTTGCTGCCGGGCACTCATTGGGGACAGACTTAAATGAGTGCTCGCAGAATGAGAGTGGATAATCTCCCGTTTTTAAGTAGTCGTTGGGGACGTTCTTGTTTGACTGGTCGTTTAAGAACGTCCCCAATGACTACCCTGTTGGCCTTTTCCAGGCCCTGTGGGCAAAAAATGGCAAATATGAGTACTGTTGCTATCGTAGTGTCATATTGCCGGCATAAGATAATAGACATAACAGAAAATATGTTCATTAACCTTAACACATATAAGCCCGCTATAGAACTATTTGAGTAATTTAGGGGCGCTTGCAAGCCGTGCGGGCAGCATATGGGGCTGTTTTGGCTGTTACTAAAAAGGTAACAGTACTCATATTTGCCATTTTTTGCCCACAGGGGCTGGAAAGGACCGTCAATTCGGCTCCAGGGGATGCGGTCCAAGGGCCGCAGAACGAAAAATGGGGGCGCTGGTTGTCCTGCGCCCCCATTCTTTGGGTATTGCGGTTGTTTGCCGCCGGTTTTACGCCGC
>DBFVGT010000172.1:0-8077 GCA_048524725.1 Collinsella sp. | reverse complement strand
GTTCGCGGGGGCGGCGGTCCAAAAGACCAAAGAACCTGCGGATACTTGAACGATTGGGAGTTTGCCCGAGTGGTTAATGGGGACGGGCTGTAAACCCGTTGGCTCTGCCTACATAGGTTCGAATCCTATAGCTCCCACCCGTCAAGTGCCTGTATAGCTCAGTCGGTAGAGCACTTCGTTGGTAACGAAGAGGTCACCAGTTCAAGTCTGGTTGCAGGCTCCATCCGGCGGTGTAGCTCAGTTGGTTAGAGCACACGGTTCATACCCGTGGCGTCACTGGTTCGAATCCAGTCACCGCTACCATAGGTAACACGGTGGCTTCTCAATAGTATGTTGAGAGGCCACTATGGTATAAAGGCAAAGTCCCGTCCGGGGACGACCTGTTTAGAGGAGGGCTTTATGGCCAAAGAGAAGTTTGAGCGCACTAAGCCGCATGTTAACATCGGCACCATTGGTCACGTCGACCACGGCAAGACCACGCTGACCGCTGCCATCACCAAGGTTCTCTCCGAGACCGAGGGCTGCAAGGCTGACTTCACTGCGTTCGAGAACATCGACAAGGCTCCCGAGGAGCGCGAGCGCGGCATTACGATCTCCGTCTCCCACGTCGAGTACGAGACTGCTGCCCGTCACTACGCTCACGTTGACTGCCCGGGCCACGCTGACTACGTCAAGAACATGATCTCCGGTGCTGCTCAGATGGACGGCGCTATCCTGGTCATCGCCGCTACCGACGGCCCCATGGCTCAGACTCGCGAGCACATCCTGCTCGCCCGTCAGGTCGGCGTTCCCTACATCGTCGTCTTCCTGAACAAGTGCGACATGGTCGACGATGACGAGCTCATCGACCTCGTCGAGATGGAGACCCGTGAGCTCCTCTCCGAGTACGATTTCCCCGGCGACGACATCCCCGTCATCCGTGGTTCCGCTCTGGGCGCTCTCGAGGGCGACGCCAAGTGGATGGACGCCATTCGCGAGCTCATGAACGCCGTCGACGAGTACATCCCGACGCCTGCTCGTAACAACGACCTCCCCTTCCTGATGGCCGTTGAGGACGTTATGACCATCTCCGGCCGTGGTACCGTTGCTACCGGTCGTGTCGAGCGCGGTGAGCTCAAGCTCAACGAGCCCGTCGAGATCGTCGGCATCAAGGATACCCAGAACACCGTCGTTACCGGTATCGAGATGTTCCGTAAGTCCATGGACTTCTGCGAGGCTGGCGACAACGTCGGTCTGCTGCTCCGCGGCATCAAGCGCGAGGACATCGAGCGCGGCCAGGTTCTCTGCAAGCCCGGTTCGGTTACCCCGCACACCAAGTTCACCGGTGAGATCTACGTTCTGACCAAGGAGGAGGGCGGCCGTCACACCCCGTTCTTCGATGGTTATCGTCCTCAGTTCTACTTCCGTACCACCGACGTTACCGGTACGGTCAAGCTCCCCGAGGGCACCGAGATGGCTATGCCTGGTGACCACATCACCATCGAGGGCGACCTCATCCACCCGATCGCCATGGAGGAGGGCCTGCGCTTCGCTATCCGCGAGGGCGGCCACACCGTCGGTTCGGGCATCGTCTCCACGATCATTGAGTAAATTAGCTCTTTGATATAGCTGACTTAGAGAACCCGGCACTTATATGGGTGCCGGGTTCTTTTCTGCAATGGATATTGAGCCGTTGCTGGTGTCGAGAGGATCGATAATGGTCCTGGATGCATCGTCGATTAGCTCTCGATGGCTTCATTGATGTGTTCCAAATATGAATGGATCCACCGAGAACCAATTGACTCGAGGTTTTCATTGACAGCACTTACGTGGAGCTGATAAAGTAACAACTCGTGCCCGTACGGGGCGGAAATGAAAGGTTCAGGATACATGCGTACTCTAGTTACTCTTGCGTGCACTGAGTGCAAGCGCCGCAACTATACGACCACCAAGAACAAGTCGACCATGCCTGATCGTATGGAGATCAAGAAGTATTGCCCCTGGTGCCGTCACCACACGCTACACAAAGAGACTCGCTAGTCTCTAGTCATATACGCCAGTAGTTCAATTGGTAGAGCATCGGTCTCCAAAACCGAGTGTTGAGGGTTCGAGTCCTTCCTGGCGTGCCAGTCATTATTCCGTAAGCTCCCAATTGGGGGCTTACGGTTTACTCATGTATAAGCGCATTGCGCGGAGGTAACCCAAATGGCCAACAAGAAGAACAAGAAGAAGGCACAGCAGCAGGCGCCTGCCAACAACGCTGCCGCCAACTCCAAGGTTGAGGCCAAGAAGGCCGTTGCCAAGAAGAGCGAGAAGGCTGCGAAGTCCAAGAAGAACGAGAAGCCTGGTTTCTTCGCCCGCACCAAGAAGTATTTCGCTTCGGTGAAGTCCGAGATGAAGCGTGTCACGTGGCCCGATAAGAAGGAGCTCGTGAACTACTCGGTCGTCGTTTGCGCTTCTCTGATCGTCGTCGGCGTCGTCATCGCTCTGCTCGATGCTGGCTTTGGCGAGGCTCTTGCTCTGTTCTCTGGATTGAGGGGCTAAACCATGTCTAAGCGTTGGTACGTCGTTCACACTTACTCTGGATACGAGAACCGCGTTAAGTCCGATCTCGAGCATCGCATCGAGACCATGGGCATGCAGGACCGTATCTTTGATATCGAGATTCCTATGGAGCGCGTCACCGAGATCAAAGAGGGTGGCAAGCGCGAGACCAAGGATTCCAAGATCTTCCCGGGTTATGTCCTGGTTCGCATGGAGATGGATGACGATGCGTGGACGTGCGTTCGTAACACGCCTGGCGTCACCGGTTTCCTGGGCGGCAACGGCAAGCCCGCTCCGCTTTCCCGCGACGAGTACAACAAGATGACTCGTCGTCCCGGTAAGGGCGATTCGCCCAAGCGCACCTCGGTTGATATTCAGGTCGGCACGTCCGTCCGCGTCACCGATGGCCCGCTTACCGACTTTGATGGCAAGGTCTCCGAGGTTAACACCGAGGCTGGCAAGCTCAAGGTCACGCTGATGATCTTTGGCCGCGAGACGCCGGTCGAGCTCGACTTTAACCAGGTCGCTGTCATCGCTTAAGTTTTCGTCCGTTCGCGCGAGCGTGCTTCTTCTGTGACTGCTCATCTCAGGAGTGCTTCTAACACGTGCGTGCTTACGATATAGCAAGTACTTCACACTCGTGATTCGAAAGGAATGACCATGGCTGAGAAGAAGGTTGCCAACGTCATTAAGCTCCAGATTCCTGCTGGTGCAGCTAACCCCGCTCCTCCCGTCGGCCCCGCCCTGGGCGCTGCTGGCGTGAACATCATGCAGTTCTGCCAGGCCTTTAACGCCGAGACGCAGGACAAGAAGGGCGACATCATCCCCGTTGAGATCTCTGTCTACGAGGACAAGTCCTTCTCCTTCATCACTAAGACCCCGCCGGCGGCTCACCTCATCAAGAAGGAGTTGAACCTCAAGTCTGGTTCCGCTAAGCCCCAGGCCGACAAGGTCGGTCAGCTCTCCCAGGAGCAGCTCACCAAGATCGCCGAGATCAAGATGCCGGACCTCAATGCCAACGACATTGACGCCGCCAAGAAGATCATCGCCGGTACCGCCCGCTCCATGGGCGTCACCATCGCTGAGTAGCGATTTCTTTAGGTAATGACGGGTGCTCCGACCGGGGCGCCCGTTATATGTGTGCAATAGGGCACACGATACGATGTGGGAGGGCTCACGCCCGTTTAACCACAGGAGGTAATGCACATGGCTAAGCATGGTAAGAGCTATAACGCCGCTGCCGAGAAGATCGACCGCGCCACGCTCTACACCCCCCTTCAGGCTGCCAAGCTCATCAAGGAGCTCGACACCGCCAAGTTCGACGAGACCGTCGAGGCCCACTTCCGTCTGGGCATCGATACTCGTAAGGCTGACCAGAACATCCGTGGTTCCATCTCCCTGCCCCACGGCACCGGCAAGACCGTTCGTGTTGCCGTCTTCGCCGAGGGCGAGAAGGCCCGCGAGGCCGAGGCCGCCGGCGCCGACATCATCGGTTCCGACGAGCTCGTCGCCCAGATCCAGAAGGGCGAGATCAACTTCGACGCCGCTATCGCTACGCCGAACATGATGGCCAAGGTTGGCCGCATCGGTAAGATCCTTGGTCCCCGTGGCCTTATGCCGAACCCCAAGCTCGGCACCGTGACCATGGACGTCGCCAAGATGGTCTCCGAGCTCAAGGCCGGCCGCGTTGAGTATCGCGCTGACCGCTACGGCATCTGCCACGTGCCCCTGGGCAAGAAGTCCTTCTCTGAGCAGCAGCTCGTTGAGAACTACGCTGCCCTGTACACCGAGATCCTGCGCGTCAAGCCCTCTTCTGCTAAGGGCAAGTACGTCAAGTCCATCTCCGTGTCTTCCACCATGGGCCCTGGCGTCAAGGTCGATCCCGCTGTCCAGCGTGACTTCCTGGCTGAGTAACTGCTAGTTACTGCCTGAGCAAAGCAAGCATTGCTAAAGAAACCCGGTTCTGCCCTGCGCAGGACCGGGTTTCTTGCTATCGCGTCAAAACCACCACAAAGGGGACAGTGTCCCCTTTGTGGCGGTTACCAGGGGGTTCTGGCGGTCGAGGACTCGATGGCCTCGTGGCGTTTGAGCTCGCGGCGCATGGTTTGCGAATTGAGCCAGGCTGCCTGCCAGCCACGGATGGGGTAGCGCGTCTGGTCGAGCTCAAACTGCGTATAGCCGCAGGCGTTGATGATCGTCGTTCCACACACATGCTGCCGCTCGCGCTGAAAATCGTAACCGTAGCTTTGGTGTACATGCCCATGCACCATGTAGTCGGCCCCCCAGGACTCAAGCGCCGTGTTAAAGCACTCAAACCCTCGATGCGGCAGATCGTCCAGATCACCCATACCGGCGGCGGGTGCATGGGTAAGCAGAATGTCGCACCCGCCGACCATCCTAACCTTACGCGACAGCTTACGCATGCGCTTGGACATCTCGCGTTCGGTGTACATGTTGGCGCCGTCGCGATAACGCATGGACCCGCCAAGGCCCGCAATGCGAATCCCTCGGTACGTGTACACGCTGTCTTCCACGCAGATACATCCGCCCGGTGCATGACGTGCGTAGCGGTCATCGTGATTGCCGCGCACGTAGATGAGCGGTTTGTTGATGACCGTAACCAAAAACTCAAGATAGTCCGGGTCCAGATCGCCGGCGGACAAAATCAGGTCGACACCCTCAAAGCGTTCCTTGCGAAAGCACTCCCAAAGGCATCGTTCTTCGGTATCGGCTATGGCAAGGATTTTCATAGGGCAGGGACTTTCGGCTCATCGTCGAGCTGCGGAATGGTGCCCACCACGTTGTCCGCCAGCCAATTCATCTCGACAATCTGCGTGCTCGGCAGCGGAGGGAAGCCTTCGATCTGTACCACGCCGTTCTGGCTGTGGAGCTCGCCGCCAAAGGGGTTGATGGAGCCCTCGACAATGCCGTTGCGGAGCAACTGCACGAGTTTGCGCGTCTGGTAGGGTAGGCCCGGAGCGTAACGGATGTCGATAACGCCGGAACTCATTCCGTACCAGTAGTTGACGGCGCGCACTTGGTTGTCGTCGCTGGTCTCGTCCCACGTGCCGTGCAGAAGGCTGCGAACGATAAGCTCGTAGTATCGGCCCCAGTTCCAGACCGGCATGGCGATGCCGACGACCTTGCCATCGACCAGGCGATGGAGTCCGTAGGCCGTAGGGTCTGCGAGCGACTTTGACATGTCAGCGCCGGTCATGACGCTCACGCCTTCGCGACACATGGCTTCGGCAAGACCTCCAGCGGGCACATCGCCCCAGGTCAGGATAATTTGCGCACGGGGGTCGAGCAGCGAGGCGCCAATCGCAAAGGCGTTGATCTCGCTGAGTGCGCCCGAGGCGAAGACCGACGCGTGGTAGCCGATGCGGTGGTTGTCCGCCATGCTGGCGGCAAGGGCGCCCAGGAGGAACTTGGCCTCGTACATCTTGCCAAAGTACGAACGGACGCTTTGGTGGGGAAGGCCGATAGAGCAGTTAAGGAACCGCACCTGGGGATACTCAACGGCAGCTCTGAGCGTGTATTCCATCAGGCGGTGCGAGGTCGAGAAGATGACGTTAGCTCCATGTTTGACAGCCGTTTCCACGGCGGCGTAGAACACATCCGGATTATGACAGTCCTCGAACGCCTCGGTGCGCACGATACCGCCAAAGTGCTCATCGAGATACTGACGCCCTTGGTCGTGCAGGCTGTCCCAGCTCGACGTCGCACAGGGGAACTCATGGATAAAGGCGATGCGCAGGGGGCCGGCCGCCGAGTAGACGGTCTTGCCCATAAAGAAGTTGAGCACGCCGGAGGTGGACTTGGCGGGCGCCTCTTCCTCATCGACACTCGGTGCCTCGACAAGATCGACCTTCTCTTCATCACTTTTGCCGGCAATGACCAACTCGCGCCAAATCTTGCACAGGCGGTTTACGACGATATCCGTCGGCGTGTCCAGCAGGCGGTCCTGGTTGTACACATTGAGGTAGACGAGCATAGCGTCGGCGGGCGTAATGTCCAGATGGTCGCCACCGGCGCGCAGGTAGGCGCGCTTAAAGAGCAGGAAGGTGTGGCGCAGGTAGTCGACCTTTTTCTGCGGCCATTTTTCGATAAGGTTCTGACCGAGCATCTTGGCGAGCGTTTCGTAGCTTCCCTCACGCGAGAACTCGATCTCGTATAGGGGGCAGATGCGCCAAAACGCGCAGAACTCGCCATAGAGGCGGCTTTCGACGGAATCCCATTTTCCGGGGTAGAGGCGGGTGACCTTGGCCGAAACCGTCGGGGCGTCCAGGAATTTGAGGACGCTGACGCGCTTGTTGCCCTCTTGGACGTAGAACCGATGCATGAACTCGGTGACGATGATGGGGTCGCGATAGCCCTCGGTTACCTGGATGTCGTAGAGGTTGGACCACTTGCGGGCGAACTCGGTGCTAAATGGCAACAGGGGCATAAAGTTGCACGAAAAGGCAGACTGACGGCCCTTGGTAACCGTGCCGACGACCATTTCGAGCGGAATATCCCGCAGGCCGACGCTCTCTCGCTGACCTAAGGGGAGCTGGGCAACCAAGCTGTCGAGGTCCGTAAGGTACGGGTGCTCGCTTTGGCTGATGGCGCGACGGCGTCCCTGCTCGCCGCGCTTGCGTGCTTGACGATAGGCCTCTTCCATGGTGTCTACTCCCTTAGTCGTTTAAACAACGATATGAACCATGGTACCACGATGCTAAACTACCACAAAGGTGCCTGTCCCCTTTGTGGTAGTTTAGGCGATGATGGGGGCGATGGCACGAATGCAGGCGTCGGCTGCCGTAAAGGTGGTGCTGTCGTCACTGACGATAAAGATGATCTTACCCTTAATGCCAAAGTCGCCGATCTCGCTAAAGAGCACGTAGGGTTCCTTGTCAAAGCCCGAGATGGGTGAAACGGCGACCTTGGTGGCACAGGCGAGCTCGTCTGCCAGCGCATCGAGCGAGTCCCACTTTGACGTGTCCTTCACCGCGACGGGAACGACAACGCGTCCAAAGGGCATGAGGTGCACGAGTGTGTTCTTGGAGATGTTGGAGTTGGGGACGATGATGGTCTGTCCGCAGGCGTCCTCGATGGTCGTGTGGCGCCAAGTGATGTCCTGGACCACGCCCGACACGCCGCCGACCTCGATATTGTCGCCGGGCTTGATGATGCCCATGAAGGTCACCTGCATACCGCCGATAAGGTTCGACAGCGTGTCCTGAAAGCCGAGCGAGATGGCGATGCCGCCGACGCCAAGAGCGGCGACGAGGGCGTTTGCGTTGATGCCAAAACAGTTGTCTAGGATAAAGCTGCCGCCGATCATCCAAATGACGGCACGCGCGATGTTGATGAAGATGCTCGATGCGGGAAGCGGGTTGTCGTCTCGGTTGAGTAGGTGGCGCAGGGTCTTGGATGCCACCTTGGCGGCGATGGCGGTGACTATTACCAAGATGACGGCCCAGATGATGTTGTGGACCCAGCGCTGCTCAAAGAAATGAAGAATCGGTTCAAACAATTCCATGTAGGGAAAACCTCCTAATGATCATTCAAC
>DBFVGT010000171.1:0-13101 GCA_048524725.1 Collinsella sp. | reverse complement strand
TATCGACCGCGGTGAGCGCGAGGGCAAGCTCCGCGTGCGCGTGAACGTCGACGGCGCTGCCGCCACGGCGCGCCTCGGCAGCCGCTGGCCCCGTCGCCAGGGCGTGTTCGCGCCCGTCTTTGACGCCGCTATCGCCGACGGCTACAAGCGCCTCATGGCTCCCTCGCTGGAGCGCGAAGCCCGCGCCAAACTCACCGTTCGCGCGCAGACCGAGGCCATCAACGTCTTTGCCAAGAATCATGGACGAGACCGGCAAGTTACTCGACCACGGCGTGGTCTACCCCACCAAGCCGCGCCACGACGTCGCCGGCACCAAGCGTGAGCTCGCCCGCCTCGTCAAGAAGAACGGCGTCAACACCATCGTCATCGGCAACGGCACCGCCAGCCGCGAGACCGAGGAAGTCGTCTCGGAGTTTATTGCCGAGCAGGCGCCCAGCCTTCGCTACACCATCGTCAACGAGGCGGGCGCGTCGGTGTACTCCGCCTCCGAGCTCGCGAGCCAGGAGTATCCCGATCTGAATGTCACCGTGCGCGGCGCCATGAGCCTGGGCCGCCGCCTGCAGGACCCGCTGGCAGAGCTCGTCAAGATTCCGCCCCAGTCCATCGGCGTTGGCCAGTACCAGCACGACCTTGACCAGGCCGAGCTTTCGCGCACCTTGGGCCACGTGGTGGAAGACGTCGTCAACCGTGTGGGCGTCGACGTCAACACCGCGAGCGCAAGCCTGCTGGGCTACGTGTCGGGCATTACGCCGAGCGTGGCCAAGAACATCGTGGCATACCGCGAGGAAAACGGCGCCTTTACCGATCGCCGCCAGCTCAAGAAGGTCCCCAAGCTGGGACCCAAGGCATACCTCAACGCCGCGGGCTTCCTGCGCATCAGCGGCGGCAAGAACCCGCTCGACGCGACAAGCGTCCACCCCGAGAGCTACGAGGTGGCCACGTCCGTCTTGGAACGCGCCGGCGTGGCGGCCAGTGAGCTCAGCCGAGGCGGCGTGCCCGATATCGAGCGCCGCCTGGGCAGCATCTCGGCGCTGGCAAGCGACCTGGACTGCGGCACCCTCACGCTCATCGACATCGTCAACGAGCTCAAGAAACCCGGCCGCGATCCGCGCGACGATGCGCCCGAGGTGGTCTTTAGCCGCTCGGCGCTTTCCATCGACGACCTGGAACCCGGCATGGAGCTCAAGGGCACGGTGCGCAACGTTGTCGATTTTGGCGCCTTCGTCGACGTAGGCGTGCACCAGGACGGCCTCGTACATATCTCCAAGCTGGCCAACCGCTTCGTCAAGCACCCGAGCGACGTGGTGCGCGTCGGCGACACGGTCAAGGTGTGGGTCGAGAAGGTCGATCGCGACCGCAAGAAGATCTCCCTCACCATGGTGCAAGGAAAGTAAACCGCCAAAGCGGATATCCCCTCTTCGCGGCAAGTGTCGCAAAGAGGGCGGGCGTTCCCCGCGCTCTTTGCCCCTTCGGCAAAGTGGGGTATACTGTCCGCAGTGTGAAAAGCCTTCGTGCTTTTAGCGGCTGCGGGTACCTGTACCTACAGCCGCATTTTTCGTTTTGGAGGCTCGACTATGAAGGAGCGCCCGCTCATCCCGGCAGAACAACAGGTCGCCCACCTCGCAGAGCGGGGCGTCCGCTTCGACATAATGAGCCCCGAGGATGCGGTTGCGTTCCTCCGCGACAAAAACTTCTTTTTCAAGGTCAAGGCGTTTGCGAAGTGCTTCTCAACGTATCGTAGCTCCGCGTCAGAGGGCTACGGACGCTACGTCAACCTAGACTTCGCCTACCTCGCCGAGCTCACCAGACTCGACCACCACCTCCGCGAGCACATCCTCTCGATGACGCTTGACATCGAGCACTACATGAAGGTCCATCTAAACCGGACGATGATGGACGACGGCGCCGACGGGAAGGAGATCCTCGACCTCCTCTTCGCCCACGAGAGGGTGCGTAAGGAGAGGATGCTGGAGGAGCGGTTCGATCCAAGCGGGTCAGAAACAGCCGTCGAGAAGATGAAAGCCATCGCCGACCGGCTAGATGGAGTGGGCGGCAGCGAGCGAGCGACGCTCTTCCTCGAGATGCTCCACATCGCCGAGGACCAGACTTTGGGGATAGACCCAGAGCACCTTGAGCGCAGCGTCTCGTACCTCGGAGACTCGAACTACACCCGGAACCTCGCGAATAAGTATGGCAGACGCGAGGACATGTACGTCTGGAACTACCTGGAACTCGTCTCCTTCGGGGGAATCATCGCGCTTTACAAGTTCTACTTCTACGACCTCAGGAGGGAACGCAGCCAGGAGGCCGAATCCGTCAAGCAGCTCCTGTTCCCCGTGAAGGCCCTGCGCAACGCGGCCGCTCATAACGGCAACGTTCTGAACACGATCGGGCAGCGCCTACAGAAGCCCGTCGGCTCCATCGCGACGGCCGCGCGGGAGGAGCTCAGAATCGACCAGGAGCTCGTCGCCCTTACAAAGCGCTTCCCCGTCATCCACGACTTCACCGCACTCGTACTCTGCTTCGATAGAATCGTCAGCGATGCGGACGCGAGGTCGGAAAAGGCAGCAGGCCTGCGCACCCTGCGCGAGCGCTTCCTTGAGCACGCCGACTACTTCGAAAAGCAGATCGAGCTTGACCGAGGAATCAGGATGCTGGGGGAAGTCATGCGCTCGGGAGCCGATGCCATCTCCTCGAGCTCCCTATAGCTCTTCAGTCCCCTAATAGCCCCTTGCCACTTGGGCCCCGCTCGGACAGAGTGGGTTCGAGTAGGTTCGAGCAACTCAGCAGCAATCCGACTACCCGCTGCATGAAAACCGCAGCTCAGACGCATGACATGCCGTCCCATGAAGCAGCGGGTTCGGGTAAGAGTACGTCCGAGTGGTCAGAGTAGGGCCCGACTTCCCCCTCTTGGCGACGTGCAAAATCGCGAATATTCAGCATCTCTCGATAGCCCCGCGGTGCCTCAGAGAGCCATAAAAGCAAAAACGGCCCCCGTTTTAGCGTCAATTAGAGCCAAAACGGGGGCCGTTCCGTGCTTCAACCAGCTGGTAAAAGCCTTTACCGTGCTGAATATTCGCGATTTTGCACGTCGCCGCAGGGGGTACCCTTGCTTACGGCAGGATATGGAAGCCCAAAGCGGCGATATCCTTGGCAAAACCGCGCACGGTATCGAGCGAGACCTCGTACGGGTCACGGCCGATGTTCTTACGCTTGGCCAGGATGCTGTTGGGCACCGTGATGATCTGGCAACCGCATCCTTCCGCCTGGTAAATATTGATAAGCTCACGCGTGGACGCCCACAGGACCTCGCAGTTGGGCTTGGCGGCGGCCTTCTTCACCGACTCCGTCATAAACGGAATGGGATCGACGCCGGTGTCAGCGATACGGCCGGCAAAGAGCGAGATGATGGACGGCGTCTCGGCATCAACGGCCTCGACCATCTCGTCGACCTGCGTAGGCGTAAAGATGGTGGTGGCGTTGACCTTGATGCCGTCGGCCGAAAGCTTGCGCACCAGCTCGGCGGTTGACTCGCCCTTGGTAGTCACGCACGGAATCTTGACGTAGACGTTCTCGGCCCAGGCAGCAATTTCGCGGGCCTCGACCTCCATGGTCTCGACGTCGTCGGCAAAGACCTCAAACGACACGGACACATCGGTGATGTGGGCCAGGACCTCCTTGGCAAACGCGCGGTAATCCGTCACGCCGCCCTTCTTCATAAGGGACGGGTTGGTCGTGAAACCCTGAACGTTGCCGCTCTCGTACATGTCGAGCATGCCCTCGAGGTTTGCACCGTCAGCGAACACCTTGATTGCCATCTGCCTGATTCCTTTCGCTTGCACATGGGCGATAAACTGCTAAACACTTTACCTACGTTTATCAAGGCGTGAGCTGCGGGTTTTCATCTTCTCGGCGAACGGTTTTGCAGTTTTACCATTTTTATATCGACACCCCAGCGGCAAAACGTTTTTGCTGATCATCGCGGTTGATTCCGTTCGCGGCGCAGAGACAGCGCTTCACCGGTGCGTTTTCACAACCACTCCAAAACAAAAAGCGGTGACGCCTCATTTGAGACGTCACCGCTTCCGTGTAGGAGCCGGTTATCGGAGCTCCGCCCGATTAGGGCTTAACGTATGCCTGGATTACTCTTCCTCAACGTGATTGATCACAGCACCCTTGGTGTGGATGAAGTTGGGGACGAAGGCGACGATCAGAAGGACAGCAAGAATCGCGTAGACACCGGTGGTACCGAAGGCCTCGGCAGCGCGGCCAAGCGTAATACCAATGACGGAGAAATCGAAGTCGCCGAACGTAGTGTTCTTGAAGCCAAAGACGTCAAGAACGGGCAGGAGCAGGGCCGGGGCGAAGGTGATGAGCAGGCCGTTGACGAAAGCGCCAAGAGCTGCGCCCTTGCGACCGCCGGTAGCATTGCCGTAGATGCCTGCGGTAGCACCGCAGAAGAAGTGGGGAACCATGCCCGGGATGATGAAGATGCCCAGGGTAGCGCCCACGATGAACATACCGACCACGCCACCGATGAAGGATGCGACAAAGCCGAGGATGACGGCGGTGGGAGCATAGGGGAAGAAGACGGCGCAGTCGACGGCGGGGATGGCACCGGGGATCAGCTTGTTGGAGATGCCCTGGAAAGCCGGGACCAGGTCGGCAAGGATCATACGAACGCCGTTATAGACGATGGTGACACCAACGGCAAAGGACAGGGCACAGGTCAGGGCATAGACAATCACGTTGTCGCCGCCAGCGGTCTTGGTAACGACCGCAGGATCTGCGATGTAAGCGGCGAAAGCGGTAACCAGGTAGAAGAAGGCCATGGTAAGAGCCGTGGAGATGGTAGTGTCGCGCAGGAAGGCGAACTTCTCGGGAACCTCGATCTTCTCGGTGCTGTTCTCCTCGGCGTCCTTAGCAAAAAGCGTACCGACTGCAGCGGAGATGTAATAGGCGAGTGAACCGAAGTGGCCCATGGCGATTTCATCGCCATCGGTAACCTTCTCGGTGAAACGCTGACCAACGGCGGGAAGCATAGCGCTCACGAGGCCCAGGAACATGCCGCCCACGATGACAAGCTGGACATCCTGGAAGCCAGATGCCTGCAGAACGGCAGACAGCAGGCAGGCCATAAACATGCTGTGATGGCCCGTCAGGAAGATGTACTTAAACTTGGTAAAGCGGGCAATGATAATGTTCACGACATAGCCGAGAATCAGGATCATCATGGTCTGAACGCCGAGGACGCTCTGAGCCATCGAAACGACGACCTCGTTGTTGGGCACGACGCCGGTGATGTGGAAACCGGTCTCGATGAAGGTACCCAGCGGAGCAAGGTTCTCCTGAACAACAGCGGCGCCGGCGGACAGCATGATGTAACCAAGAATGGGCTTCAGGGTGCCCGTCATCACCTTGTGGGCAGGACGCTTAAACGCGACAAGGCCCACAAAGGCAAATAGACCCATAATCCACGCTGGCTTGGTCAGAATCGATTGGATAAACTCAAGTATGGGAAGGATGGCTTGCATCTGCGCTTCCTTTCTCTCTAACGTGGGCGCGTTTCCCTCTTCCACAGGGAACCGCCCTTTTTAATATGAGAAAGCCATTGTCAATAGGCGTGTTTGTTCGAGCCCGGTTTTAAACCGGGCTTTTTCGTTTCCCGTCGGGAGGGCCCGCGCACGTTGCACGTTTAGTCGACGCTTGCCTGGCAAGCTAATATCCGCGGGCTCTTGCGGGCGCGCTGCCGGCGGTCAGCCCGGTATGTCCGCGCACCCCACCGCATTTCGATTCTCCGTCCGGCGCGCTCGTCCGAAACCAGTCTTGTTCACGGGCGCGGCCCTTGGGCTGCCCAAAAAGGGCTCGTGAACGCGCGCCGGCGATGCGTCGAGGCGCGGGCCCTCCCGGCGGGAGGCTTGTTGTCCGACGGGGTCAGCCGAGGGTCCCCTCCGCCCGGCGCCCGATCTCCCAGACCCAGCAGGCGAGCTCGCGCGCGACGGCGGCGTTTGCCTTGCACGAGCTCTTGCCCGCCGCCGCCAGCGCCTCGCGGCGGCGGCAGAGCCTGGCGGTGCAGTCGTCGGCGCGCGCCCGGATCGCCGCGGGGACGTCCGCGCCGGGCGCCGGGGCCTTCGGGCGGGGCGTGCACGTCAGGTAGTGCCACGCCGACTCCACCAGTGCCGTCCTGGCGAGCCGGTTGCCCGTCTTGGTTATCCCGCCGCGCCGCTCGGTCTCGCCGCTCGAGCGCTCCGACGGGACCAGCCCGCACCAGCTCGCGAAGGCCGGGGCCGTCCGGAACCTCGTGAAGGAGCCCGCCTCGGCTGCGAGCCTGAAGGCCGTCAGGGTGTCGATTCCCTTGATGCAGGAGAGCGCCTCGACGGCCGGGCGCCACCGGTCGGTCCGGGCGAGGGCGAGCACCTTCTTCTCGAGCTGCCGGCGGTCCGACTCCGCGCACCTCGCGGCCGTGACGTAGTACTCGAGCACGTCGCGCTGGGGCCCCTCGAGCCTGATCCCGGATATCCACCTCCAGTGGGCGCGCGTCCAGGATCCCTTCCTCGTCCCGTCGGCGTTGCGCTCGTCCCAGACGTGGCCCAGCCTGATCAGGAACATGTTGAGGCGCTGCCTGGCGCGGCGGTACTCCACCGTGGCGTCGTCGAGGGCGCGGTCGAGGTCCCGGGCGGCCTCGACGGCCGCATCGGGCAGCGGGACCTCCACGATGTTGTGGGTGGCGAGCATGCGGGCGATGAACTCGGCGTCGCGCCGGTCGTTCTTGCGGCGCGCGTCCGCCGCCGGCCTCTGCATCCTGGAGACGGCGGCCACGGCGCAGTCGAGGCCGAGCGCGCGCAGCTCGCGCGCCATGTGGAAGCCGGTGGGGCCGCTCTCGTAGCAGGCCCTGGGCTCCTCGAACCCGAGGGCCCACTCCGCGATCTCGGCGGCATCCGTCCCGAAGTCACGGTGCACCACCTCGCCGGTGAAGGGGTTGAACGCCGCGGCGGCGACCGATCGCGCGTGGACGTCCAGGCCGATGGAGGTAACATGGGGCATGGGAAGCCTCCTCCCCGCAGGTGCGGTAAGGGCTACCGCACGGGCCGATACTCAAAGCCCATTGTGGCATCCCGAGCCCGCGGAAAGAAGCTGCGCCGCGGGGGAGGCGACCCAAATGGCTTTCTCATATCGTCTTGTGCCGCTTTAGGCGTTAGCGGCGGCCGCCTTGATTGCCTCGAGGGCGTCTTCGCGGATCTTCTTCTTGTTCACATAGCTGCGAACGATCACAACGTTGCCGTGGAGCTCGGGGGCGAGTTCCTTAACGGTGATGAACAGATCCGGATTTGCGGAAGAAGCACCGTTCAGGTCCATAGACTCAACGTCGGCCTTGATGCCCTCCTCCTCGCAAAGCTCCTCGACTTTGCCAGCGAGCATCAGGCTGGACCCGATGCCGTTTCCGCATACGGTGATGATATGCATGGCAACCTTCCTCTCCTACACGTGACGGTTTTCCGTCTATCCAAAAGCGGCGACGCATCGCCGTGCCATTAAGGCCTAAAAGAATGAACGCATGGTCTCCAAAACCTGCTCGGGCGTATCGCATGCGCTGAGCTTGGCAACGCAGTCCTCGTCCTCGAACATCTGCGAAAGCTCCGCCAAGCAGCCAAGATGAGCCTTGGGGTCGGGTGCGCAAATACCCACGAGCACGTGAACCGGATCGAAATCCTCGTGTCCAAACGCAATGGCAGGGTCAAGCGTGACGATACAGATCCCCGCTTCACTCACATTGCCATCTGCCTGAGCGTGGGGCATGGCGATGCCCTCTTCCAAGACCATATAGGGGCCGAATTTGTGAACCGATGAAATCATGGCGTCAACATAGCTCTGGTCGCATTTGCCAGCGTCTACGAGCAACTTACCGCATGCCTTGATCGCTTCCTCCCAGTCGGAGGCCTCGACGTGGCAGGCAACAAGCTCGGGCTTAAGAAGATCGGTCAGCATGCTCGTCCCCTACTCCTCGGGCAGGATATGAAAACCAAGCGCCTGAATGTCGCGGGCAAAGCCCTTGACCGTATCAAGCGAGTACTCAAGCAAATCTTTCCCGAAATTCTTGCGCTTGGCAAGAAGGGCATTGGGGACCGTAATGATCTGGCAGCCAACGGACTCCGCCTGGAAGATATTGAGGACCTCGCGCGTAGACGCCCAGAGAACCTCGGCAGCAGGCTTAACGGCAGCCTTCTTTACGGACTCCGCCATGAGGGGCAGCGGATCGACGCCGGTATCGGCAATGCGACCGGCAAAGATGGACAGAATAGAGGGGGTCTCAGCAGAGACGGCATCGACAAACTCGTCGACCTGCTCGGGCGTGAAGATAGTGGTGACATTCACCTTGATGCCGTCGGCAGAAAGGCGCTTGACCAGCGCGGCAGTGGACTCACCCTTGGTGTTGAGCGCCGGGATCTTAACGTAGACGTTGTCTGCCCAGGTTGCGATCTCGCGAGCCTCGGCTTCCATACCCGCCTCGTCGTCGGCGAATACCTCAAAAGAGACCGACACATCAGTAATGTGCTCAAGAACCGTCTTGGCAAAAGCGCGGTAGTCGGTCACGCCGCCGGCCTTCATAAGGGAAGGATTGGTCGTGAAGCCCTGAACGTTGCCATTGTCATGCATGTCAAGCATGCCCTCGAGGTTAGCGCCGTCGGCAAACACCTTGATCGCCATGTTCGGTCCTTTCTCATCTAACACTATTGCTATCGAAAGCCTTCTTCTTTGTTTCAAAAGCTTTTCGGTTTTCTTTTATAAACCATTTCAAAAGCTATCGAAAGCTCAATTGTCAACTTTCCGTGAACGGTCGAATATCGGGCGTGAACGTACTTCTTTTGGGCGGCACCTTCAGAATGAGACTCTTTATAGCCCGTTTACGTGCGAACTATCTGCTACGCATGCATTTGTGACATGCCATTCCGTTCTTTTGATTCATTCGAATTTGCCTTGTTCTTTTCATATCGATACGTTATATTTCGATTACGAAAGGCGCATCTTTTACCTTTTGTTCAAAAGGAGCGGCATATGGCATCTACTTCAGACCTTTCACCGGCCGAGCGTCAGCGATTTATCATGAATTGGCTGGCCGAAAAGCCAAATATCTCGGTATCCGACATCGTTCGCCGTTTTTCGGTTTCGGAAGTCACCGCACGACACGACCTCATCTCGCTGGAATCCGAAGGCAAGCTGCGTCGCGTACGCGGCGGAGCGGTATCGCTTTCTCGCTCCAACGCAATCTCGTATCCCGAGGAGCGCATCAATGTCCAAGTCGAGGCCAAGGAAGCCATCGCCGCAACCGCAGCAACTCTTGTTGATGATGGCGATGTTCTGGTAATTGATATCGGCACCACAGGCTTTTACTTCGCTAAGGCCCTCATGGACAAGCGTGAGATCACCATTATCACCGGCGATCTTGCAATCGCGAACTACGCCAGCTTCAATCTCCCCAATGCTTCGGTAGTGCTGCTGGGCGGCTCCGTGCGCAAGGGCCACCTCTATCTCGCGGGCGCACTAACGCTCGACTGCATGAGCAAACTACATGCCGACAAGGCGTTTGTCAGTGCCGACGGATTCCACCCCGACCACGGTTTTACCGTCGAGCACGACTTCTCGGCCATGATCAAGCATATGTACCTTACCAACTCAAACCAGGGCTACATGATGGTTGACCAGGGAAAGTTCAACAAGACCAGTTTTTATCAGTCCGCGCAGATCGATGACCTCGACGGCATCATCGTTGATGGAGACGACGAGGGCATCATGACGGCGGCGATCGAGAGCAGTCGCAGTCATCCCAAGCTCTATATTGCAAAATAGCTCAAATGGCCGGGTCGCCCCCACTGCGGGCGACCCGGCCATTTATTAAATCAACCCAAAATGCTGCATCGCGGTGACGGTACCGTCGTGTGCGACATCGTTGGTCACGTAGTCGGCGACCGTCTTGACCTCGGGCATGGCGTTGCCCATGGCGACAGCCGTCTCGACGGCAGCGAGCATGCCCAGGTCGTTGCCCGAATCGCCAAAGCCAAAGGTGCGCGCATTTCCCTCGCGGCCCAGATATGCCAGCGCTCGCGCCACGCCCACGCCCTTGTCGATGCCCTTGGGGCTCAGTTCGCGATTCTGACCACCGGTGTTGCACAGCTCAAACTCGCGATCGATAAAGCCGTCGTCGTTGGCTACGCGAGCCAGGTTGCACGCGTTAATGCACACCTTGCCCACGCGCAAGCGGCCATCGACACGCATCTGATCAACGCCATGCACCACGCCGGCGCCTAGCAGAAATGACTGTTCGACACCAACTGGCTCAAGTGAATAGGTGGCACCGTTCGTCTCGAACAACGCCTCGCCGCCCGCCACAGTAATGCGACGCGCGAGCTCCTCAACAATGTCCTCGTCAAAGCAATCCTCATGCACCACGCGGCCCTCGACCTCGAGCGTGGCGCCCGCCATGGCAACGACGCCCGCGGGGTCGAGCGCACGCAAGCTATCGGCGATGAGCCACAGGGGACGACCCGTGCAGATAAACGCCTTGTGCCCTGCGTCGCGCAGACGATGAAACGCCTCGATCACCGTCTGCGAGGGACGAACCGCCGAAAAGTCCTTATCGGTCATATCGTCGGGATCGAACGACGTCAGCGTGCCGTCCACGTCAAAAAAGAGTACGGCGGGATCGGGGCACGCATCAATCATATAGGTTCCTTTCGGGGGCGATGGCAAACGGAGCATCCATCATATAATGGAGCGACGCAACCAGAGAGGTCATCCATGGAATTTTACGCAAGCTGCCCCGAGGGCTTTGAGTCCGCACTCGCCGATGAGCTTAAACGCCTCGGGCTTTCGCATGTCCGCCGCCTGAAGGGCCGCGCTACGTTTGAGGGCGAGCTCGAAGAAGGCTACCGCGCCTGCCTGTGGTCGCGCCTGGCCAGCCGCGTGTTTGTGGTGCTCGGGCGCTTTGAGGCGCAGGATGCCGATGAGTTGTACGACAGCGTTTACGACATCGCCTGGGAGAACATCGTCCGCCCCGGCGCCACCATCGCCATTACCGCCCGCGGCGTGACCGAGCAGCTGCGCAACACGCGCTTCTCGGCCCTGCGTGCCAAAGACGCGCTGTGCGACCGTCTGGCCGAGACCACGGGCCGTCGCGCCGACGTCGATGCCGCCGACCCCGATGTTCACCTACTGCTTTCGCTGCGTCAGCGCCGCGCGAGCATAAGCCTGGACCTTTCGGGCGACCCGCTGTTCAAACGCCTGCCGCCCGCTGCGACTCGTGCCGGCGAGGGCGCACACGTGTTGCGCCCCGACTACGCCGCCCTGGTGCTGGCGCAGGTCGGCTGGACCGCACTATGCGAGCGCGAGCTGACGGCCGACGATTACGAGAACGAAGCCCTTCCCACGCTGATCGATGCCTCGTGCGCCGGCGGCGGTCTGCTGCTGGAGGCCGTGAACATTCTGACCGACCGCGCCCCGGGCGCCACACGCGAGCGCTGGGGCTTTGAGGGCTGGCAGCTGCACGATGCCGCCCTGTGGGAGCAGCTGCTTGCCGAGGCGCGCGAGCGCGAGGCGGCAGCGCGCGAGCGCCAGGCGCGCATCGTGGCCGTGGATGTTGACCCCGCCGCCCGCAAGACCGCTGAGCGCATGGTTAAATGTGCCGGCTACAAGCGCTTTGTCGATTTTTGCGCCGCCAAGTCCGCCACCGTACTGGACCACGCGGGCGCTGTCGCCGGCGCCGCCGTGGTCGCGGATACGACCGAGACACCGCTTTCGCTCATGCATGACACCATGACGCTCATCGGCGAGTTGCGCCGCGCGCCCGAGCTTGCCGCGGCGCCGGTCGCCGCGCTCACCCGCGACGGATTGCTGGCCCGCGCGCTCCACACCGAGCCCGAGCGCTCGATCGCCGTCATGCCCAACAACGAAGAGGCGACCGTCGAAGTCTGGCCTTCGCTCGACCACGCCGCCGCAGCGTTTGAGGCTGCGACCAGTGCGGATGCCGAGGCCGAGGCTGCGGATGCCAACGAAGTCAACGATGAAGCCGCCGCTTCCGCCATGCCCGAGCCTGCCGCCATGCTCGACCTGGGCGACGGCAAGCCGCTGCCCGTGCTCATCCCCGAGTCCGAGCAGTTCGCCAACCGCCTGCGCAAGAATGCCCGTCTGCGCCGCAAGTGGGCCAGGCGCAAGGGCGTGAGCTGCTACCGCGTCTACGATGCCGACCTGCCCGACTACTCCGCCGCTATCGACCTGTACGAGGGTTGCCCGCAGACGCCGGGCCGCTGGCTCGTCATCGCCGAATACGCCGCGCCCAAGACCATCGACCCCGCACTGGCCCAGGCCCGTATGCTCGACATTCTGGCCATCGCGCCGCGCATCCTAGATGTTCCCGCCGAGCATGTGCACGCCAAGGCCCGCATGCGTTCGCGCGGCGGCTCGCAGTACGGCAAGCAGGGCGCCGGCAAGGGCGGCTCGGGCGAGCGCGGCAATATCGCGCGTCGTCGCCTGCCGCTCATCGAAGAGGGCGGCCTCACCTTTGCCGTCAACTTTGACGACTACCTAGACGTCGGCATCTTCTTGGACCACCGTGTCACCCGCAACCTGGTGCGCGAGCACGCCAAGCAGGCGCGCCGCTTCCTCAACCTGTTTGCCTACACCGGCACTGCCACCTGCTACGCGGCCGATGGCGGCGTCGAGGAGACCGTGACGGTCGACCTCTCCAATACCTATCTGGACTGGGCCGAGCGCAACATGCGCCAGAACGGCTTTGTGGGGCCTCAGCATCATTTTGTGCGCGACGACGTGCTCGCCTGGATTCGCGACCAGCGCCAGACGCGCAACCGCTGGGACCTGATCTTTGTCGACCCGCCCACGTTCTCGAACTCGTCCAAGATGGGCCGCCGCACCTGGGATGTCCAGCGCGACCATGTTGAGCTTTTGGCTGGCGTATCGCGCCTGCTCGCGCAGGGCGGCCATGCCATCTTTAGCTGCAACCTGCGCGGCTTCCGCCCCGAAACGCGCAAGCTCGCCCGCGCGGGCGTGGTGCTGGAGGACATTACGGCGCAGACCATCCCCGAGGACTTC
>DBFVGT010000170.1:0-3803 GCA_048524725.1 Collinsella sp. | reverse complement strand
TGTTAGCGCTACTGTAAAAACAACCATTTTGACCAACGCTCAATAACCAATCATGCCAACGCAATCCCGCCATTTGCGCCAACGCATTTTCACCATTTCCACCAACGCCGGGGCTTACGCTTCGATCGACGAGCGAACGATGCTTTCGGGAGGAGCGGGCCGTGGCGGAGAAGAACCTGATCGGAGAGTTGGACATGTACAGGGAAGCGGGCATAAAGCCCAACTTCAGCGACATAGCGAAGCGCTACGGCAAGGACAGGCACACCGTGGCGTCGTACTGGAGGGCCGAGGGCGGGCGGCCCCACGACGGGCGCGGCGACAGGGCGGGCTCGTTCGACGCGCACATCGAGGAGGTGGCCGCCAAGGCGCAGCTGCCGGGAGTCACCAAGAAGGGCATCCACGAGTGGCTGCTGCACAGGTATCCCGGCGAGGACCTGGCCGGCTACAACGCCTTCACCCAGTTCATGCGCAAGAACGGCATCGCCGTCGGGGCCTCCGGCGGCCCGGAGCCGCACCCGCGCTTCGAGACGCCGCCCGGACTGCAGCTGCAGTTCGACTGGAAGGAGTCCGTCAAGATGGCGAACCGCGACGGCGAGCTGTTCGAGTTCAACGTGTTCGCGGCGACGCTGGGCCATTCCCGCAGGCACATATTCATCCGGTCGAGGACCAGGACGACCGACGACCTGGTCAGGTGCATGTACGCCACGATCGCGAGGCTCGGCGGCGTGCCGCGCGAGTGGGTCACGGACAACATGTCCGCCCTGGTGACGGTCAAGGGCGGCAGGCGCCTCAAGGTCCAGCGCGCGTACGAGTTCGCCAAGGCCGCCGGCTTCGAGCTGAAGCTGTGCCGCCCGCGCAGCCCCCAGACGAAGGGCAAGGTCGAGTCGTCGAACCGCTTCCTGTCGCGGCTCATGGCCTACCAGGGCGACTTCGACGGCTGGGACGACATCGACGAGATCGTCGCGCGGATCGAGGACGCCAGCAACTCCGAGCCCAACGAGACCACGGGGCTGCCGCCCTCCGCGCTGTTCATGGAGGAGAAGGACGCGCTGCTGCCCGTCGGCAACCTGCGCGCCCTCGAGGAGGCGATGGGCGACGTGGTGCGCGTGGCCAGGGTGCCGGCCACGATGCTGGTGAGCGCGCACGGCGAGCCCATGTCGGTGCCCAGGCGCTGCATCGGCAGGCCCGCCCGCATCGTCTGCATGCCCGGCGGCGCGATGGACTGCTACGCCGGCGGCGAGCTGGTGGCCACGCACATGGCGGGCGGGCCGGCCTACGACCCGGCGCACTACGCCGAGGCCATGGCCGGCAAGCGGTGGTTCGGCGACGCCGCCGGCGACATCGAGGCGGCCGCCGCGGCCAACCTCGGCCTGCTCGACTCGATAGGGGGCTCGCTGTGAGCGCCGCCGTGCAGGCCAGCCCCCTCAACCGCCTGGCGGCCAACCTCGAGGAGCTGGGGCTCGAGGGCATGGCGTCGTCGGTGCCCGAGTACGTCAGGCTCGTCGCCGACGGGAGGAAGGGCCTGGTCGACGCCATGCTCGAGCTCACCGACGCCCAGATAGCCCTCAAGCGGCGCGCCGACGACGAGCGCCGCACGAGGATGGCCAACTTCCCCTACATAAAGACGCTGGCCGACTTCGACTGGGGCTTCCAGCCGAGCGTGCCGCGCGGGCTGGTCGAGCAGCTGGCCACGCTCGAGTTCATCGACCGCGGCGACAACGTCGTGCTCGTCGGCAGCCCGGGCGTCGGCAAGACCCACCTGTCGATAGCCATAGGCCACGAGGCGGTGATGGCCCGCAAGCAGGTGTACTTCGCCGACTGCTCGAGGCTGGTCGAGGACCTCAAGCACGCCTCGGCGAAGGAGGCGCTGGCGCGCAGGATGCGGTTCTACGAGCACTGCAGCCTGCTGATAATAGACGAGCTCGGCTACCTCGACATCGGCAAGGAGGGCGCCGACCTGCTGTTCCAGCTGGTCAACAGGCGCTACGCGCTAAAGCGGTCGACCATCGTCACGACCAACGTGCCGGTGGGCAGGTGGGGCGACGTGTTCGGCAGCAACGTCACGGCCTCGGCGGTGGCCGACAGGCTTTGCCACCATTGCGCGATGATCAAGATAACGGGACGGTCGTACCGCCTGAAGGACGTATCCATCGGCGGTGAGGACGGGAAGGAGGAGGGAGCCTAGACGCCGAAAGCGGCGCATCCGCGTTGGCGAATCCGGCGCATCCGCGTTGGCGCGATTGGCGAAAATACGTTGGTGAAAATGGTGAAAAATATATTGACGCTAACAACCCATACCGGGGTGACGTCGTGCGACAGTATCGCCTTGGCCATCCTGGCCGCGTCGTTGCGGTCGTTCTTGGACGAGAGGTCGGCAGCCGACCTCGGGACCTTGGAGACGGCCGCGACGACGCAGTCGACGCCGAGCCCGGAGAGCTCCCTTTGCGGGGCGAAGCCGAGGTAGCCGCTCTCGTAGGCGGCGAGCGACGGGCCGGGGAAGCCCGACATCCACTCCGCGACCTCGCCCCAGGGGTTGCCGCGGAACCTCCTCGTCACGGCCTCGCCCGTCTCCGCGTCGAGCGCGCAGACGGTGGTGGACCTGAGGTGTACGTCCATTCCGAAGGCGGTAGAATATCTAGGCACGGGAGCCTCCCAACCTCGTTGCGGCGCGGCTGCGCCTCTGGCACTTCAACAACATTGTCGCAGCCCCGACCCGCGGTCACGAGCGGGGGCTCCTGTCGTTTCCGTGCCCCTGGATTGGGTCATAGTGTCTGTCCGTCCTCTACCTGCGGCGTTGTCTTGCTCCGGATGCGGCAGTTAGGGACGTTCCTTTTCTGCCGGCAGTCTGGGACATTCCTTGAGGTAGTCGTTGGGGACGCTCTTGTTTGACCAGTCGTTTAAGAACGTCCCCAATGACTATCTCTCCGCCCCCGTGGGATCGGGGGTCGTCTACCGAATGGTTGATGCGGCGGCCCTGCGGCCATGTCACACTCAGAGGTGGCCTGACCCAACCCGGAAGGAGCCTCCATGAGCCTTGACAACGTAGCCCTGCGCGCCACCACACTTGATGACCTGACCGGCATCGCCGCCATCTACAACCAGCTGTGGTGCAACACGCTGCGCAACCGCGGCGACGTCGAAGCTGCCGATTTCTGTGCGCGCTTTAACATCGCCATGCAGCTGCAGCGCTCCCCCATCGCGCTTGTCGCCGAGGCCGAGGGCCGCATTATCGCCGCCTGCTGCATCGGCATCTTCGAAGACGGCAAGCCGCGTACCAACCCCACGTGGGTACCCTGCTACGACGAGATGTTCGCCCAGGCAACCGAGATGGCGAAGACCGCCGACGCCAAGCTCGAGGGCTCGCTCTTTGGCGACAGCCGCGAGAAGGCCACGGCCGACCGCTTTGCCGCCACGGGCAATGAGTATGCCCAGGGCCAACTCAACCTCATCATCATCGTGCCCGAGTGGCAGGGCAAGGGGCTCGGCCGCGCGCTCATCGACCTTGCGCGCGCCGAGCTCGCCCGGGCAGGCTGCACCAAGTTCTTCCTGATGAGCGACTGCAGCTCCGACTGGCAGTTCTACGAGCACCTCAACATGAAGCGCATCTTGGAAGATCACAGCCAAGACACCGGCGACGGCTTTATCGTCTACATGTACGGAGGCGACACGCAGGATTAGCTTGAGTGCCGCCTCACGGGCTTTCTCCAAGACAGCCCAAAGCAATCAGCCACGCCAAAAGGGACATGCCAAAAAGGGACAGGTTTATTTTGGCAGGTTTTATCTGTGCAGACGGCAGCGGAGGC
>DBFVGT010000169.1:0-18565 GCA_048524725.1 Collinsella sp. | reverse complement strand
GCTGCGCATCGAGAAGGTTCGCTTCCGTCCCGTCGAGGGCGAGGGCTATGCCTTTTTGCAGCCGGGTCGTGCGGCCGAGGTTCTGTCCGGCGGCACCGTGCTGGGTTGGGTCGGCGAGATCCACCCCGAGGCGCGCGAGGCGATGGGCATCGATGAGGTCGTCGTTGCCTTTGAGCTCGACTTGGACAAGCTGATCAAGGGCGCCCACAACCAGGAGAACTATCGCGAGTTCTCGCAGTACCCGGCCGTTGAGCACGACCTTGCCATTGTGGTTGACAACTCCGTGACCTGTGAGGATCTTGAGCGCCGCATTACGAGCGCCGGCGGTAAGTTGCTCGAGGGCGTGCGCCTGTTCGACGTCTACCGCGATCCCATCCGCATCGGAGCGGGCAAAAAGTCCATGGCCTTTGCGCTTACGTATCGCTCCGACGACCACACGCTTACCAGCGAAGAGGTCGAGAAAGCGCACCAGAAGATTGTCACCAAGGTATGCAAAGGCGTAAACGGCGAGGTCCGCGGCTAGGGCTTGCGATGGGGGGCGTAGGGCCTGATGGCGGTTGCTGCGGAGCTCTGCGCGACCGCGGTGTTCGGAATAAGGCATCGCTGACCCTGCATATATGACACGCGCATTACAAAACGGCGTGCTGCTTTTTGTGGCGGCGCGCCGTTTTGCTATCATAGCCTGCGGCGTGTTACGAATCATCTAGCTCGTAACACTGATGAAATGGTTCAAGCGGCGCTGCAATCCCATGTGCCGGCAACCGGGAGGCGTATATGCACATTCCAGATAACTACCTGTCTCCGCAGACCGATGCCGTTATGGCGGTGGCGATGGTGCCCGTATGGGTTCACTGCATCAAGAAAGTGCGCGCCACGCTCGATCGCGAGCATATGGCCTTTCTGGGTATTTGCGCTGCGTTCTCCTTTTTGCTCATGATGTTCAACGTGCCGCTGCCCGGCGGCACCACTGGTCACGCCGTCGGCGGCGCACTCATCGCGCTGCTGCTGGGCCCCGAGGCCGCGGCTATCGCTGTCTCGGTCGCGCTGGCGCTGCAGGCGCTGCTGTTTGGCGACGGCGGCGTTCTGTCGTTTGGCGCCAACTGCTTTAACATGGCCTTTGTGCTGCCGTTTGTCGCTGCTATCGTGTTCCGTGCGCTCAACAGCCGTCTGCACGACAAGAGCTGGGGCACCTCGGTTTCTGCCATCGTGAGCGGTTGGGTCGGCCTGTGCTTGGCGGCCCTGTGCGCGGCAATCGAGTTTGGTATTCAGCCGATGCTCTTCACCAACGCTTCGGGCGCCCCTCTGTACTGCCCCTTCCCGCTGTCCGTGGCTATTCCGGCCATGTTGATCCCGCATATGCTGGTTGCCGGCGTGATCGAGGGCGTGGCGACGGCCGCCATCTACGGCTTCATTAAGAAGACGGCGCCGAGCATTATCGTCGGCCCCGAAGCCGCCGATGGCCAGCTTGCCGCCGATGGTACCGCCAAGAAGACTTCCCTGATTCCCACGCTCATTCTGGTCGCCGTGCTTGTCGTGGCTACGCCGCTCGGCTTGCTCGCCACCGGTGACGCCTGGGGTGAGTGGGACGCCGAGGGCGCCGCGACCGCCGTTCAGGAGGCTGGCGACGACAGCCTGCAGGCTTCGGTCGGCCTCGATACCCCGACCTTTGCCGACGCTCTACCTACGGGTGATTACCTGCAGGCCTATTCCGAGGAGCAGGGCCTTGGCTTTGCCGGTCAGGCTGCCATGTATATTCTTTCGGGCGTGATTGGCGTGGCAGTGCTCACCATCGCATTCCGTCTGATCTCGCTGACGGTTAAGGAAAGCGGTGCTCATGGCAATAGCCGAGCTGCCTAGCTGGCTTGCGGTCGAGCAGCGTTACGAGCCCGCGGGGGCTCGACATCGTGTGATGCAAAAGAACGTCCTGCATCTGGCGAGCCTGCTTGAGCGGGTTCGCCTGGGTGGAGGCGCGCACGAGGGCGGGTCGATGGTCGACCGCGCCCTTTCTTGCGTTTCGGCTCCGGTGCGCCTGGTGGGGATGTTCGTCTGCGTTCTGTGCGTGTGCCTGACGCAGAGCCCGCTATACCTGATGCTAATGGCGGCGATCGCGTTGGTGCTGGTCGCGGTGCGCCCTGTACGCGGGCTGCGCGCTACCTTTGTGCCGGCGTTGGCTGCCGCGGGGTTTGCCGTGGTTTTGGCGCTGCCTGCCCTGCTGCTGGGTGCTTCCGCCACGGGCGCCATGCTCAAGATTGCACTCAAGACCTTCATTAATGTGTCGCTGGTGCTGGGCGTTTCGTGGACCCTCACGTGGAGCCGCATGTCGGCGGCGCTCAAGATGTTGCATCTACCCGACGAAGTTATCTTTACGTTTGATATGGCGCTCAAGCACATCGAGGTGCTGGGTCGCACGGCGCACAATCTGTGCGAATCGGTCATGCTACGCAGCGTTGGCCGTGCGCCTGAGGGATTTTCGCGTACCGATTCGATCGCGGGTATCATGGGCATGACGTTTATCAAGGCGATGGAATGCAGCCGCGCGATGGACGAGGCCATGCTTTGTCGTGGCTTTGCCGGTGCGTATCCGACTCCCGCGCGGAGCGGACTGAGCTGGCGCGATGCGGTTTATGCGGTCGCCGTGGCGCTGTTTGCGGTGCTGTGCGCTGTGCTGTAGTGCGGACGGCGGGCTGTTGATGTGAATAGGGAAGGGCGACGTTTTGACGATCGATATGAATAATGCGGCGGGCACGAACGGTGCGGGCGCCGAGGTCGCGCCGCTCATCGAGCTACGCGACGTGGTGTTTTCCTATGCGGGGCATACGGTTGTCGATGGTGTGTCGCTGCAGGTCGATCGTGGCGAGCTCGTTGCCCTGCTTGGCCCGAATGGCTGCGGCAAGACGACGATCATGCGCCTTATTAACGGTCTTGAACTCGCGGACGCAGGGGCATACCTGTTTGACGGGCACGTGATCGATGCAACATTTCTAAAGGATTCCGTGGCTTCCCAGCGCTTTCACCAGCGCGTAGGCTTCGTGTTTCAAAATGCCGATGCCCAGCTGTTTTGCGCCACGGTAGGCGAGGAGGTCGCGTTTGGTCCGGCTCAAATGGGGCTGTCGACAGACGAGCTCAAGTGCCGCGTTCGCGATGCCATGGAGCTGTTCCAGGTTTCCGATCTGGTCGATGCCTCGCCCTATCAGCTTTCGGGCGGGCAAAAAAAGCGTGTGGCGCTGGCGGCCGTCGTGTCGATGAACCCCGATATCCTGGTGCTCGACGAGCCTACCAACGGACTCGATGAGGATTCGTGCGACATCGTGGTCAGCTTTTTGCTGGCTTATGTTGCTGCCGGCAAGACGGTCTTAATGAGCACACACCATCAGGATTTGGTACGACGCCTGGGTGCCCGCGCCATCTATATCGACCGATATCATCACGTGGTCGAGGCGTCCGTGCCATCGTATGGAACCGAGAGCGCCGCCGCGGAATAGTTGCCGGATAGTAGGGGTGCGGCTGCGTGCGTGGCCCGCTGTGAATGGTATAGTTATCCGGGTTTTTACGGGGGTGGCTATGCCAAGTTGGAATATTCATATCGCTCAGACGGAACGACTGCTGGCGCGTGCTGGCACGCTTGCCGATAAAGTGCGCGACCGCAATGCCTTTTTGTTTGGCAGCGTGGTTCCGGACATTTTTGTGGGCTATATGGTTCCCGGCATTGCCGATCCCATCCCGTATCGTATTACGCATTTTGCCAAGCCCGAGCCTATCCCCAAGCCGCGTGAGCAGGAGTTTTGGGACACTTATGTGGCGCCGCTGCTCAAGGGCATGCCGATAGGTGCGCCGGCTGCGGCGACGTCGATTGTCGAGGAACGCGAGCGACTCAATCGGGTGCATTATCCGCAGCGATATAGGGATGCGGAGCCGATCGCTGGTCCCGCTGCTGACGAGCTTTCGCTCGCGCCCGAGAACGTGGCACAGTCGTTACTCGATTTGACGTTGGGTGTTTGGTCGCATCTGGTGGCCGACACCGTGTGGAACACCCGCGTAAACCAGTACCTCGAGGCGCATGGCGGCAAGCCGTGTGAGGAGTTCCGCATCAAGAAGCAGGGCGACTTTGACTGGTTTGGCAAAACCCTCGGCATCGTTTCCATCCCGCGTGCGACCGATCGTCTCTATACCGCGGCGGCCCAGTTTGGCCAGTATTCGATCCCGCAAGAGTATGTGCTCAAAACCATTGGCGTCATGCACGAGATTGTGCGCGAAAACCCCGGCGAGCCGGATCACCCGCCGTACCGCCTGCTGACCGAAGCGTTCTTTGACGCAACGTTTACCGAGGTCGTCGAGTTAACCGAGGCAGGTTTTGCCGCCCGCGTCGCATTGCCCAGCGCGCCCGCGCTGCCTCTGATCGCTAGCTGCTAGCTGGCCTGCCTGGCAGCGAATAGGTCATCCCAATCGACAAGCAGTTCTTGCCGCAGAGCATCTTCGGCGTCGCACTCCTGTTTGATCTTTGGGGTGTAGGGAAGCCCGGCCTTTTTATGGATGAGTTCGGCAAGGTTGCCAAAGCTCCTTTTGTCCTTGATCTGGCCATAGGTAATTTGGATGACGTCGTAGCCCATGCTTGTGAGTGCGGTAGTGCGCTCGGCATCGGAGAGACTCGCAGCTTCGCTGTCATGAGCGGAGCGGCCTTGGCATTCCAGAATGACGCCCATGCTGTCGGTGACACTTTCGATGAGGATATCGGCATAACAGCAGGTTTTGTCATACAGCGAACGTGCGGCTTCGCTGAGCGGGATGCGTGCGTTATTGGTGATGCCTATACCCAGACCGCCTTCGTCGCGGGGGAGTGAGACGAGCATGGACGTCTGGACCTCGAAGGGCGAGGCGGTCTGCCCCGTCATGTGCTCGGCCGCCCAGCGCAGTTGTTTAACGCCGCGCAGGCCTGCAGCCTGCTTGGCGAACGCGGCGATATCCGCCGCGCTGAGGAGCGGCGGGTGCTTCCACAAATTGGTGTCATTGCCCTTGGTGTCGACAACACGCTCCCAACCGCAGTTGGGTGGAATGAGCTTAAGCGAAATGGCTTCATCGAGTTGTTGTTGCGTTCGCTCGCAGGGCGTAAACATTGCAAAGGAGCCGCACATCTCGTAGCAAGCCATGAGTAACTGGTTGCGTGAGACCTGCGTAGCAAGGCTGAGCAGCGTGAATTCCGGTGAAGTGACATCAAATCCATGTTCAGTCTGCCTAAACGACCCAGGAGGCGGCTCTTGGGTCAGGAGGTGCGATTTAAACAGGCTTCGCGACCCGGATTGTGCTCGAGTGAATACAAGCCTGTGAAGCGGTGCATGAAGCAGGTCTTTTACAACTGCATGACTTCCGAGGCCGCAACATCTGCGATCCATATTGCCAAGGCTAATGGCGGGGTAAAGCCCTAATACCTGCGGCGGGATACGGTGATAGTAAAAAGCGGATTGACCGCATAGCGTCAGGTCCATGATATCCTCCTGGTCGAAATGTGCTTTTGGACCGTGCGATGCCAGCGTCAATTCGGAAGTATGCGGCAAAATCTGAACCCTGTGAGCAGACCTGGCTTTTGAGGCCAGTTTATCAAGCATTTTGTTGCGAAAAAACGGGGTGTGCTCGGAGGTCTCAGAATTTGCCGCATACTTCCGAAAACGCGGTCGATCTGGCTCTTGCTAAAACGATTTAGCAGCGTCGGGTAAGGTGTGGTTTCGCCATCGGGCGAACACTTTTAGCGCTTGGGACTTTATTTTTGGGCCTCGAAAGGTGGATTTCGCGCTTTTGGTAAAGAAATGGGTGCGTGTTTTGCCGTGTGCCGGCATTGACACAGAAAAAGGGCCCGGAAGGCAAAGCCTTCCGGGCCCTTTGCAATGCAAATCTGCTTGCAAGTGCGATTTAGCGCACCTGAGCGACGTAAGCGACGTTGGTCGAGGAGACCTTGTCCTCGAGCTGGACGCTCATGCGGGGATCGCCGGCGGTAGCGACGGTCAAATCGCCGGCCTCGACGTAGCCGAGCTCCTTAGCGGTCTCAATCGCCTTGACGATCGTGCCGTTGACGGTGCCCTGGGTAATCTCGGCCTGGTGCGGGATAACGCCCCAGTACATAATCATCTGCTGGACGGCCCACTCGTGGCGGGAGAACGCGCAGATCGGCATGTTGGGACGGAAGTGCGAGATCAGGCGAGCGGTACGACCGGTGGTCGTCGGCACGGTGATGCACTTGGCGCCAACGGTGGTAGCCATGTTCACAGCGGACATACCCACAACGTTGTTGACGACGCGGGTGCCGTGAGCATCGGCCGGAACCTCGAGCGGAGCGTGGGCCGGGAGGTACTTCTCGGTCTCGAGAGCAATGCTGGCCTGCATCTTGACGGCCTCGACCGGGTACTTACCGGCAGCGGACTCGCCAGAGAGCATAACGGCGTCGGTGCCGTCGTAGATGGCGTTAGCAACGTCGGCAACCTCGGCGCGCGTCGGGCGCGGGTTCTGCTGCATGGAGTCGAGCATCTGCGTAGCGGTGATAACGGGCTTGTAGGCCGCGTTGCACTTGGCGATGATCTCCTTCTGGATGTGCGGAACGAGCTCGGGCTTGATCTCGATGCCCAGGTCGCCACGGGCGACCATGATGCCGTCGGAAGCCTCGAGGATCTCGTCGAAGTTCTCGACGCCCAGGGCACACTCGATCTTCGGGAAGATCGTCACGTGCTCGCCACCGTTCTCGCGGCAAAGCTTGCGGATGCCGCGGACGGACTCGCCGTCACGGATGAAGGAAGCGGCGATGTAGTCGATGTTCTCGGTCAGGCCAAAGAGGATGTCCTGACGATCGCGCTCGGTGATAGCGGGCAGCGAGATGTTGACGTTGGGCATGTTGACGCCCTTGCGCTCGCCGATCAGGCCGTCGTTCTTAACGACGCAGGTCATGTCCTGGCCGCTGACGGACTCGACCTCGAGGGCAACCAGGCCGTCATCGATCAGGATGAGGGAGCCCTTCTCGACCTCGGAGGGCAGAGCCAGGTAGTCGAGGGAGATGTGCTCAGCGGTGCCGTGGAAATCCTCGGACGTAGGCTGAGCGGTGACGACGATCTTATCGCCGGTCTTGACGGCAACCTTCTTGCCGTCGACCAGAAGGCCGGTGCGGACCTCGGGGCCCTTGGTGTCGAGCAGGATGCCGACGGGCAGACCGAGCTCCTTGGAAATACGGCGGACGCGCTCGATGCGACCGTGGTGCTCGTCGTAGGAGCCGTGCGAGAAGTTAAAACGGGCGACGTTCATGCCCGCCTTGATCATCTCGCGGATGGTCTCGTCGCTATCGCAGGCGGGACCCATGGTGCATACAATCTTAGTGCGCTTGTACATTCAGACCTCCATCTGACATCGTCTTGCGCTGATAGATAAACCATAAGAAATAAAACCGTGTTGATTATAACGAAATGCTGACCGAATACCCCATAAAATCGACCGTATGCCGAATTAGAAGTTCATTTTTTGCGGGATAAACGGTATATGAAAAAAATTTACCAACCGCTCTAACCGCTGCTATCTGGGCGATATGTCAGTTTGGCGATGTGCCGAAGAAAAAACGTTTTACCAATGTTGAGCATCACACGGTCTGCACCGTTGCGTGCGGACCATATTTCCAAACCGATTGTTTTGGCTAGACGCGTCTCTTTGGGGTACCATAGCTCCACTATCAACTGCCGCTCAGCACGGCAGCCTTGATGAGCCCTTGCCCTTCTCCTGGGAATTATGATCGGGCATCAATCTGCTGAGTGGCCCGAATCCCAGGAGGGGACTCTATATGCAAAAGGAATACCTGTCCGCCGCGGCGGAGGTGCTCAGCGACCAAGGTGTCGATGAGAACCTCGGCCTGAGCAACGACGAGGCGTCTTCGCGCCTCGCCAAGACAGGCCCTAACAAGCTCGAGGAAGCTGAGAAGACGCCGCTGTGGAAGCGTTTCTTTGAACAGATGGCTGACCCTATGGTCATCATGCTGATCGTTGCCGCCGTCATCAGTGCGCTCACGGGCATGGTCAAGGGCGAGCCCGACTTTGCCGATGTTGCCATCATCATGTTCGTCGTTATCGTCAACTCGGTGCTGGGCGTGGTCCAGGAAGCCAAGAGCGAGGAGGCCCTCGAGGCCCTGCAGGAGATGAGTGCGGCGCAGTCCAAGGTGCTACGCGACGGCAAGCTCGTGCACCTGCCGAGCGCCGAGCTCGTGCCCGGCGACGTGATCATGCTCGAGGCGGGCGACTCCGTCCCGGCCGACTGCCGCGTGCTCGAGAGCGCCACGATGAAGATCGAAGAGGCCGCGCTCACCGGCGAGTCCGTGCCCGTCGAGAAGCATGCCAACGTGATCGAGCTCGTCGCCGGCACCGACGACGTGCCGCTCGGCGACCGTAAGAACATGTGCTATATGGGCTCCACCGTCGTGTACGGCCGTGGTCGCGCCGTCGTGGTCGGCACCGGCATGAACACCGAGATGGGCAAGATCGCCGGCGCCCTGGCCGAGGCCAAGGAAGAGCTCACGCCGCTGCAGGTGAAGCTCGCCGAGCTCAGCCGCATCCTCACCATCATGGTTATCGTCATCTGCGTCGTCATCTTTGGCGTTGATATCATCCGCCACGGCGTGGGCAACGTTCTTACCGACCCGACTGCCCTGCTAGACACCTTTATGGTTGCCGTCTCGCTCGCCGTCGCCGCCATCCCCGAGGGCCTGGTTGCCGTCGTGACCATCGTCCTTTCGCTTGGCGTGACCAAGATGGCCAAGCGCCAGGCGATTATCCGCAAGCTCTCTGCTGTCGAGACCCTTGGCTGCACACAGACCATCTGCTCCGACAAGACCGGTACCCTTACCCAGAACAAGATGACCGTCGTCAAGCACGAGCTCGCTGCGCCCAAGGAGAAGTTCCTGGCCGGCATGGCGCTGTGCTCCGATGCTCAGTGGGACGAGGAGCTGGGCGAGGCCGTGGGTGAGCCGACTGAGTGTGCGCTCGTCAACGATGCCGGCAAGGCGGGCCTCACTGGCCTGACTGCCGAGCACCCGCGCGTGGGCGAGGCCCCGTTTGACTCGGGCCGCAAGATGATGTCCGTGGTCGTCGAGACCCTTGACGGCGAGTATGAGCAGTACACCAAGGGCGCGCCCGACGTGGTGATCGGCCTGTGCACCCATATCTACGAGGGCGATAAGGTCGTCCCCCTGACCGAGGAGCGTCGCGCCGAGCTCGTGGCCGCCAACAAGGCCATGGCCGACGAGGCCCTGCGCGTGCTGGCGCTGGCAAGCCACACCTACACCGAGGTCCCGGTCGACTGCAGCCCCGCCGCGCTCGAGCATGACCTGGTCTTCTGCGGCCTGTCCGGCATGATCGACCCGGTCCGCCCCGAGGTCGCCGAAGCCATCCGCGAGGCCCACGACGCTGGCATTCGCACCGTCATGATCACGGGCGACCACATCGACACCGCCGTGGCCATCGCCAAGCAGCTGGGCATCGTCACCGATCGCAGCCATGCCATCACCGGTGCCGACCTCGATCGCATGAGCGACGAGGAACTCGACGCGCACATCGAGGACTACGGCGTGTACGCCCGCGTCCAGCCCGAGCACAAGACCCGCATCGTCGAGGCCTGGAAGTCGCGTGACCAGATCGTGGCCATGACGGGCGATGGCGTCAACGACGCCCCGTCCATCAAGCGCGCCGACATCGGCGTCGGTATGGGCATCACCGGTACCGACGTCACCAAGAACGTCGCCGACATGGTACTTGCCGATGATAACTTCGCTACCATCATCGGTGCCTGCGAAGAGGGCCGTCGCATCTACGACAACATCCGCAAGGTCATCCAGTTCCTGCTTTCGGCCAACCTTGCCGAGGTCTTCTCGGTGTTTATCGCCACGCTCATCGGCTTTACCATCTTCCAGCCGGTGCAGCTGCTGTGGGTGAACCTGGTTACCGACTGCTTCCCTGCGCTCGCGCTGGGCATGGAGGACGCCGAGGGCGACATCATGAAGCGCAAGCCGCGCAACGCCAAGGATGGTGTCTTTGCCGGACATATGGGTCTGGACTGCGTGGTCCAGGGCCTAATCATCACCGTGCTGGTGCTGGCGAGCTTCTTTGTGGGCGTGTACTTTGACATGGGCTACATCCACATCGCCGATATGATCGCCGGCAATGCCGACGAGGAAGGCGTGATGATGGCCTTCATCACGCTCAACATGGTCGAGATTTTCCACTGCTTCAATATGCGCAGCCGTCGTGCGTCGCTGTTCACCATGAAGAAGCAGAACAAGTGGCTGTGGGCTTCCGCCGCGCTGGCGCTGGTGCTGACGGTGATCGTAACCGTGCAGCCGACGCTTGCTGAGATGTTCTTTGGCCCCGTAACGCTTGAGCTCAAGGGCGTTGTCGCTGCCCTGGGCCTTGCCTTCCTGATTATTCCGCTGATGGAGATCTACAAGGCGATCATGCGCGCGGTGGAGAAAGAGTAACGTACCTGTCCGGGCCCGCCCGCCTGCGGGGTTTCCACGGGCACGTCCTCGCCGCGTTGCGGCTGCGGGATGTGCCCTTTGGAAACCCCTCTCGGCGGGCGGGCCCTGCGGTGACGTTGCTGACTTTTCTCCCGTGTGGATGATAAAGGCTGAGGGAAAGTGTGTGAGTCGGTCGAGCATTTGCTCGACCGACACTTTTTTGTGGGAAAATACCTGCTCAGTTTTGATTTATGGTGCTGGGAGGCGCTTGTGGGCAAGGCTAAGGCTAAGGCGAAGAAAAAGACGACGGGGGCGCGGGCTAAGCGCGATCGTCGTCGGAAGCTCGCGACCGAAGCCCCTGCATCTGCTGAGGAATTGCTGGCGAGTGTACCGGGGCTTGACGCGCTGCAGGATGTTCCGGCGTTTGATGACCTGCCGGTCGATGAAGCTCAGCAGACTGCCTTTGATGATTTCTGCGCACATGCCGAGGAGCCCGAGCAGATGCAGCTTGGCGCCGTGGTGCGCCTGGACCGCGGGTTTCCGCTGGTGGCGACTGCCGATGACACGTTTCGTGCCGAGCATGCCGTGGGGTTTGCCAAGTCGCGCGGCGAGGACGAGGTCCTGCTGCCTGCCGTGGGCGACCGTGTGGCGGTGCGCCGCGCTCCCGGGCACGATATGGGCGTGATTGAGTGCGTGCTGCCGCGCCGTACGAGCTTTGAGCGTTGGCGTGGCCGTGCCCGCGGTGAGCGCCAGGTGCTCTGCTCCAACGTTGACAGCGTGCTGATCGTGCAGGCGCTCGGCGCCGGCGAGGTGCTGCTCGATCGCGTGGCGCGCTCACTGGTATTGGCGCTCGATTGCGATGCCGAGCCGGTGGTGGTGCTCACCAAGGCCGACCGCTGCGAGGCCGATGAGCTCGAGCGCGATCTGGACCGCGTGCGCCGCCTGGTGGGTCCGGACGTGCGCGTGATCGTGACGTCCTCTGCCGAGGGCCGCGGCCTGGACGAGGTCCGTGCCTGCGTGCCTGCCGGGAGCTGCGCCATGATTCTGGGCGAGTCGGGTGCCGGCAAGTCGACGCTGCTCAATGCGCTGCTGGGCCACGATACGTTGGCGACCGGCGGTGTGCGCGAACGCGACGACCAGGGCCGTCACACTACCGTCGCGCGCGTGATGGTGACGCTGCCGGGCGACGCCGGCGTGATCGCCGATGCCCCGGGTCTGCGCAGTTTGCCGCTCGTGGGTCACGAGCGGGGTCTGGCACGCGCCTTTCCCGAGATTGTCGAGGCATCGCGTGCGTGCCGGTTTGGCGACTGCACGCATACCCACGAACCGGGTTGCGCCGTTCGCGAGGCCGAGGACGCCGGGCAGATCGACAGCCTGCGTCTGGAAACTTTCCAAAATCTGGCGTCATCCATGCGCGTGAGCGCTCAAATGCTCGATCCCGATGTCCATCTGTAATTGATTTTTCCTATGACAGCCGTCTCCCAACTGTTCGGGAGACGGCTTTTTTGCTGCGGAAAAGCCTCGAAACATGCAGTTTGCTGACGTGCTGACCAAAACCTTGCCACGAGCTTGACGGGCTGGTCAGCTTTTGGTCAGCGATTGGTTTGACATCGAAAACCAAGATTGCGATTGCGCCGCTTTGCACTCTGGCCGCCCAGACAATGGTGGTACGGGCATTCGCCCGGCACTGTCATGAGAGGAGCGGCCGTGAACAAGAGCAAGCGCATCGCCATCAGTCTGGTCGCGGGCGTGCTCGCTGCTCTGCTCTGCATGGTTTACGGCTCGTCGATCCGCTCGCAAGCCGAACAGGTCCAGGCTGAGACCTTGGCCAAGTACGGTGGCGATCGCGTCGAGGTATGCGTCGCGGCGCGCGATATCGATGTGGGTGAGACCCTCGATGAGACCAATGTCATAACCCAGGAGTGGCTGACGAGTCTGCTGCCGCGTGACGCGGCGACCGAGCTACGCCAGGTGCGCGGCGACGTGACGACTTCGCGTATTCCCAAAAACGCCGTGATCTGCAATGTCTACACCAAGGCCGAGAGCCACATGCTCGAGGTACCTAAGGGCAAGGTCGCCGTTTCGGTGGCGGTCGATGCCGAGCACTCGGTCGGCGGTGCTGCGGGCGTGGGCAGCTACGTGGACGTGTACGTGCAAAAAGACGGCGTAACCGATCGGCTGTGCGGCGCGTACGTGATCGATACCAGTGAGGATTCCGGTTCCACGCGCGAGGGCAAGATCGAATGGGTGACGCTGGCGGCTGACCCCGAAGACGTCAAGGAACTGCTGGGAGCCTCGGGCAAGGGAACGGTCAGCTTGACGATTCCCGCCACGGCGCACGGCAAAAAGAGCGGAGGCGACGAGTGATGAAGGCGATCTGGCTTGCGTGCTGCGCGTGCGGCGATTACGGGCTGTTGCAGCGGGAAGTCGAGGGCCGTGATGTGGGTGCACAGGTGCTTCGCGTGGGTGACCTGGACGGGCTGGTTTCCATGGCGCGGGCGTTTCCGTCGCGCCGCGGGGCTGTCATCATCGCGGCGTCTCTGTTTGATACCGAAGATGTGCGCAAGACTGTTGCGCGCCTGACGGCCGAAGGCCGCGTGAGTCGCGTGGTCGTGTTGATAGAAGCGCTCGATCCGTCGGATATCGAGGGGCTGTTTCGCGCGGGGGCGACCGAGGTCATCGCTGCGCACAGTATATGCGGCAACGGGCGTGCGGGCGAGGGAGCGGTTGATTCCGATCGGCGCATGACGATTGAGCTCGATGCTTTTGTTGATAGGGAACCCGGGGCGCCTCGCGCTACAAGAGGCCCGCGTGTTGATGATTATGGAAAAGCGGAAGCCGAGCATGGTCGGCGCCCCCGGAACCCCCTTGTATGCGATGACGCTGGAGGGCCGGCGCAGCATGCTGGCGACTCCCCGGCTGTAGATATGGGATACGTGCACGGCGTGAATCTGGTGGATGAACTCGACGAAGTTGAGGGCTTTGCCGGGTGCGGCGAGTTGTCGCTAATGCAGCATGAGCAGATTGCGCAGAACGAGCCTGCCTCGCAGACCGAACAAGCTGCCATGCCGGCTTGGACGCAGCGTGTGGTTGCGGCGGGGGAGACGGGGGCGCTGCCACCGACGCCCGCCCCGCCGCCTCCGATGCCGCCGGCAGACGCTGCCGCTCCGCCGCATCGAGCTCCGGTCATCTGCGCTATTTCGGGTTCGGGCGGTTGCGGCAAGTCGACGATCGTTGCCACCATGGCACACACATCGTCGCTGTTGGGCTTGCGTGCCGCCGTGCTCGACCTGGACCTGATGTTTGGAAACCTTTACGACTTGTTAGGCGTCGATGCTCCGCGCGATATGGCGGCACTTATCGAGCCGTCGGCGGCGGGCACGCTCACCGAGCCGGATATCGTAGCCACATCGATGCGCGTGGCGCCGGGCGTTACGCTCTGGGGTCCCGTCGCGGCGCCCGAGCAAGCTGAGCTCATGGCGCGTCCGGTGGAGCTACTGCTTGATGTTCTGCGTCGCGAATCCGACGTGGTCTTTATCGATACCTCGGTCTTTTGGGGCGACGCCGTGGCGGCTGCGGTGGCGGCGAGCGACCGTTGCCTGGTCGTTGGCGATGCGGCGGTGTCGTCCGCGACATCGGCGTCGCGCGTCATCGAACTGGCAAGTCGAGTAGGTGTGCCGCGCACGCGCATGAGCGCCGTGTTCAACCGGTTCGGTGCGCGCGGGGCAGACGAGGACGTCGCCATGCGCTTTGAGATTGCCTGTGCGTTGAGCTCCAAGATTCGTATCGCCGATGGCGGGCAGGATCTCGCCGCGCTCATGGCGTTTGGGCGCGCTGACGAGGCGGTGGGGCAGACCAGTGCTTTTGCGACTAGCATGCGCGAGGCCACGCGCGAGATGCTCGTGGAACTGGGGTGCGCCGTCGGCCCTTGGGGCGATATGGTCGCCGACCGTGCAACGCGTACCGAACGCCCGCGTATCCGCCTTCCCTGGTTGCGCGAGGGTGATCAGCGATGAGCCTGCAAACGAGGATTAAGGCTGCCGGCGCTGCAGCGGCGGCAGCGCCTGTAGATGCGGGGCGTCGCCGCGCGGTGAAACGACGCACCAAGCGCGCCGTGATGGACCGCATGGGTTACGACGAAGTGGCGCGTATCAGCGCCTATATCGACCCGGCACTTGCCCGCTCGGAATTGCGTCCTGCGGTGGAGGCGGCGCTCAATGTTGAGGAGCCGACCGATCTCGCGACGCCCGAGCGCGAAACCATCATCGACGAGATTTTGGATGACGTGGTGGGCTTGGGGCCGTTGCAGCCGCTCATCGAGGACGACACCGTTACCGAGATCATGATCAACGGCTGCCGCTCGGCTTTCTTTGAACGCGGCGGCGTCTTGTACCCCATCGAGCATGCGTTTGAGGATGATGAACAGATCCGTGTGCTTATCGACCGCATCATCTCGCCACTTGGCCGCCGTATCGACGAGCGCAGCCCCATCGTCAACGCCCGCCTCAAAACGGGCTATCGCGTCAACGCGGTGATTCCGCCTGTGGCGATTGACGGACCGATTCTCACCATCCGAAAGTTCTCGGACCGTATCTGCTCGCTGGACGAGCTTGTGGGGCTGGGGTCGCTGCCGCTTTGGTATGCGCAGCTGCTGTCGTGCGCGGTGTCGCTGCGACAGGACCTGGCGGTTGCGGGAGGCACGGGATCTGGTAAGACCACCCTGCTCAACGCGTTGTCATGTGAGATTTCCACCGGCGAGCGCATCGTGACGATCGAGGACTCTGCCGAGCTCAAGTTTGCGCATCATCCGCACGTGGTGCGCCTAGAGGCGCGCGAGGCTTCAATTGAGGGTGAAGGCGCGGTGACGATCCGCGACCTGGTAACTAATGCCCTGCGCATGCGCCCCGACCGCATCGTGGTGGGCGAGGTGCGCGGTGCCGAGTGCTGCGACATGTTGCAGGCCATGAACACGGGCCACGACGGGTCGCTCACCACACTTCATGCGGGTTCAGAACAGGAGACCGTGGTGCGTCTGACGTTGCTTGCACGTTATGGCATCGACCTGCCGAGTGAGCTCATCGAGGAGCAGATTGCCATGGCGCTCGACGGTATCGTGATGTCCGAGCGCCACGCCGATGGCAGGCGCTTCGTCTCCTCGTATTCGGGGGTGCGACGCGCCGCATCGGGCGGCGTAGAGCTCGAGCGCTATGTGACGTTCGATGCCGCCGAGCGCACCTGGACGCTTGACCGCGAGCCGCCGTTTATCGCAGAAGGCCTGCGGTCGGGGACGCTCACACAAGAGGAGGTGGACGAATGGAGATCGCTGTGCCCCTCGTCGTAGGGGGCTTGGCAGGGCTTTCTGTCGCGACGGCGTGCGGGGCGGAACCTCGTGTGCCGCAGGTACCGCCGGCGGAGCTGGCACGTCAGGCGCTCGAGACGGTGGCAGAGAAGCTGCCGCGTGAGCTGGTGGAAAACGATCTGCTGAAAAAGATCGCCCGTTCGTGGGCATCGCTGGCTCCGGCGCATCGCCTTGGCCTCGTGATCGAGGATGCTTCGGGATGTTTGGCGTTTCTGCTGCTATCGAGCGGTGTCTGCTGCGTTTTACTAACGATGGTGTCGTTATCGCCCCTCGGATTTGCCTTGGGACTTGTTGCTCCGTTTGCCGTTGGTGCCGCTCGGGATGGCTTTGAGAGCCGGCGCGAGCAACACGATGCAGAAGAGGCAATGCCCGAGGCGTTTACCGCACTTTCCATGTCGCTTGCCTCGGGACATTCGCTGGCCCAGGGCATGCGCTTTGTGGGCGCTCATGCGCAAGAGCCAGTGCATAACGAGTTTTTGCGGGTGGCGGCGGCGATCGATTGCGGCATCTCGGCGACCGACGCGCTCGATGACTTGCTCGTGCGTATCGACGCCCCCGGTCTTTCGCTTGTGACCTTGGCGCTTAAGGTGTCTCAGCGCACCGGCGCTCCGCTTGCCGACTTACTGTCCGAGGCGTCGAGCATGGTGGGGGAGCGCATTGAGCTCAAGCGCCGCCTGGATGTTAAGACGTCGCAGGCTCGCATGTCTGCGCATATGGTCGCGGCGATGCCGGCGGGCATGTGCGCGGTGTTGGCGCTGCTTTCGGCAGATTTTCGTCGCGGTCTTGCGACGCCTGCCGGCGCGGGCGCTGTGGTGCTGGGTCTTGCCCTCAACGCCGTTGCCCTGGTGGTTATCCGGCGCATTATGCGGGTGGAGCTATGAGCGCCTCGGTTGCAGTTGCGGCTTGCCTGTGCGCCCTGAGTGTATTTGTCGCGACGGGTTTTGATCGGGCGGATGCACGCAAGATCGCAGGGGCCTGCAAGCGCGAGGCGGTGCTGGTCGCTGCCGCTGGTCGCTCGGTGGTCGATGCTCTGATCGCGCGAGTGAAGGGCGCGGTTGGAGCGGGCGGCCCGGCGCGAGTGTCGCTCGGCGAAGTGTCCGAGATGATCGATGTTGTGCGCTTGGGTCTTTCGGCCGGTCTTTCGTTTGATGCGGCGCTTGAGATTTTCTGCGCCAACCGCCGGTCAGTGCTGGCTCTTCGCCTTGAGCGCGCCTGCATGGCGTGGCAGGTGGGCGTGGGCACGCGTGAGGACGAGTTGTTGGCCGCCGCGCGCGACCTGGACGTGCGAGCGCTCGAGACCTTTGCCATCACGGTGGGGCAGGCGCTCGCCCTGGGTGCCCCACTTGCCGAGACGCTGGCCGCTCAAAGTCGCGAGATCCGTGCGGCTCATCGCGCCGCGGTCGAGCGCGAGATCGAGCGTGCGCCCGTCAAGCTGTTGATTCCCACCGGCACGCTCATCTTGCCGGCGTTGCTTCTGTCCATATTGGGCCCGCTGCTGGGAGCAGGCGGGATGATGTAGGGAGGAATACATGAACACGATGACTGACACTGCTGGCAAGGTGCAGGGCTGGGCGTTTTGCCGGGCGGCACATGTTCGTCAGCGCGCCAAGGAACTATTGCAGGAGGAGAGTGCGCAGGGTACCACCGAGTATGCCATCTTGGTCGGCGTGCTCGTGGTGATCGCGATTATCGCCATCGTCGCATTTAAGGGCAAGGTCCAAGATCTATGGAACGCTATCAGCGAGGGCATCAACAGCCTGTAGAGGGCGAGCGCCCCGTCGGGGTGCTGCTGGTGTTTGCTTGCCTGACCGTGGCGATAGCGGCGGTGCTTTGGGGGCTTAACGCCGCGCGGCAGCAGCGTCCTGGGACCGCCTCCGATTTGGGCTCAGATTCGGTGGTGGCGTCTCAAAAAGATGAGATGCGAGATGCGGACGATTCGGATGTCGCTGTCACGGCGCAAACCTTTCTGCGGACGCTCGACAAGCGGTCTGACACTGCGACGGATTCGCCTGGGGGCAACGCGATTGTGGTCCGGCTTGCATGGTCCGAGGACCGACCGATGACCGAAGCGGCGGCGGATATGCTGCGTTCCTATCGCGAGGTACCCACGGCGCAACTTGCTCTGAGCGGCTATCTCGACATCAAGGGAAACGTGTGGGGCGCCATCGTGCGTGACGGACGCGGCTGGGTCGATATGGTGACGGTTGCTGCGGATACTGGCGATGCTTCGTGTCGTCTGCGCGCCGTGCGCCTGGTCCCGCAAACAATAAGCTCAAAGGAGGGGTCGTGAAATGCATGGCGTTCTGCGTGAGGAGGTTGCCCAAGCGACTGTGGAATACGCCATCGTCACGGTGGCGCTGTTATCGATCGTGCTGGCGATTGCGGGACTTTGGCGTGCTGGCACCGATGGGCGCTTGGCGGCGCTGGTTGAGCGGGCGGCATCCCATGGCGTTGCCTCGATGTCGGTTATCGACGCCGCTGCGGGCGCTAAGGACATCGCGTTGTATTGATATCGCGTGCGAGGACCGGGCGCAGTCTACGGTCGAGGCCGCTTTTTTGCTGCCGACGTTTCTGACGCTCATCCTTCTCGCACTGCAACCGGTGTGCCTGCTCTATACGCGCGCGGTCATGGAGTCTGCCGCCGCCGAGACCGCGCGGCTCATGACCACGACGACGGCGGAGGACGACGATCTTAAGGAGTTCACCCGCCGCCGGCTTGCCGCAGTGCCCAACGTTTCGAT
>DBFVGT010000168.1:0-2883 GCA_048524725.1 Collinsella sp. | reverse complement strand
TCCCATGCCGTTGATGTGCACCGCCTTTGTGCCGGGGCAGATTGACGCTGCGGTTGCAGGCATTTCCGACCCCGATTCACGCGCCATCGCCACGGCAGAAGCGCTGTACTTTCGCGGACAGGCCGCACTCGCCGCCAAGACGGCGCACCCCTATCTTGACGTCACCGATCCCGCGCTGCGCTATTCCGCATGCTTTATCTGCGGATACGCCAGTCTGTCGCTCAACCGTATCGCCGACGCCCGCCGGTGCCTTGCGGGCATCCTCGATACGCCGGCCGACGAGGAATCGCCCGCCGTCCACGCCACGCATATCCTGTTCGCCTCGGCCGCGAGCGTCCTGCTGCACTTGCCTTCCCCGTATTCTGCCGAAGAGTTTTATCCACTTGCGGCGCACCTACCCGAAGGCCTGCGACTGTTCGCCAGCTACGTGATGGCGCACGCCTTGTATCTGCGCGGCGAATACGGCCGCAGCCTGGGCATGGCGGAAAACGCCCTAATTATGAAACAGGGAAGCTATCCCATCTCGGAACTGTTCCTGCACCTGGCAGCTTCCATGGCATGCATGAGCCTCAAGGACATCGACGCCGCAAAAGCGCATTTTGGAGCCGCTTGGGACATTGCGCGCCCCGACGGCCTTATCGAGCTCATCGGCGAGCACCACGGCCTTTTGCAGGGGCTTATCGAGGCATGCCTAAAAACGCAATACCCTGACGACTTCGCGCGCATCATCGAGATCACGTACCGCTTCAGCTACGGCTGGCGGCGCATCCACAACCCCGATTCGGGCGAGGATGTGGCCGACGATCTAACGACCACGGAGTTCACCATGGCCATGCTCGCCTGCCGCGGGTGGACCAATGCCGAAATCGCTCGTCATATGGGTGTGTCGCCGGGCACCGTCAAAAACCGACTATCCGGCGTATACGCAAAGCTTGGCATCGGCACACGCGCCGAACTGGTCGCGCATATGTTGCGTTAGCGACCGGGCTGCCAAGCGCATCGAACGCGCTCCGGGGCCTGGCGCTTTCGCGCGCTCAAATTGGACATTTTGGCCATCGAACGGCACTACCGCCACGGGGCACCTTCTCGCAAAATTGGATTATTTCCTCCGATGTTTGCGGGATGGGAGCCAAAGATGCTTGATCGCCGTTCGTTACTTGTTGCCGGAGCGTCCTCGCTGGCGAGCATTATGTTGCCGCGCGTGCCGGGAAGCGCAAACGCCTTCATATTGCCGTTCGCGCCCACCGCAGCCTATGCCGACGAAAAAGATCCCTTCAGGGTGCTCGTTCTCTCGCGCACCATGTTTGGTGTGGTCGTGGTCGACGTCGCCAATAAGAATACGCCCATCGCAGGTGCCCAGGTCACGCTCGCATCGCGCTATGCCGCAGACAAGCAGCTCACCGCCACGACCGATGACGAGGGCACGGCCATCTTTGAGGTCGCGCCGCTTTCGGAAGGCTACGTGGACGAGGCAACGCTCCTTGACGCGTACGACTTTAACGGCGGCATCTCCATTAGCATGGCGGGCTACCGTGATGTCGAGATTCCCCTCGCGCGTATCCAGGGCGGCACCGCCATAACCGCGCCCACACGTCCGCTCTCCGACGGCGAGCCGTACTTCCGCCAGCTCACGTTCGACGAATGGGACATCCAGTACGCCGACACCACGTTTATGGCAATGCCAGCGGACGAAGCAGCAAACGACCAACCCGACACGCACGCCTTTACCGTTCAGGCACATCTGCCACAGGGCGGGCAGGCAACATTGCATATCAATAAAGTGATGCCCGCTGCGGGCACCTCACCCGAAACCGTCACGCAGATTGGCCAAGTCAAGGCCAGCGCATCGGGCGCGGATAATCTGGCGACGTTCACACTCGAAGACATGTTTCTCGACGCGGCATCGGGCCTTCTGGAAGAAGGGTGCAAACTGCGCTTTGTCCTCGACTATCAGGGCAAAACCTACACGCTTTCATCCCCTATGGCCGTTGTCACCGCGCCGGCCGCAAAGGCGGAATCGGGCTCGACCACCATCATTCCCACCACCATGGACCAAGAGATCACTCCGTTTGATTTCCCCGCGGCGTTTCCCGGCATCGGCGGCAATAAGTTCACGTGCTGGATACCCACATTTCCGATCCTCTTTGATTTCTCGTTTGCTGGATACGTGCTGTTTGGCGGAGGATACAAACCAGCCAGCTATATGAACGATTCGGGCAATCCAGATCCAGAGTACTGGAAGAAATCACCGCGCGAGTCGGGTGCCAAGCAGGCAAACCGCTACCTCGACGAGATGGAGGGGAAGTGGAATCAGTACAAGAGCATGAGTGCCGGTTCGGGCACCGACCCAAGAAACACCAAGCTCCTTCGCCACCATTGCACGCTGCTGTTCACGATGGATATCGCCACACAGCTGTACGGCTCGCTCGCCTACGATTGGGTGGGCAAAACCTGGGGTGACAACAACGACCCCGCATACGGCAATATTAAGGCCCTCTTCCAGGTAAGAACCGACCTCAACTGGACCGAACAGTTCACCTTGGGACCGGTGCCGTTTTTCCTAAACGTCAACCCCTGGGTGCTGGCAAAACTGGCGCTCGCCGTGGGCGCCCACACACACGGTAGCGGCGCAGCGTTTTTCAAAAACATATCGCTCGACTATTCCAACACCTCGGGCTCATTCACCATCCAGATCGGGCTTGCCGTCACCTTTGGCGCCGGCGTTGCAGGCGTCGCCTCGTCTGCCGTGCGCGGCGCCGCGTCCCTCACGTTGTTCATTGGGTACGAGAAGGCGGATGGACACCAGCTTCCGCGACTGCGCGTAGGTGCAGACGTCGATGTCGATGTGATACTCCAGTTCGTCATGTTCAAGTGGACCACCAA
>DBFVGT010000167.1:0-4025 GCA_048524725.1 Collinsella sp. | reverse complement strand
TGCACTACGCAAAGGCCAGGCCTCAGCATTTTATTATGGTGATCCCCTGGGCGAAATGCGCCTGGTAAGCAGAGTTTTTGAAATGTAAGGCCTTTGAATAAGACAAAAGGCTGCCTCATCGCTAACTTTGCAACAGTGCCCCTGCGTGCGCTGCTGCCATGTCCACTACCTGACGCCGGTGATGGTGATGGCCTCGCCGGAGCGGGAATTTCTTAACCTCGACGAATTTAGACGATCGGCGGGCGAGGGGATGTCGTGGCAAGGTCCGCCTTGCGCTGCTCCGCAAGGGCGACACCAGCGGGTTCGTCGGCGGCCACGCCTAGCGCGACCGCAACCAAGCGTCGAAAAAGTATACGCTCGTCACCCGCCGTCTCCTGTGCTGAGAGTCTCAGGCCGATCGGCCGGCAGGGCTCAATGTCAGCAAACGCGTGATGAGCGGTGGCCTTCAACAGTGATAAGGCGGCACCAGAGAAAAATCACTCAGGGTCAATGCCAGCGCTTCGTTAATACAGATGTAGGTGTTCCACAGGGTAGCCAGCAGCATCCTGCGATGCAGATCCGGAACATAATGGTGCAGGGCGCTGACTTCCGGTGCCAGCAGATATTTTGGCAGTTTGCCTTGGATCAGAGCCATCTGACGCAGGGCTAGTGCAGCCGGATAGTCAATAGCTACCGGCAGCGGTGCGGACTGTTGTAACTCAGAATAAGAAATGAGGCCGCTCATGGCGTTGACTCTCAGTCATAGTATCGTGGTATCACCGGTTGGTTCCACTCTCTGTTGCGGGCAACTTCAGCAGCACGTAGGGGACTTCCGCGTTTCCAGACTTTACGAAACACGGAAACCGAAGACCATTCATGTTGTTGCTCAGGTCGCAGACGTTTTGCAGCAGCAGTCGCTTCACGTTCGCTCGCGTATCGGTGATTCATTCTGCTAACCAGTAAGGCAACCCCGCCAGCCTAGCCGGGTCCTCAACGACAGGAGCACGATCATGCGCACCCGTGGCCAGGACCCAACGCTGCCCGAGATGCGCCGCGTGCGGCTGCTGGAGATGGCGGACGCGATGGATATGTTCTGCCAAGGGTTGGTTTGCGCATTCACAGTTCTCCGCAAGAATTGATTGGCTCCAATTCTTGGAGTGGTGAATCCGTTAGCGAGGTGCCGCCGGCTTCCATTCAGGTCGAGGTGGCCCGGCTCCATGCACCGCGACGCAACGCGGGGAGGCAGACAAGGTATAGGGCGGCGCCTACAATCCATGCCAACCCGTTCCATGTGCTCGCCGAGGCGGCATAAATCGCCGTGACGATCAGCGGTCCAATGATCGAAGTTAGGCTGGTAAGAGCCGCGAGCGATCCTTGAAGCTGTCCCTGATGGTCGTCATCTACCTGCCTGGACAGCATGGCCTGCAACGCGGGCATCCCGATGCCGCCGGAAGCGAGAAGAATCATAATGGGGAAGGCCATCCAGCCTCGCGTCGCGAACGCCAGCAAGACGTAGCCCAGCGCGTCGGCCGCCATGCCGGCGATAATGGCCTGCTTCTCGCCGAAACGTTTGGTGGCGGGACCAGTGACGAAGGCTTGAGCGAGGGCGTGCAAGATTCCGAATACCGCAAGCGACAGGCCGATCATCGTCGCGCTCCAGCGAAAGCGGTCCTCGCCGAAAATGACCCAGAGCGCTGCCGGCACCTGTCCTACGAGTTGCATGATAAAGAAGACAGTCATAAGTGCGGCGACGATAGTCATGCCCCGCGCCCACCGGAAGGAGCTGACTGGGTTGAAGGCTCTCAAGGGCATCGGTCGACGCTCTCCCTTATGCGACTCCTGCATTAGGAAGCAGCCCAGTAGTAGGTTGAGGCCGTTGAGCACCGCCGCCGCAAGGAATGGTGCATGCAAGGAGATGGCGCCCAACAGTCCCCCGGCCACGGGGCCTGCCACCATACCCACGCCGAAACAAGCGCTCATGAGCCCGAAGTGGCGAGCCCGATCTTCCCCATCGGTGATGTCGGCGATATAGGCGCCAGCAACCGCACCTGTGGCGCCGGTGATGCCGGCCACGATGCGTCCGGCGTAGAGGATCCACAGGACGGGTGTGGTCGCCATGATCGCGTAGTCGATAGTGGCTCCAAGTAGCGAAGCGAGCAGGACTGGGCGGCGGCCAAAGCGGTCGGACAGTGCTCCGAGAACGGGTGCGCATAGAAATTGCATCAACGCATATAGCGCTAGCAGCACGCCATAGTGACTGGCGATGCTGTCGGAATGGACGATATCCCGCAAGAGGCCCGGCAGTACCGGCATAACCAAGCCTATGCCTACAGCATCCAGGGTGACGGTGCCGAGGATGACGATGAGCGCATTGTTAGATTTCATACACGGTGCCTGACTGCGTTAGCAATTTAACTGTGATAAACTACCGCATTAAAGCTTATCGATGATAAGCTGTCAAACATGAGAATTCGCGAATGAACAAGCTCCAACGCGAGGCCGTGATCCGAACCGCGCTCGAACTGCTTAACGACGTGGGCATGGAAGGTCTAACGACGCGCCGACTGGCTGAGCGCCTCGGGGTGCAACAGCCAGCGCTCTACTGGCATTTCAAGAACAAGCGTGCGTTGCTCGACGCACTTGCCGAAGCCATGCTGACGATAAATCACACGCATTCGACGCCAAGGGATGACGACGACTGGCGTTCGTTCCTGAAGGGCAATGCATGCAGTTTTCGACGGGCGTTGCTCGCTTATCGCGATGGCGCGCGTATTCATGCCGGGACGCGGCCAGCCGCGCCGCAGATGGAAAAAGCCGACGCGCAGCTTCGCTTCCTTTGCGATGCTGGCTTTTCGGCAGGTGACGCGACCTATGCGTTGATGGCAATCAGCTACTTCACCGTCGGCGCTGTTCTTGAGCAGCAAGCTAGCGAGGCAGACGCCGAGGAGCGGGGCGAAGATCAGTTGACCACCTCAGCGTCTACGATGCCGGCGCGCCTACAGAGCGCGATGAAAATCGTCTACGAAGGCGGTCCGGACGCGGCATTCGAGCGAGGCCTGGCTCTCATCATCGGCGGTCTTGAAAAAATGAGGCTCACTACGAACGACATTGAGGTGCTGAAGAATGTTGACGAATGACAGGGGGCGGCAGGTGCGGAGGGCGCGGTTGCTTCGTCATATGAAGCAAAGTCACCTAGCTGAATTAATGGGTGTGGATCAGGCAACCGTGTCGCGCTGGGAGCGGGGCACCCTTGCATTGTCGGATGGGAGGTGGTCAGCGGTTCTTCAATTGCTTACCGGGCCTTCCGATTCATCGTACGACGCTGCGCTGAAGCGTCTGGTGCAATCCTCCGCCCACAAAGTCCATCTGGTAGCGACCGGACACATTGTTTGCTCGCGGCATCTCCGGCCAGGCAAAGGGAATTGCGGATTGACCTAGCCGAACTCCTTGGTAAATCGCTGCGTGTTTATGCGTCCCCGAGATAGTTGCGGCCGACTCTGCGCTTAATGGGCTCGGTTGGCATGAGGGGCGGCTGGGGTCACTCGAGGTGGATACCGGCCCGAACTGGAGCGAGGAACTTCCATACTGCCAAGGCGAATGCTGTGGGAGCGCATCATGCTCGCTGATGGTAGCCCGGCACTACTTGTTACCACCACAGCTTAATGCGAAGGGTGCTCCTGTTCTTGTGCATATTTTATGCGCTGCTGATTGTGCATCGAACTGATAACCTCAACGGGTCTGCTTTGTAGTTCACCACACCCCTGACGCGCGCGTGCCGGATAAGCAGAACTATGGTGCCGATGGATGTCAGGAACACTCGGCCTGGTTCGTAACTAGGTCGTCCTGCGCGATCCTGCGGCTAGGGCCGGAATCGTGCTCGCCAGTCAGGCGCTGATGAAGCCTATGGGCACTGTTGCAAATAGTCGGTGGTGATAAACTTATCATCCCCTTTTGCTGATGGAGCTGCACATGAACCCATTCAAAGGCCGGCATTTTCAGCGTGACATCATTCTGTGGGCCGTACGCTGGTACTGCAAATACGGCAT
>DBFVGT010000166.1:0-4339 GCA_048524725.1 Collinsella sp. | reverse complement strand
TGGCTGCGCGTTTGCGAGCATGGTCGAGCACTATATCGGTTCGTACGAAATGAACGCGCCCTACCTGGGCGGCTGCGCGCTGCACGATCCGCTGGCGGTTGCCGTGGCGATTGATCCCACGCTCGTGGGTGCGCTCGGCTGTAACCTGCGTGTCGACCTGCTGGGCGAGTATCGCGGCCGCACCATCTGCGACGAGCACCGTCTGTCCGATCCAGATAAGAGCGCGCTCGTGGCGCTCACCGTGGACGCCCCACGTTTCCTCGCGGAGTTTAAGGCACGCATGGCTCGCATCCTTGGCTAAACGGTTTCTGTGCCCCGTTCCAGATTAGCTACCGAGTAAATACGCCCGTTGGGGGAATAGTCGCGTCGCTTCGCTTGACAACAGGCTAAACTAGCTATTAAACATTTACTATTCTGTTTAGATTGAATTTGCGGTCGTTTAGTTGTCGAGTCACGGGGCGGTCAGGCCACGATGCTCCGCCACGACCGTTGCTAGGGGGAACCATGGCCAAAGCAAGTGTTCGCGAGATCAGCCGCATCACCGGTTTTTCGCCCGCAACCGTGTCCAACGCGCTCAACCGCAAGCGCAGCGTGAGCGAGGAGACCGCCAAAGTCATCCTGGAGTGCGCGCAGTCGCTCGGCTATCAGCAGTCGACGCAGCTCGAGAGCATCCAGTTTGTGCTCGCGCGCAAGACGGGCGCCATCCTGGACGAGAGCACCTTCCATCCCGCGGTCATCGAGGGCGTGGAGCGCCAGGCGCGTCGCCACGGCATGAGCACGAGCTTTGTCTCGCTCGACTTTAGCGACCTAGACGCCGTGCGTCCGCAGGTCGAGGGCCTGATTGCCGATCCGGCCGCCGCTATTGTACTAATGGGTACGGAGTTGGGCGAGGAGGACTACGCCCTGTTCGCTAACGCCGCCGCCCACCTGATTGTGCTCGATGGCTGGAGCGACCGCCAGTACTTCGATGCCGTGGTCATTGCCAATACCGATTCGGTGCTGCGTGCCGTGGACTACCTTATCGAGAAAGGTCACAAGCAAATCGGCTATCTGGCGGGCGACCTTCGTATCCGCAACTTTAAGGACCGCGAGCGCGGCTATCGCCAAGCACTTGAGGATGCGGGCCTCGAGGCCAATCCGGCATGGCGCGTCACGCTGGGCACCACGCTCGAGGGCGCCTATCGCGACATGGGCGCGTGGCTCGACAATTCCTCGCGCGAAGATCTGCCAACGGCTTTCTTTGCCGAGAACGACGTGCTCGCCGTGGGTGCCATGCGCGCGCTCAACGAGCACGACATTCGCGTGCCCGATAATGTCTCGATCATCGGCTTTGACGACCTGTCGTTGGGCGCTTTCTCCAACCCGCCGCTCACCACGGTGCATGTTCCCAAACACGAGGTGGGCGAGATCGCGGTGCGCCGTCTGGTGGGTAACATCCGCAATCCCAAGAGCTATACCTGCAAAACGGCCGTGTCGACCTATTTTGTCGAGCGCCAGAGCGTGCGCGAAATCTAGGCGGAGACGGCATTGCCTGCAGCGTGCCAAAGCTCGCTAGGGCAGTTAACATAGTGCCATTCAGAAGAGGATCCTTCGGGGTCCTCTTTTTGTTTCCCTTGTATGTTCAGATTGTTTACATACCGTTTAGGCTGATTTCTCTACCGTCTACGGGTATTTCGCGCTAAACTTCTAAACAGAAGAGTAAAACATTTAGTAAACAGAACAAAACGAAACATGCGTCTGTTTACTGAACATGTGACTAGGGGAGGACGTACATGGATAAGATCAAGCTCGGTTTTGTGCCCACGCGCCGTAGCATCTTTAGCGCGCCGGACGCGATCAAGTATCGCGGCCTTACGGCTGATCGCCTGCGCGAGATCGGCGTCGAGATTGTGGATATCGACGACATCAACGACGAGGGCCTGCTGTTCGACGACAGCCATATCGCGCCTATCGTCGAGAAGTTCCGCGCCGAGGGCGTCGACGGCATCATGCTCTGCCACGCCAACTTTGGTACCGAGTATGTCTGCGCCCGCCTTGCCCGCGAGCTCGGCTTGCCCGTGCTGCTGTGGGGTCCGCGCGACGAGCGCCCCGAGCCCGACGGCACCCGTCTGCGCGATAGCCAGTGCGGCCTGTTCGCCACCGGCAAGGTCCTGCGTCGCTTCCAGGTTCCCTTCACCTACATGACCAACTGCCGTCTGACCGATCCCGAGTTCGAGCGCGGTGTCTGGGACTTTTTGGCCGTGTGCAACGTGGTCAAGACTTTCAAGCACACCCGCATCCTGCAGATGGCCACCCGTCCGTTCGATTTCTGGTCGACCATGTGCAACGAGGGCGAGCTGCTCGAGAAGTTCAACATCCAGCTTTCGCCCATCCCCATGACCGAGCTTGTCCAGGCCGTGCGCGACGCCCAGGCTGACGAGCAGGCCATGGCAACCATGCTCGCCCACATTGGTGACAGCTTTGAGATCTGCATCCCCGAGGACAAGGTTCCTGCGGTCGCAGGACTCGCCATTGCCATGAAGCGCCTGGTCGAGAAGTACGGCTGCAACGCCGGCGCCATCCAGTGCTGGAACGCCCTGCAGGACGAGTTGGGCATTATGCCCTGCGCCGCCAACGCAATCCTCAACGAGATGGGCATCCCCATCGTCTGCGAGACCGACATCCATGGCGCTATCACCGCGCTGATGGTCGAGGCCGCCGACCTGGGCCGTCACCGCGGCATGTTCGCCGACTGGACCGTGCGTCATCCCGATAACGAGAACGGCGAGCTGCTGCAGCACTGCGGCCCCTGGCCCTGCAGCTGCGCGGCCGTCAAGCCCAAGCTCACCTATCCGCTGGCCTTCGATCACCCCGGCGCGCTGACGGCCGAGGCCAAGCACGGCGACCTCACCCTTGCCCGCTTTGACGGCGACAACGGCGAGTACTCGCTGCTGCTGGGCAACGCCCGCGGCATCGACGGCCCGGCCGGCATGGGCACCTACCTGTGGGTCGAGGTCGACAACCTCAAGCGCCTCGAGGCCAAGATCGTCGAGGGTCCCTACATCCACCATTGCGTCGCCATTCACGCCAACGTGGTGCCGGTGCTCTACGAGGCGTGCAAGTACATCGGCATTGTCCCCGACCTGTACGACCCCATCGAAGAAGACGTCAAAGCTTACCTGCGAGGAGAGTAGAAATGGCAACTATCGAAGAGCTTGAGTCCCTGCGTTGGGACCTTCGACGCGATTGCGTCGATATCATCATGGCTGGCGCCGGCGGGCACATCGGCGGCGACATGTCGGTCATCGATGCGCTGATGACCCTCTACGCCAACCACCTCAACATTTCGCCCGAGACCGTCGACGATCCCGGTCGCGACCGCTTCGTGCTCTCTAAGGGCCACGCCATGGAGGCCTACTACGCGGTGCTCTGCCACGAGGGCTATCTTGACCTTGATGACGTCAAGGCCCGCTTCTCCAAGTTCGGCAGCCCCTACATCGGCCACCCCAACAACAAGCTCAAGGGCATCGAGATGAACTCGGGCTCGTTGGGTCACGGTCTGCCCGTGGCTGTGGGCATGGCACTTGCCGGCAAGATGGATGGCCGCGGCTACCGCGTCTACACCATCATGGGCGACGGCGAGCTTGCCGAGGGCTCGGTCTGGGAGGGCGCCATGAGCGGCGGCAACTACCAGCTCGATAACCTGTGCGCGCTCGTGGACCGCAACCGCCTGCAGATCAGCGGCAGCACCGAGGACGTCATGAAGCAGGATTCGCAGGAGGAGCGCTGGGCCGCCTTCGGTTGGAACGTGCTGTCCATTCCGGGCAACGACGTCCAGGCCATCGATGCCGCGCTGACGCTGGCCGCCGAGACCAAGGGTAAGCCCACGGTCATCATCCTCAACACAGTGAAGGGCTATGGCTCGCCCGTTATGGAGGACAAGGCCGCCTGGCATCATCACCTGCCCAACGACGAGGAATATGCCCAGATCATCGCCGATTTCGCTGCCCATAAGGAGGCCATCAATGGCTAACAAGATCGCCAACCGCAAGGTTATCTGCGACACGCTGCTCGAGGCCGCCGCAACCGACAAGGACATCGTCGTCCTGTGCTCCGACTCCCGCGGCTCCGCGTCGCTCACGCCGTTCTTCGATCAGTATCCCCAGCAGTCCGTCGAGGTCGGCATCGCCGAGCAGGACCTGGTGAGCATCGCCGCCGGTATGGCCTCGTGCGGCAAGAAGGCCTGGGCCGCCTCGCCGGCGTCCTTTGTGACCACGCGCTCGTATGAGCAGTGCAAGGTCGACGTTTCGTACTCCAACACCAACGTCAAGCTCATCGGCATCTCGGGCGGCGTGTCCTA
>DBFVGT010000165.1:0-2631 GCA_048524725.1 Collinsella sp. | reverse complement strand
GCTCATGCAGCTCGAGTACCTCATGAACAAGTTCGGCGACCGCGACCTCGAGGTCTACCTGATCCACGCCGCCGAGTGGAACGTCATGGGCCACAAGCGCATGACCGAGAAGTCCGTCGTGCTCACCGCCTCCGAGTCCGGCACTACCCCCGAGGTCCTCGAGGCCGTCAAGAAGATGAAGGGCATGGGCGTGCGCGTCTACGCCATGACCAAGCCCGAGGGCCCCATCGGCCAGGCTGTCGGCGCCGAGAACTGCGTCGCCATGGCTTCTGACCATGGTTCGGGCGGCTGCGAGAAGGGCTACTACCTCGCCGACTGCTTCGGCCTGCGCCTGCTCAACCGCCGCGGCTGCTTCCCCAAGTTCGATCTGTTTATCGAGCAGACCAAGGACATCTGGAAGGACATGCTCGATATCCGCAAGCGCTTCGAGCCGCGCGCCGAGGAGCTCGCCAAGAAGTACGCCCTGGCCCCCTACACCATGTTCATCGGCTCCGGCGCCCTGTGGGGCGAGACCATCCTGTTCTCGATGTGCATCCTCGAGGAGATGCAGTGGAAGCGCACCCGCTACATCACCTCGGCCGACTTCTTCCACGGCACCCTCGAGCTCGTGGAGCCCGGCGTCCCGGTCTTCCTGTTCATGGGCGAGGACGAGAACCGCAAGCTCGACGAGCGCGTCCGCGCCTTCCTGACCCGCGGCGTGACCGGCGACACCGACATCAACATCATCGACACCGCCGAGTTCGCGATCCCCGGCCTTGACGACGAGTTCCGCGTCATCGTGTCTCCGTGGATTCTGACGGTGCTCGTTACCGACCGCCTGGCTCGCTACTACGAGACGGTCACCAAGCACAACCTCAAGTATCGTCGCTACTATCACCAGTTCGACTACTAAAGAAAACGGGTGCGGGAACGCGCCGGGCTATTGAGAGGAACACAGAATGAGGCAGTACATCATCGCCAGCCATGCGCACTTCGCTACCGGCATCAAGGAGAGTGTCGAGCTGCTCTCGGGCGCTCGCGACAACGTCCACGATCTTTCGATGTTCGTCGATGACCGCATGGACGTGGCCGAGGAGGCCCAAAAACTGCTGGCAGGCATGGCTGCCGACGATGATGTCGTTGTCTGCACCGACCTCTTTGGCGGCAGCGTCAACAACGAGTTCACCAAGATCGTCCAGACGCGTCCCCGCACGTACCTCGTTACCAACATGAACCTTCCTCTGCTTATCCAGCTGCTGTTCTCTGACGAGTCGGCGCCGGTTGAGGAGACGATTCGCGCCATCGTCGCTGCGGACGATACGCGCGTGAAGTTTGTCAACGATCTTTTGGTCGATGACGAAGAGGAAGAAGAGTTCTAATCCGCAGCACCTACTGACACGCCGTAAGACGGCACAAGACCTTTGGGGGGTCACATTATGATTCAGCTACTTCGCGTCGACCATCGCCTGCTTCATGGCCAGGTCGCGGTCTCTTGGGTCCAGGGCCTTGGCTCCAACTGCATTTTCTGCGTGGGCGATAAGGTCGCCAACGACCCGGTGTGGAAGACGACGCTCAAGATGGGCAAGCCTGCCGGCTGCAAGCTCGTCATCAAGGATATGGCGAATGCCATCGAGGCCATTAACTCGGGTGTGACTGACAAATACAAGATGATTATCTGTGTCGCCACCATCGCTGAGGCAAAGCAGCTTGTTGAAGGCTGCCCGCAGATCAAGTCGGTCAACCTGGGCAACACCAAGCCCAAGGACGAGAAGCGCCCCGATGCTCGTCAGGTCTCTCGTCAGATCTTCCTGACTGCAGCCGAGGAGGCCGATGTGCGTGAGATGCTGAACAACGGCGTCGAGGTCGAGATCCGTCCTCTGGCCGATGACCCCAAGGTTGACTGCGCAAGCGTGCTCTAGGCGTTCAATTTCGAAGAGTCTGAGCTCTTCGTAGTGTCCTATTAGGAAAGGGGGATATATGCTTACCCAAGCAATCCTCATCGGACTTATCGCCGCATTTGGTAAGTTCGACTTCCAGCTCGGTACGCTCTATGCGTTCCGCCCCATCGTCCTGTGCCCGCTCGTGGGCCTGGTGCTGGGGGACCTGCAGTCCGGCCTCGCGATCGGCGCCAGCCTGGAGCTTCTGTTCATGGGCTCGATCTCCATCGGCGCCTACGTGCCGCCTGATGAGACGATCGGCGGCGTGCTCGCCTGCGCCTTCGCTATCCAGTTGGGCCAGAGCACCGAGGCAGCCATCGCGCTCGCTATGCCCATCGCCACGCTGTGCCTTGCCATCAAGAACATCCTCAACGCCGCCCTGCCGATTCTGGTTGACCGCGCTGATGTCTTCTCCGGCCAGGGCAACCTTAAGGGTGTCTATGCGATGCACTTCCTGATCGGTTTGACCGGTATCATCATGGCGTTCCTGCTGTGCTCGCTGTCGTTCTATCTGGGTGCTGACGCCATCCAGGGCATGCTCGACTTCATCCCGCCCTTTGTCCTTGCTGGCTTTGGCGTTGCCGCCAACATCCTGCCGGCCATGGGCTTCGCCATGCTCGGCCGCCTGGTGCTCACCAAGCAGCTCGTGCCCTTCTACTTCCTGGGCTTCCTGCTGTGCTCCTACGCCAACGTGCCCGTCCTGGGCGTCGCCCTG
>DBFVGT010000164.1:0-5819 GCA_048524725.1 Collinsella sp. | reverse complement strand
GGCTGCCCCTGGCGATTCGGCTGGCGCGGATCGGAAGCGCTAGGCATGCGAAACCTCCTCGTTTTTGCGATCGAGCCACGTCTGCAAGAACAGGCTGGCGGCGATCATGTCAATCTTGCCCCTCATCTGCTTTTCGTTGAGGCCCTGCTCGCGCAGGATACGCTTGGCCTCTTGCGAGGACAGGCGCTCGTCCTCAAACTCCAACGGAAGATCGAGCTCGTCGGCAATCTTTTGCGCAACAGCGGCAACACGCTCGGCCTGGGGACCGGGCTCACCGGCCATGGTCAGGGGACGCCCACTTACCAGGATATCGGGCTCATAGTCCTCGACCAGGTAGCGGAACGTCTTGGCCATACCGGTGACCTCTGCAGCCGGGAGCACCTTGACAGGCATCGCCATCTTGCCATCACGGCTCGAGACGGCGATGCCGATCCTGGTCTCCCCTATGTCCAGCGCAAGCGCGACCACAGCGACTACCTAGATTCTTAGGCGCCGAGCGCGGTCTTAGCGGCCGCGAGGGCATCGGCGATGCCGGCGGCATTCTTGCCACCGGCCTGGGCCATGTTGGGACGGCCGCCACCGCGACCGTCGACCAGGCCCGCGATCTGCTTGATCACGTTACCGGCGTGGAAACCGGCCTTGACGGCGTCATCGGAGCCGGCGGCGAGCAGGGCCGGGGTGCCCTTCTCGGTCACGCTGGCGACGACGCAGGCGACAGGACCGGCGACCTTCTGGTGCACGGTATCCCAGACGTTGCGCAGGTCGGCAGCCTCAAGGCCCTGGAGCTCAGCGACGACGAGCTTGTAGCCGTCGAGCTCAACGGCGCCCTCGATGGCGCTGGAGATAGCGTCGGAGGAGCCACCGGTCAGCGCCTTCTTGAGCTTGTTGGAAGTCTCGCGCAGCTCGGCCTGCAGGTTCTCCACGCGGGCGGGAACCTCATCCACGCGGCACTTGAGCGCAGCAGCGGCGGCGTCGACGAGCGCCAGACGGTCGGCCATGTAGTCGAGAGCACCCTTAGAGGTCACGGCCTCAATACGGCGGACGTTGGAGCCCGTAGAGGACTCGGAAATGATCTTGAACAGGCCGATCTCGGCGGTGTTGGCAGCGTGCGTGCCACCGCAGAGTTCGCGGGAGAACGGCTGGTCCTCGGCGCCCACGGAGACAACGCGGACGACGTCGCCATACTTCTCACCAAACAGGGCGACAGCACCGGCGGACTTGGCCTCGTCAATGCCCATGACGCGGGTCAAGACCGGCTTGGAGGCGAAGATCTGCTGGTTGACCAGGTCCTCGACAGCCTTGAGCTGCTCGGAGGACAGGGCCTCGAAGTGCGTGAAGTCAAAGCGCAGGTGCTCAGGCGTCACCAGCGAGCCGGCCTGGGAGACATGCTCGCCCAGGACCTGCTTAAGCGCGGCGTCGAGCAGGTGCGTGGCGGTGTGGTTGCGGCGCAGGAAGCCACGGCGCTCGGCGTCAAGCGTGGCGGTCACAGCGGCACCGACAGTCAGCGTGCCATCGACAACGTGCGCGACGTGGGCATACAGACCGTTGTGGTTCTTGGTGTCGGCAACGGTCAGAACAACGCCCTCGGCGGAAAGCTTGCCGGCATCGCCTTGCTGGCCACCCATCTCGGCATAGAACGGGGTGCGGTCGAGAACGACCTCGACGTCCTCGCCGGCGGCAGCGGACTCGACGGACTCGCCGTTGCGCACGATGGCAACAACCTTGGCGCCTACGATCACATCGTTGTCATAGCCGTCGAACTCAGTCGCGGCGACCTTGTCGGAAAGTTCGACCCACACGTCGTTGAAGCTGCCCCAGGCGTCGCCCTTGGCATTGGCGCGGGCGCGGGCCTTCTGGTCCTCCATGCAGGCGGTGAAGCCGTCCATGTCGACGTCGTGGCCAGCGGTGCCGGCGATCTCGACGGTCAGGTCGATGGGGAAACCAAAGGTGTCGTGCAGCTTAAAGGCAACATCGCCCGGAAGCACAGCGCCCTCGGCAAGCGCTGCCAGGGCCTCATCCAGGTAGACGCGACCGTTGTCGAGCGTCGTGGAGAAGCGCTCCTCCTCGGAGGCGACGATACCCTTGACGAGCGCGACGTTCTTGAGCAGCTCGGGATAGGCCTCGCCCATCTGAGCGTTGACCTCGTCGATAAACTTGGTCAGGAAGGCGCCCTCGATACCCAGCAGGCGACCGTGGAACACGGCACGGCGGAGCAGGCGTCGAAGGACGTACTCGCGACCCTCGTTACCGGGCAGGATGCCGTCCGAGATCATAAAGTCGACGGCACGAGAGTGATCCGCGATGATACGCAGCGAGCGGCTGGCACCGGAGTAATCGTCGGCGTCATAGGTCTTGCCGCTGATCTCCTCGCCCAGCTTGATGAGGTGCTGCATCAGATCGCCGTCGTAATTGGCGGTCTTGTGCTGCATGATGGCGGCCATGCGCTCTAGGCCCATGCCCGTATCGAGGTTGCGGTGCGGCAGCTCTGGCATGGAGCCGTCCTCCTGGCGGTCGTACTGGGTAAAGACGAGATTCCAGAACTCCAGGAAGCGGTCGCAGTCGCAGCCGGGCTTGCAGTCGGGGCTGCCGCAGCCAACCTCCTCGCCCATGTCAAAGTAGATCTCAGAGCACGGACCGCAGGGGCCGGTGGGGCCAGCGGCCCAGAAGTTGTCGTCCTCGCCCAGGCGGGAGATATGATCCTCGGCAACGCCCAGGGAGCGCCACACATCGTGGGTCTCGTCGTCCTCGGTAAAGACGGTAAAGTACAGGCGGTCGAGAGGCAGCTTGAACTCCTTGGTAATGAGCTCAAAGGCCCAAGCGCAGGCCTGCTGCTTGGAGACGCCGCCAAAGGAGAAGTCGCCGAGCATCTCGAAGAAGGACAGGTGACGGCCGTCTTCGCCGATGCAATCGATGTCGTTGGTGCGGACGCACTTCTGGCAGGAGATCGCGCCGATCTCCTTCATGGTCTTCTTGCCCTGGTAGTACTCCTTAAACTGGTTCATACCGGCGTTGGCAAGCAGCAGCGAAGGGTCGTCGGGGACGAGGGACGAAGAAGGATAGAGCTTAAGACCGCGCTCCTCAAAGAAGTTGAGGAACTTAGAGCGGATCTCGGCCGTAGTCATTGACGGGTAGTCAGCACTCATAGAGGGAATCTCCTCGGTTTCACATCGAAACAGTTCAAACGTAACGATATTACCATCCCACCGCGCCTGTGCAAAAAAGAGGGCCGGCACAATGCCGGCCCTTCAGCGAAATTGCATGTTAGCGCGTATGAATGTTAGCCCGAATTACCCCGCTACTTGTCGTCATCGTCCATGGAGCCGTCGATGCCGGTTTTGGTGTCGTCATCCGTGTTGGAATCATCATCCTTGGCGAAGGGGTTCTTGAAGAAGCCCGTGGCATCGGGCTGCAGGTCCGAAAGCTTGATCCAAGGATTATCGAGCTCGGGCTTGGGCATAGCTTTAGCCTCGGGCGCAGTCTCGTTACCGATGAGCTCGGACTCATAGATGAACGTATCGTCCCCAAGCGCGTCGTAGGCGGCGACCGGGTTGCCCTCGGCATCGCGATACGGCGTGCCCTTAAACACGGCGCCGTCATAGGCCACAAGTTGGCGGCCGGTCTCATTCTCGAAGTAGTACACGAAGATACCCTTGAGGGCCACACACAGCGGGATGGCAATAATCATGCCGATGGGGCCCATGAGTGCCGAGCCAATAACGAGCGCCGTGAGGCTCATGATGGGATGCACCTGCACCGAGCTCTGCATGACCTTAGGCGAAATCACGTTATCAGTGACGTTTTGCGCGACCATCGTCACGATGAGCGTCCACAACGCCAACATGGGGCTGAACATGAAACCGAGCACTGTGGCGATTGCCGCGCTCACCCAGGGGCCGACGACCGGAACCAAATGCATGATGCCGGTAAAGATAGCCATGAGCGCCGCATACGGATGGCCGATAATCATAAAACCAATAAAGGCGAGGAAACCACCGCAGATGGACGTCACGACCATACCGCGCATGTAGCCGCCGACAGAGCGAGAAAGGATGGCGACCATAAAGCGGTACGAAGTCTCCTTCTCCTGACCGATGATGGTGCAAATCTCGTGGTGCATGCGAGGATAATCGCAGGCCATCCAGTAGGCAAGCACCAGACCAAGGAAGATCACGAACAACTGCGAGGCCGTATTGGTGATGAGCGGGAACACACCGCGGCCAAGCTCGGCAGCGATCTGAGACACATACTTCGATGCCACGGTAACCAGCGACGAAAGATTATCGTCCAAATACTCCATGAGCGGCGTGTTGTTGAGCGTCTTGACATGCGAGACCATCTCGTTGAGGTCGCCACCCGCAACACGAAGCTGCTCGGGCAGGCGGCTCAGGACTTCCATGATCTGACCAAAAAGAATCGGCGACAAGATGCAAACAACACCGACGGGCACGGCAACAACAACAATAAGCGCGATAAGCGAACCGATGCCACGACCAACGCCATGATGCTCGAGCCAGTTGGTGATCGGGGACATCACAAAAGCAATGATGGAACCAACAGCGAGAAACTCGATAACCGGTGCCAGGATGCCCATAAGGTTAAAGATGACGGCAGCGATGACAATGCAGCCGACAACAGCCCAAATGCGAAGCGTCAGAAGGCGGGTATCGCGCAGCGTGCGGTCTGTTTGTTGGGGTTGCTCACTCATGAACGAATCATCACTCCGTCGGGGTCAATCTTATCCTGAATCTTCTTGAGGGTGCGGCGCAACAAGCGCGAGACCTGCACCTGCGAGATGCCCAGCTTCTTGGCGATCTCGATCTGGGTCATGCCCTTTACAAAGCGCAGCTCGATGACTTCGCGCTCGCGCGGCGAGAAATCGCGGATGGCCTCTTCAATGACCAGACGGTCATCGGTAAAGTCGAGCTCGTTGTCGTCGTCGGCGTAGCGGTCGAGAATCGAGGGCGCATCGTCGGAATCGGACGCACCAGGAGCCTCAATGGGCACCGAGGTATAGGCCGAAGACGATTCCATAGCCTCCAGGACCTCGTCGACGGTCACGTCCAGGTACTCAGCGATTTCTTCGACCTTGGGCGAGCGCTGCAACTCGTTGGTAAGCTTGTCGGTAGCCTGGTTAACCTTGGCAGAAAGCTCCTGCAGGCGACGAGGCACGCGCACGCTCCAGCCCTTGTCACGGAAGTGACGCTTGATCTCGCCCAAGATGGTGGGCGTGGCAAACGTGGTGAACTCGAGCCCGCGCTCAGGGTCAAAGCGGTCGATCGCCTTGAGCAGGCCCAAATAGCCAACCTGCATCAGGTCGTCGAGCGGCTCGCCGCGATTCTTAAATTTGTTGGCAAGAAACCTTACCAGGTTCATATGGGACATGACGAGCTGCTCGCGGGCTTCCGGATCACCGGTCTCCTTATAACGACGAAATAGCTCGCGGGTTTTCTCCTTGTCCCAAGCGGCCTTGCCGCTCCGGGAACGTTCGGTCATATTAGATATCCGCCTTGAGGTCGAGGGAAAGCGTTAGGGGCGCCGCAGTCTTTTCGTAGGAATCGCACACGCTTGCAAGAATGAGCTCGGCATACACCGCAGCCTGGTCGTTTTCATCAACCGTAGCCTGGTCTCCAAAGGTAATAGTCATGCCAACGTGAGTCTCATCGACATCGAATTTGATGGTGATGTCGTCGCAGTCGACCGCGGTGCACCCAAAGATGAAGGCTTCCTCGGCAGCCATGCGGATATCCTCGATGCGATCGACGGACATAGAGCACAGGGCGCCGACGTTGGCGGCCGTCATGCGCACCAAGCGCGCGAGA
>DBFVGT010000163.1:0-9256 GCA_048524725.1 Collinsella sp. | reverse complement strand
TTCAGCATTCGCCAGGTGAAGGAGTATATGGCCAGCCAAGGCATCCCTGTGAGGCTGGACTTCTAGTGCTGCGGCTTGCCCAGGCACCGCATCTTGCCGCTCAAACCGTCGCTCGCGTACCAAAGTACGCGTCGCTCCTCTTTCGCGGCAACCTGCGGCACCTGGACAACCCTCGCCGACCTGTGGGATTTCGTTTGTTACTTGGGAGAAATGATGACTGAGGTAATAAATGCTACCGAGCTTAAATACGACGCCCGCGGGCTGATTCCTTGCGTGGTTCAGCAGTATGACACCGGTGAGGTGCTTATGGTTGCTTGGATGAACGAGGAATCGGTGGGGCTGACGCTCAAGACCGGGACCACGTGGTTTTGGAGTCGCAGCCGTCAGGAGCTCTGGAACAAGGGCGCGACGAGTGACAACATGCAGGAGGTCAAGGAGCTCTGGGCCGACTGCGATAGCGATACGCTGCTGGTCAAGGTGGACTCACCGGGCCCGGCCTGCCATACCGGCAACCGTACCTGCTTCTTTAAGCGCGTGGAAGGGGGAGTGCGATGAAGGTCGTGACGCCGTTCGAAGTCGCTGACTGCAACACCGAGCTCCTCCGCGCGGGCGTGCCATGCCGCGTGCACCTGACTGATGCCTGCGGGGCGCAGTCGCTTTGGCTCGAGGCCGAGAAGGAAAGGCTCAATGAGGCCCATGCCGTCATCGTCGAGTTCTTTGAGAAAAAGGGCGCAAAGCCTCGGTTCGATGAGACCGGTACCTACTTTACGCTGCAGTAACGAGAGGAAATAACCATGGGAGTCAGAACAGCTAACGTGCAGCCGGGAAACATCGGTGAGACGCTGACGGGACTGGCCGAGGTGATTCACGGCCGTCGCGATGCGCCGCCGCAGGAGAGCTATACCGCGCGTCTGCTGACCGACGTCGAGGACGAGCTTCTCAAGAAGCTTGCCGAGGAGGCGAGCGAGGTGATCATGGCCTGCAAGGATAACGACCACGATCACATCCGCTACGAGGCCGGCGACCTGATCTACCACCTGCTCGTGACGCTCGAGCGCTACGGCATCACCCTCGACGAACTGGCCGGCGAACTCAACGCCCGCCGCCACTAGTCATTGGGGACGTTCTTAAACGACTAGTTAGGCGAGGGGCGTGGATTCCCATTCGCCGGTGGGGTGGGGGATATCGAAGGCCCGGTAGCCGCAGTCGTAGGCGTGGGCCTGGGCCTCGCGGATGTTCCAGCAGATGTCGCAGGCGCGGTGCGCGTCCGAGCCAAAGGTGATGGGCACCTCGGCATGGGCGAAGCGGCGCAACAGCCCGGTCGCGGGGTAGTAATCGTCGAGCCCCTTGCGCGGTGCGGCGGTCGAGACCTCAACGCGGCGACCCGTATCGTGGGCGCATTCGGCCATCTGCTCCCAAAACGGCGCGGGGTCAAAGTCGGGTGCAAAGCCGTCCTTCGAAAAGCGCATGACCAGGTCGGGATGGGCCATCGCGTCAAAGTTGAGTGAGCTTTCGCAAGCACGGCACCAGTCGTCGACGTAGCACTCCCACACGCCGCGCACGCCTAAGTTTTCCCAAACATGCAGGTTGGTATCGTCGTCGATCCAACCGCAAAGGGAATCGGGTGTATCGGGGCGCGCGACGTCCTCTGTCCCTGCCGTGCCCGCGGCGCCTGCCGCAATATCGCCCGGGTTGCCAATCCAGTGCACGCTGCCCAGACGTACGACGGCGCCCTGGGACCAGTGCTCTACCAAGGGCTCGCAGCCCTCGTACCAATCGCATTCAAAACCGTAGATAAAGGTGAGCTCCGGCGCAATCTGCGCGGCGAGTTCGCGGGCGTCCTCAAAGGCCAAACGATGTGCCGGCAAGTCGCCCTCGACGACCTGCACCTCGCAGTTAGCATCCATACTGGCGGGCAGGGTAAGGTGGTCGGTCGAGACCATGACGCGGCAGCCGGCGGCAGCAGCGGCACGGACGTTGTCCTCGAACGAGGCGTGCCCGTCCGAGAACGAGGTATGAGTATGGCAATCGACCAGCGGGCAGGCGGGCATGGCGACTCCTTTGCATTTGGTGAATCCGCTCCATTGTAATGGTGCAGCTCTCAACACGCCGCGCACGCCGGGTGCCGAAATCGAGTGGAAAGGCGGGGCGGCGCGTGCCGGCGCCGGCGACTACTTGCTTCGTGCCGCCGCGCGTTTGGCCTGCACTGTTACCATCGCGTGTCTCACGGCGGTGATGGGGCGATAGCGGATCATACGCGGTCCCGACCAGCGCATGACCTCGCGGATCTTCTCGCGCATGGCAGGCCGGTAGCAATGCGAAGGACAGGCCGAGCAAAATGTCTTGGTGCCCATGTGCGGGCAGTGCTCAATGCGCGCGATGGCGTATTTCTGCAGCTCGGCGCATTCGGGGCAGGGCGTAATGGTCCGAAGACCGAGCTTCACGCGCACGGGCTCATCGTCGCCAGCCTGCTCGATCGCATGCCCGCCTCCATGATGCCCACGACACCACAGCGCAATCATCTGCGACACCATCTGGGCCTCGCGCTCGCGTTTGCGTGCCAGCTCCGGTGTGTCGACCGGGCGCGCCATTAGCTCAGCCTCCCGTGCTCGACCGAAAGCGAGAAATCGGCAAACGAGCAGGTGCTGGCACGGTGGCTTACGAGCACAATGGTCTTGCCGCGGCGCTTGAACTCGTCGATCGCCTGCATTACGGACGCCTCGTTGAGGGCGTCGAGTGCGCTGGTGGGCTCGTCGAGCAAGATGAAAGGCGCGTCGTTGAGGAAGATGCGCGCAAGGCCGATGCGTTGGCGCTCGCCGCCCGAGAGCGAGTCGCCCAGCCCGGCAACCGGGGTGTCGAGACCCTGCGGCAGGCGGTCGATGAGGGCGGTAAGCGAAGCGGAGCGGCAAGCGTCGAGCAGCTCGGCATTGGTGGCGTTGGCGTGCGCGACCAGCAGATTCTCGCGTACGGTGCCGCAGAACAGATGTGTGTCCTGGGTCATATAGGCCTCGTGGCTGCGCAGGCTCGCCGTGTTGATGCGGCGGGCATCGACGCCGCTCACCGTGATGGCGCCGGCTGCGGGGTCCCAAAAACGCATGAGCAGCTTAAGCAGCGTCGACTTGCCCGAGCCCGAGCGCCCCATGATGCAGGTCATGGTACCGGGCGCAAAGGCGCAGGTCACGTCGTCGAGGATGAGACTCGCAGCGGTGTCGTTCGCGACCTGCTCTGTGGCGCCCGCACCGCCCACGTCCACGCCGCCCGCATAGCTAAAGCTCACATGCTCGGCTGCGGCGCCGGCAAACTCAACGTCCTGTCCATCGGCGACCTCGGCGCACTGGGGCCGCTCGTCGAGCAAATCGAGCACGCGTGCGCCCGAAGCGAGCGTCTCCTGCAGTGAGGCGCCCAGGCGGCTCACGGCCATTACCGAGCCAAACGACGACACAAAGGTAAAGACGGCGACAAACGCTGCGGCAAAATCAATCGTTCCCGCAGCCACCAGCTGCAGCGCACGCCCGAGCATCACCAGATTGGCCGCAAGAATAAGCGCATCGGCTACGGCCTCGCTGGCCGCCTGGCGGCGCTTGAGGCGCGCGTCCACGGCGCCGACTTGCTCGGTCAGCTTGCTCAGGGCACAGCTGCGATCGGCGCCACCGGCAAACTGGATAGTCTCGGACGCGCCGCGTAGACTGTCGAGCACAAAGGCACCCAGCTTACCGGCGCCCTCACGGCTCTGGCGGCCGGTGGTGCCGCATGCCTTGGCCGAGGTCAGGGGCAGCAGCACGCCCAGGACCGCGTAGGCCACGAGCGCGATGCCCGCGAGCTCGGGGCTCACAGCCAGCAAAAAGCCCTCAAACACAACGGTGCAGACCAGAGCGATGGCAATGGGCGAGATGGTGTGAGCGTAGAAGACCTCGAGCAGCTCGATATCCGAGGTGACCAGGCTCACGAGATCGCCCTTGCCGCGGCCCTCGAGCTTGGCGGGGGCGAGCTGGCGCAGGGCGCCAAACACCAGGTTGCGAATGTGTGCGAGCAGACGGAATGCGATGTAATGGTTGCAGAGCTGCTCGCCGTAGTGGAGCGGCCCGCGTGCGATGCCGCAGGCGGCACAGGCCGCGCATGCTGCGATAAGACCGAGCCCCAAGGCGTTGCGGCCCAGCGCGGCCATAAGGCCAAGGGCGCCAAAGGCCGGTACGAACGCGGCGGTGAGCATGCCAATGCTGCCCAGCGCGACGGCTAACACAAGCCAGCCGGCAAGCGGCCGGACGAGCCCCATCATGCGCCACATGATGGACGGCGCCGAGCGACGGACGCGGCCGGAGTCAAGCGCCGCGGCAGCGGAAGACGAGCTAGCACCGTTGAGGCCATCGGCACAGGCGGCGCTGCCGTCAACAGCCTCAACCGCGCCGGCATCTTCGACGTCCTCGGCATCATCCTCCGCATACGCATATGCCGAGAGCTGCTCCTGGCTGTTCCACATGCGCGCATAGGCGCCCGCGGTGGCCAAGAGCTCGCCGTGAGTCCCGTGCTCGGCAATACGGCCACGCTCCAGCACCAGGATCTGATCGGCGCCTACGATCGTCGACAGGCGGTGTGCCACCACGATTACGGTGTGCTTGCCGGCGAGCGATGCAATGACCTCGCCGATTGCGGCTTCGCTTGCGGCGTCCACATTGCTCGTCGCCTCGTCAAACACATAGATCGGCGAGTCGTGCAGCAGGGCGCGGGCCATGCACACGCGCTGGCGCTGGCCGCCCGAAAGGTTGGTGCCGCCCTCGTTGATCACCATGTCGAGCCCGCCGTTGGCCTGCACAAAGGCCGCCACGCGCGTGCGGTCGAGCGCGCGCAAAAGCTCGGTATCGGTGGCGTTGGGCTGAGCGAGCAGCAGGTTGTCGCGCAGGGTGCCGGCAAACAGGTAGCCGTTGGTGGGCACCAGGGTGACGGCGCGCATGAGTGAGGCGGCCGTGGCATCGCGCAGCTCGACGCCGCCGATGCGAACGCTGCCACGGTAGGCACCCTTGCGGCCCGCGATAATCCCCGCGAGCGTGGACTTGCCGCCGCCGCTTTCGCCCACGAGTGCCACGAGCGAGCCGTGCGCAATGGTCGCGCTGGCGCTGTCCAGCACCGTGCGGTCGCCGTATGTATAGCTCACGCCCGCGAGCTCGATATCGCCGCGACCGTCAAGCTCAACATCGCCGCGCTCGGGCTCGGGCGTATCCAAAATGCCAAACATGCGGCGCGAGGCGGCCATGCCGTTCATGGCCGTGTGGAACAGCGATCCCAGGCGGCGCATGGGCAAAAAGAACTCCTGCGACAGAAAGACGATGAGGAAGGCCGCCTCAAAGCCGATCTTGCCCGTGGCGAGCTGCAGCGCGGCTACGATAATGCCGAGCGCGGCGCCCATATAGACGACCAGGTCCATGACGCAAATGGAGCGCAGCTGCATCACCAGCAGGCGCATGGTCGCTGTGCGGAAACGCTCGGACTCGGCGTTGATGCGCTCGTGCCAGCTGTGATCGGCCTGGTAGACCTTAAGGGTGGTGAGACCCTGCACGGCCTCCAGGAACATACCGCCAAGATCGACATAGCTGCCCCAGTACTCGGCACCGATCTTTTTGGCGTTGCGCATGACCATCATGATGGAGATGGGGATGACCGGAACGCACGCGAGCAGCAGCGCGGCGGGAAGTCCCGCTTGGCCCACGAGCAGTACAAACAGCGTGATGGGTGCCAAGCCCGCAAAGAAGAGCTGCGGCAGGTAGCCGCCAAAGTACACCTGGAGTTGCGTGGCGCCCTCGACGCTGGTCTGGACGGCCTCGGCGGTGGGGACGGTCTCGGTGTAGGAGGGGCCGAGTGCGGTGAGCTTATCGTAGACGAGCGAGCGCACGCGGCGGACGGCCTCGAGTGCGGCCTTGTCGCCGGCGCGTTGGGCCAGGTAGATGGAGGCGGCGCGCACGATGATAGCGGCGGCGAGCGGCAGGGCGGCTTGTGTGAGCGCGTCGACGGCGAGCGCGGCGGAAAGGCCGTCCGTGACGATGCCGCCCAAGATGCGCGCAAGCACCCACATCACCGTGATGTTTGCCATGAGCGCGATCCACTTAAACAGGACGCTTGCCATAATGTAGGGCGTTGCCTGCGGAACCAGGGAGAAGAGCCGCTTCTCGAACATGAAACCTCCTATGTCGTAACGGTGCCGGGCGGGGCCCTCGGCAGCCGCTTAGTTAGCCAAATGCAACTAGAGTAACATCGTGCAGCGAGTAAGTATGCCGATGGTAATTTTTAGCCGATGAACCGCGTAGAAAGTTCAAAATTGTTGAGTGCGGCGAACTTTGTGGTGAACGGAGTGCGGGCGCAATTCTGATCGTGTGCGACCCCGCTCCAAAACGTGTACGTCAGCCTTCAAAACCGACAAAAAATGACATGTTTGGAGGCTGACGTACATGTTTGGATAGAGGCAAGGGCGGCGACGGACGAAAGTCACGCTTGTGCCACGTCCGATGTGCTAGCGTTTGGGTGAATAAAACGAGCCCGTGCGGAAAGGATCCGGACCGTATGCAACGTGGAAGTACATCTCCGCTGTCCCGCGAGACCGATGCGCCCGAGACCATCGTCAAGCTGGAGTGCGACATCGATGATGCGTCGCCCGAGGTACTCGCCTATGCCGCCGACCGCCTGCGCGAGGCAGGCGCCCGCGAGGTGCACTGGCTGCCCCTCTACTGCAAAAAAGGCCGCCCCGGCTGGCAGCTGCAGGTGATCTGCTCGCATGAGGATATCGAACGCCTGCAGACGATTATCTTTTTGGAAACCACGACCAACGGTATCCGGCGCCAAGTCATGGAGCGCGTCTGCCTGCCGCGCCGCTTTGAGCAGGTGGCGACGCCTTGGGGCGAGGTAGCCGTCAAGGTGGCCACCCTGCCCGACGGCAGTGAGCGTGCGGCGCCCGAGTACGAGGACTGCGCCCGTCTTGCCCGCGAGCACAACGCGCCGCTCCAGCGCGTGATGCAGGCGGCTCAGAGCGCGGCGCTGCGATTTGAGTGATGCGGGCGAGTGACGTGCCGCGCCAATCCAATTAACCCCACCGAAAGGACCACCCATGAAATACCTCATCGCCTCCGACATCCACGGCTCGGCATACTGGACCGAGCGCCTGGTCGCCGCTATCGAATCCGAGCAGCCCGACCGCATCGTTCTGCTGGGCGACCTGCTCTACCACGGCCCGCGCAACGACCTGCCGCGCGACTATGCCCCCAAGCGTGTGATTCCGCTGCTCAACGCCCTGGCCGACCGCATCATCGCGGTGCGCGGCAACTGCGACGCCGAGGTCGACCAGATGGTCCTCGACTTCCCCGTCATGGCCGACTACGCCACGCTGTTCGACGAGACCGGCCGCGAGCTGTTCCTGACGCATGGCCACGTCTTTGGCGCTGGCATGCATAACAGCGTTGATCACGCGCCCGCGCTGCCCGAGGGCTCCGCGCTCGTCTACGGCCACACGCACATCAAGGTTAACGAGGCAAGCGAGGCGCACCCGGGCCTGTGGCTCTTCAACCCCGGCAGCGTGAGCATTCCCAAGGACGGTACGCACAGCTATGGCATCTACGAGGACGGCGCGTTCCGTCACGTGATCCTGGAGGAGGAATAACCATGGCAGAGCAGCTGGCTCAGCAAAATGCCGAGGGCTCGCGCGACCTGTCCACGCTGGTAGACGCGTCGGCCGAGCTGCAGCATCTGGTGCAGACCATCTGGCGCCTGCGTCAGCCCGACGGCTGCCCGTGGGACCGCGAGCAGACGCACCGCAGCATTGGCAAGAACATGATCGAGGAAGCCTACGAGGCGCTCGACTGCATCGAGGCCGACGACGCGGCACACCTGCGCGAGGAATTGGGCGACGTGCTCATGCAGGTCGTACTGCATGCGCAGATTGCGGCGGATGCCGGCGAGTTTTCGCTGGCCGATGTGGCGCGCGATATCGACGCCAAGCTCATCCGTCGTCACCCGCACGTGTTTGGCGATGCGGATGCCGACAACTCCGACGAGGTGCTCAAGATTTGGGACGAGGTCAAGCTTGCCGAGAAGGCCGCCAAAGACCAGGCCGTGGCGGCAGTCGGGGCCGCACCCGAGGGTCTGCTCGACGGTGTGCCCACGCACCTGCCGGCGCTGATGCAGGCTCAGAAGGTGTCGCGCAAGGCGGCTGCCGTGGGCTTTGAGTGGGAGACGGTCCAGGACGTGTGGGACGAGGTTGCCGAGGAGCGTGCCGAGTTTGAGGCCGAGGCTCCCGGTTCTCCCGAGCGCGAGATGGAGTTTGGCGACCTGCTCTTTGCCCTGGTCAACGTTGCGCGCAAGGAGGGAATTGACGCCGAGAGCGCCCTGCGTGCCAGTACGGCAAAGTTCCGCCGCCGCTGGGCCGCGATGGAGCAGATGGCGGCCGACGCCCACGTGGATCTGGCCGAGCTTTCGACCCACGGCCTCAATGACCTCTGGGATGCCGCAAAGGCAGAGGAGTAAGACTGCGGGGGCGACGGGACGGACTTGTCCCATCGCCCCTATTATTTTTAAAAAGATTGTATCCCTTGGCTAACTTAGGGCATAATGCAAAAAGTGCGATAAGGCTAACTTATGAACCTGCGCGCCGCTGTAGCGTGCAAGCCGTGTCGCCAAGCATTCAACCCGTTTCCAAGTGAGAGGGAGACAACATGAGCGATATTTTGGACGTCTACGGTCGCGAGGTGCTCGACAGCCGCGGCAATCCCACCGTCGAGGTCGAGGTCGTGCTCGAGGACGGCAGCTTTGGCCGCGCAATGGTGCCTTCGGGTGCTTCGACCGGCGCCTTTGAGGCATGTGAGCTGCGCGACGGCGACAAGGGCCGCTATCTGGGCAAGGGCGTTTCGCAGGCCGTCGAGCACGTCAATAACGAGTGCGCTAACGCCGTCGTGGGCCTCGACGCCTTCGACCAGCGCGCCGTCGATGCCGCGCTGATTGCCGCGGACGGTACCCCCAACAAGACCAAGCTCGGTGCCAACGCCATCCTGGGCGTGTCGCTGGCCGTCGCCCGCGCCGCTGCCGAGTCGGCGGGCCTGTCGCTGTACCAGTACCTGGGCGGCGTCAACGCCCACCTGCTGCCCACGCCTATGATGAATATCCTCAACGGTGGCGTCCATGCCGACAATAACGTTGACTTCCAGGAGTTCATGATCATGCCGGTGGGCGCCCCGAGCTTTGCCGAGGGCCTGCGTTGGTGCGCCGAGGTCTACCACACCCT
>DBFVGT010000162.1:0-3997 GCA_048524725.1 Collinsella sp. | reverse complement strand
GCCGTCGCGGAGGGCAGCCCCTCGATCAGGGCGCAGGCGAACCTCTCCGCGCTCGGGCTGCACGAGATGGCGGCGTCCCTGCCCGACTACGTGAGGATGGTCGCCGCGGGCGAGCGGGGCTTCGCCTCCGCCCTCGAGGAGATGACGCGCGTCGAGGTCGCCGCCCGGGAGGTCAGGATCACCAACCAGCGCATACGGTCGTCGGGGTTCCCCTACGTCAAGGGGCTGGCGGACTTCGACTGGGACTTCCAGCCGTCGGTCCCGCGCGCCGAGATCGAGGAGCTCGCGACCCTCAGGTTCGTGGAGCGGGCCGAGAACGTCCTGTTCGTGGGAAGCCCCGGCGTGGGCAAGACGCACCTCGCCGTCGCGCTGGGCATCGAGGCGGTCAGGGCGGGGCGCGAGGTCAGGTTCGTGGACTGCGCCCGGCTCGTCGAGGACCTGGAGGACGCCTCGTCGCGCGGCATCCTCAAGAAGAGGCTCAAGTACTACGCCCACTCGAGGCTGCTCATCATCGACGAGCTCGGCTACCTCGACGTCGGCAGCGCGGGCGCGGACCTGCTTTTCCAGCTGATATCGACGCGCTACGAGCAACGCTCGACGATCATCACCACCAACGTGGGGATCAGCGGCTGGGGCAGGGTGTTCGGGGACGACGTGGCGGCGAGCGCGATCGCGGACAGGGTGTGCCACCACTGCCACCTGGTCAAGATAACCGGCAGGTCCTACAGGCTGAAGGACCTGCCGAGGGACGGGCCCGTCAAGCCGTGACCGGAATCGGTGAAAATACGTTAGCGCAACCGGTGAAACCGCCTTTGCGCGAACGGCGCGCCTGTTTAGTGAAACTGGTGAAAAATAGATTGACGCTAACACGGGTTCGCCAAGGCCGTGCGCGAGACCTGGCCGCGCACCAGGGTCCAGAGGTGCACCTTCCACGCCTTCTCGCAGGTCAAGCGCTACACGACGACGCGGCCGAAGCTCCAGGCGGGGCGCGAGCTCTACCTCATCGCGCGCGACCTCATGGGCATCGAGACGCTGCACCGGGCGGAGCTCTGGGTCGAGCGCTACCTCGACTGGTGCGGGTTCTGGGCCGACTTCCTGGAGGACAGGACCGTGGTGGACGGCAGGAGGGTCTACACCCACGAGAGGCTGAGGCGGGCGCGCTCGTCGCTGTCGTCGCTGGTGTCGGCGGGGACGCTGTTCACCTACCTCGACCCCGCCCTTGCCAAGGCCGGCCCGCTGCCGTCGACCAACAACATGATCGAGGGAGGGGTGAACTCGCAGCTGAGGGCCGTACTGCGCAACCACCGGGGGCTGACGTCCGTCAAGCGCGTTAAGGCGGCGTTCTGGTGGTGCCACGCTCATTCGGGGGACGCGAGGACGGCGCGCGAGAAGCTCGCCGCGATGCCGACCGACGCGGACATCGACTTCCTGTTCAGCGTCTACTCCGCCTCGCCGTCGCGCGAGGACGGAGGGCCGGAGTGGGGCGACAGGGCCGTGTGGGAGGATCTCCACCACAGGGACCCGTACCCGTTCTGGCTGGATTAATGGATGGAAACGGATGTTCTATCGGGACACACATTTTGTCCTATAAGCCCCTTTTTTATTTGAGAGCTTATATGAGGCGTGGTGGCGTCGTTCCGTAGGTCGGATTTGCCGGGCGCGCCACGTCCTGTGAGTGCGTCTGCTACTGAAGCGCCTGTGCGCCCAGGGCCAGGCAGCCCATAATGCCCTGCTTGCCCTCGAGGCTGTTGTTGACGATGTAGGTATCGATGTCGTTGACCTCGGGCGTGACGATATAGCCGTTGAGCATCTCGGCGCACTTCTTGCGCGCAAGCGGCACGATGGGGGTGTGGTCGGCCACGCCGCCGCCGACGATGATCTTCTGTGGGGCATAGCACAGCGTGTAGGTCATGAGCGCCTGTGCCAGATAGCCGGCGAGCAGGTCCATGGCCTCCGAGTCATCGGCCATGTCTCCGGCGCTCTTGCCATCCCAGCGCTTTCTAACGCCGGGGCCGGCGATGAGGCCCTCGAGGCAGTTGTCATGGAAGGGGCAGGCGCTGTGCTCGCCAATGGTGTCGCGCGGGTCGCGCGTGACCAGGATGTGGCCGGCCTCGGGATGCATCATGCCGTGCACGAGCTTACCGCCCGAGAGCACGCCAGCGCCCACGCCGGTACCGATGGTCAGATACACCACGTCAGTGAGGCCCTGGGCGCAACCAAAGGTGACCTCGCCCAGGCAGGCGACGTTGACGTCGGTGTCGTAGCCGCAGGGAATATTGAGCTCGTTTTGGATGGTGCCCAGCAGGTCGAAGTAGCGCCATGCCGTTTTGGGCGTCTCCAGGATCTTGCCGTATTGGGGCGAGGCAGGGTTGACTGCGGTGGGGCCAAAGGCGCCGATGCCCAGCGCGGCGATGCCCTTGTCGGCAAACCATGCGTTGACGGCCTCGACGGTCTCCTGCGGGGTCGTGGTCGCGATCTGCTCACGCTTCAGGACCGTACCGTCTGCATAGCCCGTGGCGCAGACCATCTTGGTGCCGCCGGCCTCGAGCGCTCCGATAAGCTGCTGCTCCGCCATAGTGTTCCTCTTTCTGGGACGAGTTGCTCCTTCTCTAAAGTATAGCGCTCTAAAAAATAAATGAGGTCGCTATAAAAAGAAACCTCGTGACCCAACGGGTTCGCGAGGTTTCTTTAGTGCCTTTAGTTACTGGGTCGTCCTTACCCGCGCGGCTCGATTTTATCACGCAGAGACTTGAGGTTCTCCAGCGCCGCGTTGAGCGTCTCGTCACGCTTGGCAAAGTGGAAGCGGATGAGGTGGTTGACGGGCTCGCGGAAGAAGCTCGAGCCGGGCACGGCGCCCACACCCACTTTAGACGCGAGGTCCTCGCAGAAGTCGAGGTCGCTGTCATAGCCAAACTCCGAGATATCCATCATTACGTAGTAGGCGCCTTGCGGCACGTTATGCTCAAGACCGATGCTGTCGAGTCCCTGGCAGAACAGGTCGCGTTTGGCGGTATAGAGGTCAAGGACCTCCTGGTAATAGCTGTCGTCGAAGTTGAGGGCGGTGACGACGGCTTCCTGCAGGGGAGCGGCGGCGCCTACGGTGAGGAAGTCGTGGACCTTCTTGATGCGCTCGGTGATCTGGGCTGGGGCAATGGTGTAGCCCAGACGCCAGCCGGTGATGGAGTAGGTCTTGGACAGCGAGCTGCAGCTGATGGTGCGCTCGAACATGCCGGGCAGCGTGGCCATATAGACATGCTCGTGGGGCGCGTAGACGATGTGCTCGTAGACTTCGTCGGTAATGCAGTAGGCGTCGTACTTTTTGCACAGGTCGGCGATAAAGGTGAGCTCCTCGCGGGTAAAGACCTTGCCGCAGGGGTTGGACGGGTTGCATAGGACAATCGCCTTGGGATCGTTGTCGCGGAAGGCCGCCTCGAGGATCCCACGGTCGAAGTCAAAGGTGGGCGGGTTGAGCGGCACGTAGATGGGCTCCGCACCCGAAAGGATCGTGTCGGCGCCGTAGTTCTCGTAGAACGGCGAGAAGATGACGACCTTGTCGCCGGGGTTTGTGACCGTCATCATGGCGGCCATCATAGCCTCGGTGGAGCCGCAGGTGACCACGATGTTCTCGATGGGGTTGATCGGCATGCCCATAAAGTTCTCCTGCTTGGCGGCAAGCGCCTCGCGCATGGCCTGGGAGCCCCAGGTGATGGAGTACTGGTGGTAGAGCGGCTTGGGGTCGGTGGCGATGGTGCTGAGGCTATTGAGCAGCTGCGCCGGGGGATCAAAGTCGGGGAAGCCCTGTGACAGGTTGACGGCGCCATACTTGTTGGAGATGCGCGTCATGCGGCGGATGACCGAATCGGTAAACGTTGCCGTGCGGTTGGAGAGTTCTTTCATGCCGGTCCTTTCGAGCATTTGCAGTGGGGCAAGTTTACTCCTATGAAACCGGTGGGAAATGCTCGAAATGGTCTCGAAAAACTCTTTTCAAAATTCTTGA
>DBFVGT010000161.1:0-12017 GCA_048524725.1 Collinsella sp. | reverse complement strand
CGACCGCGAGTTCGAAGTCGCCGAGCTCATCGCCCGCGGCCTCGATAACAAGGAGATTGCCGCCACGGCTTATATGGGAGAAGGCACGGTGCGCAACCACATCAGCTCGATCCTGGCCAAAATGGGCCTGCGCAACCGCACGCAGATCGCCATCGCCTACCTGCGAGGGTAATTACCCAACAACCGACCACCCCGGCAAAGTAAAATGGCTGCCACCGATTTAATGCCATTTCAAAACTATGCCGGATTACTACGATGAATCGCCCGCCTTCGACCACGGCAAATTGCGCGCTTACAAAACCGCAGGTAGAACGCCTGCAATATTTAGAAAAATGCAGTCATGGTCGGGAATGTCGAATTCATCGTAGTAAACCGACATAGTTTTGTTCGGATAGTCCCGCACGGATACCATCCCAGGCCTCGCGGGACAAAAATGATCCGTTTTCTTCCGCCCGCGGAGATCGGCTGACAGCGCCCGCCACGAAATCGGTCCATCTACTACGTTTGACTCGATACCCCCGACCATACCCGCTTTTCATGCAAAATCGCAGGCGTTCTACCTGCGGTTTTGTTTTCGCACTTTTCGGTATGGTCAGGGGTGGGCAGTCAAACGTAGTAGATGGGCCGGTTTCGTGCCGGGCCCCTTCTCACCTACGCGCAAAAGCGCCGCCACGGAGGAGGGAGATACCTCCGTGGCGGCTGGGGGTGGGGTGGGGGCTACGTTTTGGCCTTCTGCCAGCGGCCCGGGGCCTTTTGGCCCCGGGTGCTGTCATCGTGCCTAGCGCTTACGGATACCCCAGACCAGGACTCCGACGCCGGCCATGGCGATGACAAATGCCATGAGCAGCGCAGCGGCCTGCTGGTCGCCCGTGGTGGGCAGGTAGCGCGTAACCGTCTTGACGATATTCGTCACGGTCTTGGGCGCACCGGGGTCAGGCGCCGGCTTAGGCGTCTCGGGCTTCTTGTACGTGTTGTTGAACACGATGCCCTCGACACTCTTGTCGCCCTTGGTAAAGGCGACGCTCGCCTTGAGGTTGCCTTCGCCGTCATCGACCACGTTGACCGTCGCGGTAAAGACGGACTTGTCGTAGGTCATACCGGCCTCATTGCCCTTGACCTCGCTGATGGTGTAGACGTACGTACCAGGCTCGTTGTACTCGAACTTGTCGAAGTTGATCTTGCCGTCGGCATCGTTGGTGACGGTGGACTCGACGTCCTCGCCAACGAGCTTAAAGCTAAACTCGTCCTTCTTGAGCTCGCGTCCCTCGAGCACCTTGATGGCGCCGATGGAAACCTGCGTGGGCATGGCGTGGTACTTGTTGGTAAAGCCAGCCGACTCGGTAGTTCCCTCGAGCTTGTGCGTCGCGGTCAGCGTGCCGTCGCCGTTGTCGGAGACGGTGGTCACGACGGTGTAGGTCGTGCTGTCATAGGTGACGCCCTTGTACAGGCCGAGCGCGTTGGGGCAAGCCTCGCGCAGCGTGTACGTGTGTGTGCCGGGTGCCTCGTAGCGGATCGGGCTCAGCGTAACGTTGCCGTTGGCGTCGTTGGTGCCGCTAGCGACAACCACACCGTCCTCGAGCAGCTCAAACGTGAACTCTCCAGCTGCAAGGTCGCGTCCAGTCAGACGCTTGACCGTCTTGACCTGATCGGTCACGGAAGAATCGGTGGGTGCTACGCCATAGGTGTTGGTGAACGTGAAGTCCGCACCGCCCTCGCCGTTGCGCACGACGCTCAAATGTCCGGCGCCGTCATCAGTCACGGTGTAGGAAACCTTGCGCGTGGCGTTGGCATCGTTGGTTACGCCAGGGGCGGTGCCGGACTCGGTCACCGTGTAGGTAAAGGTGTGCGAGCGCGGGGCAGCGGGACCTGCGGGCTCGGATTCGTCGCTGGGCTCGTCGGCGTTGGCATCAGCGTCGGCGTTGGCCTCTTCAGCCTCTGCCTCGTCGGCCTCGTCTGCCTCGGCCTTATCGGTCGCATCGTCCGTCACGCCCAGGGCGCGGTTGAGGTCCTCGAGCGTAAAGTGGATCTTGCCAAAGTCCACGTTGCCGGCCGCGTCGTTGGTTGCGGTCGTGCGCTCGGGCATCGGGGCACCCGCCTCATCGGCGGCCACGGTAAAGGTAAACTTACCCGTGATGTCGGCCGGGGTCAGGCCCTCGGCAGCCTGGAGCTTCTTGGTGCCGGCAAGCGCGGCGTCAACGGCATCGGCGCCGTAGACGTTCTCGAACAAGGGCTCGATGCCACCGTAGTCGACCGTTGCCGTCAGGGTACCGTCACCGTTATCGACGACGATAACCTTAAAGCCAAAGTACCACGTTGTAGCAGAAACGCCGTTCGGCAGCCCGTGTATAGCTTCGTAGGCCGTGTAGTTAATGGTCCAACCAAGCTTACCGTCCTTGTCGGTACGATGGGCAAGCCCGGCAGACTCAAGATCGGCAAGCATCTTGGTGTCGTAGTGCAGCGCATCAAAGCTCACGTGCCCACCGATATTGGGCTTGAGATTTTCATAACCCACAAGCTCACCCTGATAGGCGATACCGAACCAGAACTCGCCGTCAACCATCGGGCGACCGGTCAGGGTCTTGGCGGCAACGACCTGAGCAGCGGTGCCACCAGGCGTGTTGGTCGTAGCGCTATAGCTGTTGACGAACGGGACCACGGCGCTCTCGACCGCAGCCGCGCCGGTCTTGTACTCGGTCACCAGCGTGCCCTCGGAACCGCCTGAGACGGTCGTCGTGGCGGTGAGCGTGCCGGCGGTGTCGTCGGCGATGGCGATCGTCACGGTGCGGACAGCGTCGTCGTAGGTGTAACCCGGCTGGCCGTCGTTCTTCTCGGCCACGGTGTACGTAAAGGTCTTGCCGGCATCAGCCTGCGTAAATTTGACCTCATGGCCCGCCAGAATGTCAATCTGGCCGACCGTTCCCTCTATCGTTGCGGGAGACTCGAAGTTGTTGGCCCCGGGCAGCAGGCCCAGTGCGCTAGCCGAATCATCGTCGGCGGGCGTCACGGTAAAGGTGAACTGACCCTCGGTCATGGGGCGTCCGTAGAGGGTCTTGCTGAGCTTGAGGCCGCCGGCCGCGGCGTAATCGAGCTCAGTGCGGTACGTGTTGGTAAAGCGTCCGTTTTCCTTCTTAGTGACGTTGGCGGTCAGGGTGCCATCGCTGTCCTCGGTCACGGTCACTTCGGCGGTTGCGACATGCGCGTCATACGTCATGCCGACCGTGCTGCCCGCGTTCTCGCGAATCTCGTACTTATAGGTTCCGGCAGCGGCGTAGTGGATCTTACCGAACTTGATGGCGACGATGCCGTCCTTCGCGTCCCTCTTGCTCACGGTTACGGTTGCGGGATCGGGCAGCGGGGTGCCTTCGGGGGCGGTGATGGTAAAGCTAAACTCGTCCCCATCCGTCCAGTCGCGGCCGTCAATGGCCTTGCTCAGGCCAAAGTCGAGCTCTGTGTCGAGCGGGGTCACGCTGTAGGTGTTCTTGAACTCGGCAGGCTCGGTGCCCTTCAGGACATGCTCGGCCTTGAGAGTGCCGTCGCCATTATCGGTGATGGTCGTCACGATGGTGAACTTGGCATCACTGTAGGTGACGCCCTTGCTGGTGGTTCCGCCGTTGACCTCGCGCAGTGTGTAGGTGTGCGTTCCGGCCTTGTCGTACTTCACGGCGCTCATCGTGATCTTGCCATCGGCGGCGTTCTTGCCGGTGGCGACGACCTTGGCGTCCTTGCCCTCGCCCTCGACGAGCTCGAAGGAGAACTCGCCGGCCTTAAGGTCGCGCCCGGCCAGGACCTTGGTCGCGGTAATCTGTTCGGTGACGCTCGTCTCGACAGGCGTCACGCCATAGGTATTGGTGAACGTAAAGGCTACGTTGCCATCCGGCTTGCGAGACACCCTCAGATTACCCTCGCCGTCATCGGTCACGGTGAAGGAAACCGTACGCGAAGGCTTGGCGTCGTTGGTCACGCCAGCGACCTCGCCGGACTCGGTCACGGTGTAGGTAAAGGTGTGCTCGCGCTTCTCGGGCTTCTCGCCCAGGGCCTTGTTAAGGTCGTCGAGCGTAAAGGTGATCTTGCCAAAGTCGACCTTGCCCTTGGCATCATTGGTCACGCTCGCGTTCGCGGGCATGGGTGCGCTCTCTTCACCGGTCACGGTAAAGGTGAACTTGCCGGCAATATCGGCCGGGGTCAAGCCATCAGGAACCTGTAGGTTCTTCTTACCCACGAGCGATGCCGCGACGGGCGTGGCGGTGTAGGAGTTCTCGAACTTAATGCTCTTAACGTCCTCGGCGGCGCCCTTCAGCTTATGCGTAGCCACCAGCCGGCCCTTGCCGTCATCGCTGATGGTCGTCACGATGGTGTAGACGGTTTCGTCGTAGGTGATGCCACCGGCGTTGCCCTTGACTTCGCGCAGCGTGTAGGTGTGCTGACCGATCTTGGTGTACTTGATGGGGTTGAACGTAACCTTGCCGCTGGCGTCATTCTTGACGGTCTCGATAAGCTCAGAGTCCTCGCCCTTGGCCTCGCGCAGCTCAAAGCTGAACTCGTCGGCCTTGAGGCCACGGCCGGTCAGAGACTTGACGACCTCGATCTCGTCGGTGACGCTTGAATCGACGGGGCTTGCAGCGTAGATGTTCTTGAACTCGGTCTCGCCCGAGGTCACCTCCACGGCAGCGCTGAGCTCACCCTTCTTGTTGGGCATCACCGTCACGGTGATCTCCGCGACGTTACCGCTGTAGGCGATGCCGTCAATCGTGGTCCCGGCGTGCTTTTCACTGACCTCGTAGACGTACGTGCCAGGTTCGGTGTATTCGATCGTGCCGAAGTCGATGGCAGCCTTGCCCTGGTCCAGGTCAGCCTTGTGCACGATTGCAGTCGTAGCCGCAGGCATCGGGGCACCGTTCTCGGACGTCAGACCAAACTCAAACTTGTCCTCTTTCGTCCACTCGCGACCCTCGAGCACCTTGGTCAGGCCAAAGCTCGCCTTGGTATCCACCGTTGCCGGCGTCATATCGTACTTATAGCTGATCTTACCGTTGTTGCCCAAGTAGGAATTGACATGCGTAGCACCCGCCTTGGCGGACATGTTGTTCCACCTGGGGTTAAGCACGTCGGTCGCGGTACTGGTCTTGTTGCCACCAACGCTGTCCTTGGTGGTGTGGAGCTCGTCGATAAAGGCCAGGCGTGCGGTTCCCACGCTAAACACTAAGTTGCCGTTCTCATCAGAAACTATGGCCCCGGTAAACTTTGCGGCGTCGCCGCCGATAAACTCGATGACGGCGGTTGCGGGCTTGGCCTCGCCGTTCTCGCCCTGCTCCTCAAACTCGTCCTTGTAGTAATAGGTAACGTCGTCAGCCAGCGCGGATCCCTTTGCAGGCTTCGTGCATTCCTTATCGGTGTAAATTGGAGTCTGCTTCTGGAAGTAGTAGTAGCGATTGGTGTCGGCCGGTTCAAAGTTCGCAACCGTATCGCCCAACGCACCGGCCTTCCACTTGTTTGCGTAGAAGCTCACGATCTTGCTGCCATCGTCGGCAACGGTCATATTCTTTTCGATGTAAGCCTTGAGCCCCGTGACCTTCTCGGGCGTAAACAGGTTGTCGAGCGCAACGCTCTTCACGCTCGAAGCATACTTCACCTGGATGGGCTTAACGTTGTCGACCGAAAGCTTGCCGTCTACGGTCTTAAAGTGGCTCAGTGGAATCAACGATGCGGGAATGTTAACCGTTACGATATCGCCCTTCTGGGGATTACCATCGCCGGCACGCTGCACGGTAATGAGCAGGTCCTTTGCCTTGTCGGTGAACTCGTAGGTGTCGGTATTGGTTTCTTTATTGAACGTCTTGTTCGGCTTGATAAACGGCGTGCCGTTGATGACGACTTCGGTAAAACCGTCAACCTGCATAAAGTCGCCCAGCTCATCGGTAAACGTGATGTAACCGGACTTGGTCTCGTCGTAACCCTTATGGATTTCGGTCGGATAAGGTTTCTCCGACGTAATGGCCTGCGAGATGTCGTCGAAGACCTTCTTGAGCTCTTCGGCATTGGTCGCCGACTTGTAGTAGTCGGAATTTTCCGCGCGTGCACCAAGCTTGTCGCTCGCATACGATGTGGCATCGGGATAATTACTCGACACGGCGTGCATAAACTTGTTGACGTCGCTTGTCCCCTTTTTCGAGGGATCGGCAGCGGGGTCCGCTCCACTAAAGATGCCGATGGTATAAACGGTGGCCTTGCCATCCTTCATCTTCTTGGCAGCCGTCACGGCAGCATTGGCGACGTCAGAATCAAACTCGCTGTAGCTCGTTGGCTTGCCGTCGGTAAAGAACACAACGATCTTCTTGGCATCTGCGCGGCCAGAAGTGATATCCCCGGCCAGTTCCAGGCCATAGTCGGCACGCGTGGCACCGCTTGGCTTGATTCTAGCAACTGTATCCTCAAGAACTTTCACGTTGCCGCCAGAGCAATCGGTCAAACCCTTCATTACCTGCGAGTGGTTGTACTTGTATTGGCCTTGATAGTACGTGTCATTGCCGACCTTATCAGTCTTATCACCCGCAAACTTAACAATGGCAACCCTATGCTGCCTATCAACGCCCTCGACAGCCTCGTTTTGTTTGGCGATGGTATTGATAAAGCTGTTGGCAGCGCTCTTGAGCGCATCGATACGCTTGGTGCGATCTCCGCTGCCCATCTCATCATCCATCGAGCCAGAGGCATCCAGCACCATCACGATGTCAAGCGGCGTGGTAACCGTCACGGTTGAATTGGATGTCGAGGACATGGCCGAGAGCGTGGTCAGGAAATCCGACTTTTCGTTTTCTCCAGTCGCCTCGACCGTCTTGTCGGTCCAGATTCGGCCGACGTGTTGGGTCGTTACTTTATTGCCGCCATGGCCAGCCGCCCAGATTTCCCAGCGACCGCTCGTATCGGGGTCGACGACCGTTTTTCCGGTCATGGTCGGTCCATCCATTCCGGTGCTGGACCTGGCATTGGCCTCGGGCAGCATGGCAAATGCTGCAGTCGGCAACACCAGCACTACGGCCAGTATCACCGCCAAGAGACCCCTCGTGTACTTACTCATCGCGTCTCCCTTCTCGCGGTCTCAGACCTTGCAACAGCCTAAAGTTACGAAATGAGACACAATTTGGGCAGGTGACACATGTTCCAGGTTCTGTTTTGGGCGTGAGACAAATGTCTCACCAAAGTTGAGACACGGCGTTTTCGCAGGAAAACGGGTGCGACCGAAGATGGACGGGCCAAAATGGCCCAATTTCCTCCAGCCAGAGGGGGTTGATTAATAAACCCCGCCACGAAACCGGCCCATCTACTACGTTTAGCCCGATACCCCTGACCATAACCGCGTTTCATAAAAAATCGCAGGTGTTCTACCTGCGGTTTTGTTTTTGCGTTATTCGCTATGGTTGGGGGTTGCCACTCAAAAGTAGTAGATGGGCCGGTTTCGTGGCGGCGGGGTCACGTGGCGGCCCTCGCAGGGCCAAAATGATCCGTTTTCCTCCGTCCACGGGAGATCAAGGGCTGCTACGGATATGGTGACATTTCAAAACTATGCCGGTTTACTACGATAAAAATGAGATCCCCGACCACGCGTGACTTTTTCGCAAAACTGCAAGCCGTCTACCTGCGGTTTTGATTTTGCCAAATGCGGCGTGGTTGGGGGCAGGCGATTTATCGTAGTAATCCGGCATAGTTTTGTTCGCGGCGGCTCGCACGCGCGTTCAAGCGCGGGGCCGGTGGGGCAATTTTGCCCCACCGGCCCCATCTCCGCACTATTCCGGCTTGGTTTCTACCGTGGGAGTCTTATCCGCCGCAACCGGGGTGCGGGCGGTGTCCATAGTCAGGCAGTGCTTAGGGCAGCTCTCGATGCACTCGCCGCACACCACGCAAGCGTACGGATCGATCAACCAGGTACCGTCCTTGCGATCGACCGCAAGTGCACCCGCCGGGCAACGGCGCGCGCACATGCCGCAGCAGATGCACACGTCCATGTCGTTGACGATGTGCCCGCGCAGGCGCTCGGGCGCCGTCAGCTTCTCCTGCGGATAGCGCACCGTTACCGGCTGTTTGACCATGGAACCCAAGGCTGTCTTGGCAAATGTCAGCAAACTCATGCCGTTCCTACCTTTCCGTGCAGCTAATGCAGGGGTCGATGGTCAGGATAATCATGGGCACGTTGGCAATGAGCACGCCCTGCAGTGCATGCGTCAGACCCGCCAGGTTCTGCGACGTCGGCGTGCGCACGCGGAAGCGGTCCAGGTTCTTGGTGCCGTTGCCGCGCACATAGTAGTACGCCTCGCCGCGCGGCTGCTCAATCACGACCTCGCCGCGGGCACCGTCGGCCGGCGTGAGCTTGGTGCGCCCGCCAATGCCGTCGTGTGGAATCTTGCCCACAAGCTCCTTGATGATGTCCATGGCCTGCGTGACCTCGGCGCAACGCACCTGGCAGCGGGCATAGCAGTCGCCGTCGGTCGCCACGATGGGATCAAACGCGGCCAGATCCGCATAGGCGCCGTCGCCGAGCATGCGCACGTCGTAATCCACGCCCGAAGCGCGACCGAACGGGCCGACCATCGACAGATCAAGCGCGTCCTTCTTGCTGATCACGCCCACGCCATGCAGGCGCTCGCCGCAGCTGTCGTCGTCCAAAAACGTACGCACCAGGGCCTCGTAGTCGGGACGCATGGCATCGAGCGTCTGGACAATACCCGCCAGCTCGGAGTCCTCGATGTCGTGCTTAAGGCCGCCGATCTCGTTAATCGAGAGGATCACGCGGCCGCCGCAGGTGCTCTCGAAGATTTTGAGAATCTGTTCGCGCAGGGTCCACGAACGATAGAACAGCGCCTCGAAGCCAAAGGCATCGGCGAGCAGGCCCAGCCACAGCAGATGTGAGTGGATGCGCGAAAGCTCATGCAAAATGGTGCGGATATACTGCACACGGCCAGGCACCTCGATGTCAAGCATGCGTTCGCAGGCGCTGGCATAGCCGCAGCTGTGGCCCACGGCGCAAATGCCGCAGATGCGCTCGGCGATGTAGCCAAACTGGTGCATATCGCGCTTTTCGGTGAGCTTCTCAAGGCCGCGGTGCACAAAGCCAATCTGCGGAATTGCCTCGATAACGCGGTCGTCCTCGATCACCAGGTCCAGATGAAGCGGCTCGGGCAGCACCGGGTGTTGCGGGCCAAACGGAATAACGGAGCGATGTGCCATGGACCTTACGCCTCCTTTTTCTGCTTGTCGCGGGCGGCCTTGGCGGCAAGCGCCGCGCGGACCTTGGCTGCTTTATCGGGATCCATGGCGGCGAGCTTTGCTTCCAGCTCGGCGGCTTTGAGCGCGGCCTTGGCAGCGGCATCGTCATGCTGAGCATCGGAGCCAGCAGCCGCAACGGGCTGGGCGGCAGCAGCGCCCGCAGCATCGCCGGCATCCGCAGCACCCTCCCCCGCAGCAGCGGCGGCAGCGGCGGCCTTCTCGGCCGCGGCCTTGCGCGCCTTAGCCTCGGCAGCCGCGCGGACCTTCATGGCCTTCTCGCGCGCGGCCTTCATCTCGGGCGTGATGACGCTCATGGGCTCGGCAGTCGAAACCTGGTAGAAAAAGCCGTTAAAGTCGACCTGCATGTCGGTGATGGCAAGGCCAAATAGGTCGTGCGCCTCGTTCTCAAACGGGAACACCGCCGGATAATACGAGCTAATCGAGGGAATGTCCTGGAACTGGTCAATCCTCTCAACCACCAGGTTCTCAAACGCATAGCTGCCATCCTGCGCAATATGCTCCTGAGCAGCACGAACGTTGATAAACGTATAGACCAGGCGATACGTGCCGTCGTCGATGCTGCGCTCGGCATGCATCTGCACAAAGCGCGCGCCGGCGCCCTTGAGCGCCTGGACATGTGACAACAGCGCATCGAGCTCGACGGTGGTGTAGATTGCCTTTTGCATTACTCGGCCTCCTTTGCAGCGGCGGGCGCGACGGGCTTCCCGGCAGATGCGTCGCCAGCGTCGGCCGTGTCGCCGGCCCCCGCAGCCACAAACCCGTCCTCGCCCAGCTCAACGCCACCGTCCCAGGCAGCAGCGCCGCCCACGGTAAGCGGATCGCCGCCGGCGCGCATCACGGCCTCCTTCTGGTCCAGAATGCCGCACGCCTCCACAATGGCATCGATCACCGTCTCGGGGCGAATGGCGCACCCGGGCGCGTACACGTCCACGGGAATCGCGCGATCCACGCCGCCTATCACGTTGTAGGCATCGCGAAACACGCCGCCCGAGCACGCGCAGATGCCGCAGGCCACCACGCACTTGGGCTCGAGCATCTGGTTGTAAATTTGGCGCACGACGGGCAGGTTCTGGGCATTGACCGAACCCGTCACCAAAAAGATGTCCGCATGCTTGGGGTTGCCGGTATTGACCACGCCAAAGCGCTCCGCATCGAACAGTGGCGTGAGCGAGGCCAGAACCTCGATATCGCATCCGTTGCAGCTCGAGCCGTCGTAATGAATAACCCACGGCGAGCGCGACATTTTATGATCCATAGATGCCGCCTCCTAAATAAACACGTCGACGAGGATGGGCATAAGGTTGAGCAGGCCAAACACCAGCGCCACGCCCCAGCCGAGCTTAAAGCAGCTGCGCCAGGTGCTGCGGGCAAAGGTGTTGTCGATCAGGACCTCGACAAAATACGTCGCGACCATCACGACCAGGGCAACCACCCAGCTCACCGGGTTGTCCCAAACAAAGAACATACCCACCCACATCAAAAACAGCACGGTCTCGCACCAGTGCATAAGGGTCATCTTGGCCAGCGTGCCGCCGCTCATCTCGGTGGCGACGCCCTGGACAATCTCCTGATGCGCGTGATGCGAGTACGAAAGATCAAACGGCGACTTGCGCAGCTTGATGGTAAGCACCGCGAGCAGCGCGAGGAAAATGGGCGCGCTGTACACGATGATGGGGGTCGACTGCCCCGTCACGGCGATGGAATCAAAGCTGTCGGTGGCAAGGTACAGGCCCACGCTCATCAGCAGAACGGCGGGCTCGTAACTCATGACCTGCAGCAGCTCGCGGTCGGCGCCAACCTGGGCAAACGGGCTTTGCGTCGAGGCGGACGCCAGTACCACAAAGATCGCGGCGAGCGTCACCATAAAAGCGCAGAGCAGCGTGTTGGAGCCCGACACAAAGATACCGCCGCCCACCACGGTAAAGATGAGCGCGCATGCCATATAGGTGTCGTCCATGGTGTTTACGCTGGCAGGGGCCTTGCGCAGCAGCTTGGCAACGTCGTAGAAGGGCTGCAGCAGGCGCGGGCCCACGCGGCCCTGCATGCGGGCCGAGAGTTTGCGATCGATGCCGTCGATCAGGCCGCCCACAAGCGGCGCCAGCAGGGCAAACGCCACGGTACCAATAAAGATACCCACGACACCCGAGCCTTCGAAATACTTGCCGCGCAGCACCGAGGGCGCGCTCATGGCAAGTCTCTCGGGCCCAATCCACGCGCAACACAGCAGCGCAAACAAGATAATGCTGCAGCACACGACGCTACCCGCGGGACCAATACGCTTCTCGCCAAGGGCGTCCACCGAGTACCAATTGCGCTTTTCGGCCTTCACCTCGCGTCCCATCGAGCCGCGGAAATGGCGGTAATTGTCGGTTCCCACGCCCGAAAGATATACGTTTACGTGCGGTTTGTTGCTCACGCGGAATGAAGTCAGCAGCACCACGGCGATAAACGCCACGATAACCACCATCAGATACATGGAGTCCTTGCCAATAACGTACGGCACGCGGCCAAACACCATAGCCAAGTAAGGCGACACCAGACCGCTCGAGATAACCGGGAACGCCACGCAGCACAGAATCAGCAGCGCGGCGATGGTGTTGAGGGCCATCCATTCGGTCTTATGGACATTGACCTCAACGTTTTGAGCCGTGGGGTCGACGCCCGAAAGCTTGGCAAGCCACTTGCCCCAGAAGAAGAACGTCGCGGCCGAGCCAAAGGCAAGCACCATGATCATGAGC
>DBFVGT010000160.1:0-5461 GCA_048524725.1 Collinsella sp. | reverse complement strand
GGCACCTTGGTCTTTACGCGTCGGCGCGGTGGACGCCCGCGACGCTCAAGCTCAGCGCGCAGCTTACGCAGGCAGCTACTACGGTTTTGGAACTGACTGCGGCTCTCGCGCGCCGTCACGGTAATTCCAGAAGGGATATGTTTCATGCGCACCGCCGAGTCCGTCGTGTTGACGCCTTGTCCGCCCGGACCCGTCGCGCGAAACACCTGCACCTCGCAATCGCGCGCCAACTCCTCGACCGACATCTCGGCATAGCGTGCATACTCGCGCCATCCCATCTTGTTCTCATCCATATCAACACCTCCCCTCATACAAAAAATGTGACAAAGGGACGGACCCTTTGTCACATCGCATACCAATCGCTTGTGTTGCGCGCTTAGGCGAAGGTGATCTCGCCGGTCTCGCAGTCCATATCGGCGATACGGGCCAGGCTCTCAACGCGGAAGCCACGCTCGCGGAGCTTATCGCCACCGCCCTGGAAGCCCTTCTCCACCGCAATGCCAATGCCGGATACCTCGGCACCCGCAGCCTCGCAGATCTTGATAAGACCCTCGAGCGCGCAGCCGTTGGCCAAGAAGTCATCGATGATCAGGACCTTGTCACCCTCGGACAGGAAGCGTTTGCCAACGATGACCGGGTACTCCTTCTGCTTGGTAAAGGAGTAAATGGTCGTGGCGTACTGCTCGCCGTCGAGGTTGATGGACTGCGCCTTCTTGGCAAAGACCACCGGCACGCCGCCAAAATGCTGAGCCGCGATGCAAGCCATACCAATGCCCGAAGCCTCAATCGTCAGGATCTTGTTGATCTCGACATCCTTGAACAGACGGGCCCACTCGGCACCCATGTGGTCGAACAGCTCAACGTCGCACTGGTGGTTGAGGAAGGCATCAACCTTAAGGACGTTACCGGCCTTTACGATGCCGTCATGGCGAATACGATCCTCAAGCTCCTGCATGGCGCAACCCCTTCTCGCGGCAAGGATACCGCGCGATTAATAAACGTTGTTCGATAGTCTACCACGGACCGACCCCCGCCCGCCCCACAAGCCGCATCGCACCACAAACCGGTCTTTTTGGGACGGCGCGAATACGTGGCAGGCAGCCTCCCAATACGCTAATGACGGGCGCGCATCCTCACCAAACGAACCATCGAGAGGACAAAGCCCACGGCTGCCACGGCCATCAACACATAGAACACCGAACGAAAACCAAACAGGAACACATCCGGACGGCCTGCAACAAAACTGGTCACGGCCTCGCCCATCGCAACGCTCATCTGCCCATAGAGGATATGCGAACCTGCCGTAATACCCAGCGCCATGCCCGCATAGCGCGCCAAGCTGCCCAAGCTACCTGCAAAGCCAAGTGCCTCGCGCGGAGCCGAGCCCATGTACAGCGAGTTGTTGGGACTCTGGAAAATCGACGTACCGCACGACATAAATGCGACGCAGCACACGATCACAGGGATAGAAGAGTGCTCGTCGAGCGTGCTTACTGCAAAGAGACCGCACACATACACGCCCAGGCCGACCGCCGTGGGACCCTCGCAGCCAACACGGTCCGAAACCGTTCCCGAAAGCGGGCCGATAAAGGCGTTCACCATTGGCAGCGCCAAAAAGAGCAATCCGGAAATGTCGGAACCAAAGCCGTGGGCGTCCTGAAAATAGAACGGCAGGATAAACTCTGATGCGCCAATACCAACGAACACGATGAGCATGCAGGCAAGGTTGATGGTGAAAGCCGAATTTGCAAAGCAGCGGCGAGCAGCCTCGATCAGGGACATGGGGCACTCGCCGGCCTCCGGCTTAACATGCGGTAGCGTATAGAGCCCCACGATAAACGAGATGACGCCAATGGGCAGGTTGATGAGGAAGATGCTCTCCCAGGGAAAGCTTGCCACCAGCACGCCGCCGAGTACGGGGCCACACATCATGCCGAGGGCCACGAAGGTCGCGAGAATACCCATGGCACGGCCTCGTTCGCGCGCCGGAAACGACTCGGTGATGATACCCATGTTGTTGGCCATGGCCGCTGCGCAGCCGACGCCCTGCACAATGCGTGCCAGAATAAGAACTTCGAGCGAACTCGAAAGGCCGCAAAGCAGCGAGCCGGCCGTAAAAACGATTACGCCCAGCTGGAATACGCCCACCTTGCCGCGCACGTCGCCCAAGCGGCCAAACGGCAGCATAGCCACGCATGTCGCAAGCAGGTACACCGAGCTCACCAGCTGGATGCGGTCGAGGCCCACGCCCAGCTCCTTTTGCATCACGGGCAACGCCACGGTCACGACGGTCGAATCCAGACACGACATAAACGTCATGATGAGCACGGTAAACAGAATCGCCCATTTGTTCTTGCCATGGGTGTCTCCCTCAAGGGCAATGTGCTCGCGGCGCAGCTGCTCTGCGGTTTTCTCCATATCCATCCTTTCGAGTGCGCAACGCAAAAACGGGGCCCCAATCGCCTGCAAACAGTCGCGATTGGGGTCCCGCCTACGGAATCGGAACTAAAGGTCGCCGAAGCTTTCTGCCAGCATCGGCGCCTTATGCGAACGCTAGCCTAGCACTGCTCGAGTGCCTGCTCAAGGTCGGCAATCAAGTCGGCCGTGTCCTCGAGGCCGCACGACAGGCGCACCATATCGGCGGAGATGCCGCAGGCGATGAGCTCCTCATCGTTCATCTGGCGGTGTGTGGCATTAGCGGGATGCAGGCAGCAGGTGCGGGCGTCAGCCACATGCGTGGCGATCTGGGCAAGTTTAAGGCTCTTCATAAAGGTCTCGGCCGCCGCGCGACCACCGTTAAAGCCAAAGCTCACAACGCCACAGGTACCGTTAGGCATGTACTTCTGAGCGATGTCATGGTACTTATCGCCCTCCAGGCCCGGATAGCTCACGAAGCGTACCTTGGGATGGCTCTGCAGGAACTTGGCAACGGCCAGGCCGTTCTCACAATGACGCGGCATGCGTACATGCAGGCTCTCGAGCGAGCTGTTCAGGAAGAAGGCCGCCTGCGGGTTCTGCATGGGGCCGAGGTCGCGCATAAGCTGCGCGGTGGCCTTGGTAATGAAGGCACCCTCGCGACCGAACTTCTCGGCATACGTCACGCCGTGGTAGCTCTCGTCGGGCGTGGTGAGACCCGGGAACTTGTCTGCATGGGCCATCCAGTCAAACTGGCCGTGGTCGACGATCACGCCGCCCAGGTAGGCAGCATGTCCATCCATGTACTTGGTGGTAGAGTGCGTAACGATGTCGGCGCCCCACTCAAAGGGACGGCACATCACGGGCGTCGGGAAGGTGTTGTCGACCATCAACGGCACGCCGTGGTCATGTGCGGCCTTGGCAAAGCGCTCAATATCGAGCACGGCAAGGGCGGGGTTTGCGATCGTCTCGCCAAAGACGAGCTTGGTGTTGGGCCGGAAGGCTGCCTCAAGCTCCTCGTCGGTGCAGTCGGGGGCGACGAACGTACAGGTCACGCCCATGCGGCCCATGGTGTGGGCGAGCAGGTTATACGTACCGCCGTAAATGGCAGAGCTCGCGACCACATGATCGCCGGCACCGACCACGTTAAAGATCGCGAGGAAATTCGCAGCCATGCCCGAGCTCGTGAGCATCGCAGCGGTGCCGCCCTCCATCTCGCAGATCTTGGCGGCAACGAGATCGCACGTGGGGTTCTGCAAACGGCTGTAGAAGTAGCCCGACTCCTCTAGGTCAAACAGCTTGCCCATGTGCTCGGACGTGTCGTACTTCCACGTGGTGGACTGGTAGATGGGCACCTGGCGCGGCTCGGCATCTCCCGGGTGATAGCCGCCCTGAACACATGTAGTTCCGATGGTCTGCTCGCTCATATCCAACTCCCTTACTTGGGTTTTGTTTTATCGGTTCACGATACCGCTACCGCACACCCCTCTCAACCCATCCCGCCGATAGGTTATTGGACAAATTAATCAGGGGCATTCGTCTCAGCCTTAGGCATTTGTTCGATGGATATAAATGAGGCATACATGAAGCTCTCAATGATTACATACACCGGCAAGGGTACCATAGGCGGGTACACCGTAATCAAGGAGACACCGATGAAGCAAATCGATACAGCCCAGCTCGACATCACCGCCTGTCAGGCTCAGGCTGCCGAGTACCACGCCCGCGGCTTTAACTGCGCGCAGGCCGTCGTCTGCACGCTCGCGCCCGCCGTCGGGCTCGACCCCCAGGTCGCCTTTACCCTCACCGAGGGCTTTGGCGCCGGCATGGGCGGCATGACCGAAACCTGCGGCGCCATCTCGGGTGCCGTGGCCATCATGGGCTTTGTAATGAGTGACGGCATGGAGAACCCCAAGACCAAGGGCCAGACCTACAAGCTGTCGCGCGAAATCGCCAAGCGTTTTGGCGAGAAGAACACGACGACCGTCTGCGGCACGCTCAAGGGCATCGGATCGGACAAGGGTCCGCTCCGCAGCTGCCCCGGCTGCATCGACGATGCCGTCGAGATCGCCTGCGATGTGCTAAAGCAGCTCGCCGAGTAAACGGCAGCAACATAAAACGACAGCCGGCGCGCTTGGGATTCATCCAAATGCACGCCGGCCGTCGCCGTTAGAACTCGGCAAATTCGGGAGTGCTGACCTCAATCTCCTCGCGCCCCGCCATAAGCTCGCGCATCTTAGCGCAAAACGACTCCTGCTCCCCCGCCTTAAACACCAAATGAAGTGTCACGGCATCCGCGTACTCGGTATCCGAAACCCTGGCACCGGAATCCTGGGCCAAGCGAAGCACCTGCTCATACTGCGGATAGGCCACATGCACGTCAACAGGCACGACACTCGTCATCTCGACGATCTGCCCGGCCTCCTGAGCCGCGGCCACCGCCGCTTGCGTCGCCGCAGTATAGGCGCGAACCAGGCCGCCCGGCCCCAACAGCGTGCCGCCAAAATAGCGCGTCACTACGCAGCAAACATTTTTGAGCCCCGCACCGCGCAACACCTCGAGCGTCGGCATACCGCTCGTGCGGCTCGGCTCACCATCGTCGCTCTGGCGCTCGCGTCCATCGACCAAAATCCACGCGGGAACATTGTGTCGAGCATCGTAATGACGTTTGCGAACCATCTCGATAAAGGCATTCGCCTCGTCCTCGGACTCAATATGGACCAGCTGGGCAATAAACCGGCTCTTGCGGTCCACAAACTCGCCCGAAGCCTCAATATTCGATTGCAGAGTAAAATAGCTGTCCAACAAAGCCCCTCAACAAAATAAAGCGCAGCAACGAACAGCTTCAATAATACGGCAAAGGCCGTACCGATTGTCAGGGTAACAAAAATGCCAAGTGGGCCTGTAAGCCGGGTTCTGTCGTGAACGGTCATTTATCTTGTCTGCACGTTACCGTGCAGCTCCACGCACGCTACCCGAACGCGGACCGGGCCGGCCCATAGCGTTCCTATTCGCGCTTGCTCCGGATGGGGCTTGCCAAGCCGCC
>DBFVGT010000159.1:0-2841 GCA_048524725.1 Collinsella sp. | reverse complement strand
TGGCTAAGTGAGTAGGCTTTTTTGGAAATGCCGAGCAGCCGGCAAATTTGCCTCAACAAAACCGCAGGTCATTGACTTGTGTTTTGCCGGTGTGGTCAGGGATTCGGCAAAAGTCTACTCACTTAGTTTTGCGTGATGCATCTTGTCCGCAACGAGACCCCAGCCGGGGTGATTCCATCGCAAATTCCGGTGACCGGGGGCAGCTAATTAGGCGCCGTATGGGTTGCGGTCGCGTTCGATGCGTTGGCGGATGTGGGCGTACTCGATTATCAGCAGCACCAGGAGTAGGGCCATGATGGCTAGGTAGCTCACCACGGCGCCCATCAGACCCAGCAGCTTAATCAGGTTCACCGGCAGCACCACGCTTACGGCGAAGCAGATCAGGTAGATCTTGGTGACGTCTCCAGCGTGGCGCAGCACCGTGATGATGGCGTAGATAAAGTCGATGGCCGCGGTGACGCCGCCGGCGACGACCATCAGCAGCGCCAGCGTACGGTAGCGTTCAAAGCTGAGGCCGTACATAAAGTTCATGAGGGAAATACCGGGACCTGCCATAAATGCGGCGCACATGCCGGTGATGACCACGATCAGCGCCATAACGGCAACAATAATCAGGTCAAAGCGACGACGCTTGCGAGGATTAGCCCAAATGCTCGACAAGCGCAGGAGCTGCGGTTTATAGATAAATCCAATGCTCAGCAAAATAGCCTGCGCCGGAAAGAACAGGGCATTAAAGTACAGCTGATATTTGTATGCCAGCGTGCCTTCCATCACAAACTTGGGCATGCTCTCGATAAGGTTGAACAAGAACAGTGCACCAAAGAGTGGAGCGCACTGGACAAACAGGTGGCCGACCTCGCGAAGGCTCACGCGGCGCGATTTTTCGGTCTCGAGCAGGGCGAGCGGCGCGGTGACCAGCACGAGCGAGGCGATCGCGGCGATGCCCATGGCCATGGCCGCGATGGGCATGCTGCGCGTGAGGAACAGCGCCACGCTGAAGACCGCGATGACGCCGACGGAGCGTAGCGTTTGGCTCATTCCAGCCAAGTAGAGTTTGTCGGCCTGCTGCAGGCGGCCTTCGTACACGTCGGCGACGCCGTCGATGACCTTATACAGGTAGACGCCCAGGCCGATCGTCGCCATCTGCGCGTCATAGCCGCGGGCGCTGCTGTACATGAGGCCGCAGCCTAGGGCGAGCGCTCCACAAAGCCAGCGGTTGAGCTGGTAGGAGGCAAAGGACGTCTTTTCGTCGATGTCCGAGACCTGGAAATTGCGCACGCCGTAGTTGCACGCGATCATGATGAGCGTGCCGGTGACAAAGGCGATGGAGAATTTGCCTGCTTCTTCGGCGCCCACGAGCTGCGTAGACACGATGGTGAGCAGCGGAAATGCCAAGCCCCACACGGCGGTGCCGAGGGTGTTCCAAAGATAGTCGCGACTGGTGGCGTGCTCCTCGTATTCCGCTTCCTGCATGGAGAAGCCGCCGCCGTAGACGGCACCGAGCAGACGGTTCCACCAAGCGTTGACCATGCGGCGGACGGGGCCGGGCTCCCGATCGCGTTCGCGCCGGCGACGGCGCGTGGCCTGGCTGCTGTCGGGGCCGCCGGCGTTGCGCTGGCTCAGCTCCTGGATGCGCGCAAGCTCTTCGGCCGTGTGGGAGGCGGGGAACAGGCCATTCTCGATGCGTCCGCCCTGGGCCCTTGCGGTGCCGCTGCCCGCTACGGCGGGGTCGGCGACGCCATTGCGGCGGGCGATGGCGCGGCGAATGCTATCGAGGGGCGTGATGCTCAAAGCGGGGTCCTTTCTATTGCTGCGCTCTAGTATAGACGCGACGGTGTTCGCTCGTGTTTTTGAACGGATTGTTCAATATTTTCGGCAGGCGGCTGTAATTTGTCGGTAAGTGTGCGGTATCCTGTTGAAGTTTTGTGACACCCCCCCGATGCCGCCCACGCGGCACCAAGGAGCTTCTACCTATGGACGTCGCCGCATTCTTACTGGCTCTTGTGCCGATTATTTGGCTGGTCGTGATGCTGCTGTGCTTTAAATGGCCAGCTTGGAAGGCCGCTATCGGATCGTTTGTCCTTTCGTGCGTGCTTGCCTTCGCATGGTGGCACCTGCCGGCAGCGCAGATCGCGACCGCCTCGCTTGAAGGCTTTTTGATGGCTCTGTGGCCCATCGTCCTGGTGATCATCGCCGCGGTATTCACGTATAACCTGTGCGTTCGCACGGGCGCCATGGACGTGATCGGCAGCATGATCACCTCCATCAGCAGCGACCGCCGTCTGCTGGCGCTGCTCGTGGCCTGGTGCTTCGGTGGTTTTATGGAGGGCATGGCCGGTTTTGGCACTGCCGTCGCCATTCCTGCCGGCATGCTCGCGGGCCTGGGTTTTGAGGCCGTGCCCGCCGTGCTCATCTGCCTGCTGGCCAACGGCGTACCCACACCCTACGGCTCCATCGGCATCCCCACGGTGTCCGTTGCCGACTTGGTGGGTCTGGATTCCCTGCACCTGGCGACCGTTCAGCTGGTGCAGTTGGCGCCTTTCTTTGTGATGATGCCGCTGTTTATCGTACTGGTTGCTGGTCGTGTTGCCGAGGACCAGGGCAACGTTGCAGGCGTTGCCGAGCGCCTACGTGGCGCGGCGGGCATCGCCGTGCTCTCCGGCGTGTCCTTTGCCGGTGCGGCTCTGGTCGTTGCTAGGTTTGTGGGTCCCGAGCTTGCCGTCGTCGTCGGTTCTATCGTTTCGCTCGGGCTGACAGCTGCGCTTGCTATGCGTGCCGAGAAGTCGGGGCATCTGGACGCACGCTTTCACATGAATATCGAGGCCGGCGAACAGCTCACCG
>DBFVGT010000158.1:0-17336 GCA_048524725.1 Collinsella sp. | reverse complement strand
CACCATCATCTGAATCGGGTAGCGCACATAGTTGCTGTACTGCTGAATCAGGCTCTTGAGGCCCCACTCGGTCAGGAAGCGATCGTAGGTCTCGGCCTCGCCGTCGGCGTCGAGCTTCTCGTTCTCGCGCAGCGTCAGGATGACATCGGTACCGTGCTCAGCACGCTCGCCATCCTCGATGGTGTAGCCCTCAAGACCGTCGGACTCCCAAACGTGGGCGGTATCCTCGCCATAAGCGCGGCTGACGACCTTCACGTGGCTGGCGACCATAAAGGCGGAGTAGAAACCCACGCCAAACTGACCGATGATGTCGACATCGGAACCCTGCTGCTCGGCGTTCTCAGTCTTAAACTCCTCGGAGCCGGAATGGGCGATGGTGCCCAGATTGCGCTCGAGCTCCTCGGCGGTCATGCCGATACCGTTATCCGAAATGGTGATGGTACGGGCATCTTTATCAAAGGAAACACGAATAGCCAGGTCGCCCTGGTCGAGCTTGACGCTCGGGTCCTGCAGGCTCTTAAAGTTGAGCTTGTCGACGGCATCGCTCGCGTTGGAGATAAGCTCGCGCAGGAAGATTTCCTTATTGGTGTAGATGGAGTTGATCATGAGGTCGAGCAGTTTTTTGCTCTCGGTCTTAAATTGACGCATGTGCAGTCCTTTCGCGCTACCCCCGTCCGCAAAAACGGCCCGGTTGCCCGAGCCGCATTGCAGACCTGCTATGTTCAGACTTAGATTTTATAACCCATTAGCGCGCATATATACATACGGAATCGAAAAACTGTATGTCCAAACGCTCTGATGCGCCAATTGCCAAGGAGTGTCCCCGACTGCCGGCAGGAAAGGAACGTCCCTATCTGCCATCTACGCGCTTGGCCATCCAAACATGGGGCTGGCCCTCGTCTTCGTAGTCCACCGGGGCAATCTGCGTGTAACCCGCCTTGGCATAGAGCGGCAGCACGTATTCCTGCGCGTGCAGCTTAATGAGCTTGGCGCCGGCATCACGCGCGCACGTATCACTGGCCTCGACAATCTTGCTCGCCAAACCGCGACGGCGCATGCTCGGCAGCACGGCCACGCGCCCCATAATGTAGGTCTCCCCCGCCGCGACGCCTTCGTCCAAGTCGCACGCCGGCGACACCGGAGCCTCTGCGTCAGCTGCGCGCTCAAGCTCTTCGGGAAACACGCGCGAGCAACCGGCAAGCTCACCGTCTACATAGAGCGTCACATGGATGCAGTTCGGATCCTCGTCGATAGCGTCAAACTCATTCTCGTAGCCCTGCTCGTCCATAAAAACGACGCGGCGCACCAACGCCGCGTCATCAAAGCATCCCGTCTTAAGTTGGATATCCATGGCTGCCCTTTCATTCAATGCGGACGTTAGGGACAGATTTTAGCGAAAATGAGCTCCGCGCACGCTAAACTTCGCGCGAGCCTTCGCCAGGCAGTCGTAATGACCCACGTTATGGGCATCGCTCGCGATGAAGCTGTACAGGTTCTGATCGAACAGGCGCTGTGCCGGCTTTTTCTCGCGACCAAATCGACCGCCGGCAATAAAGTCCGCCGAAGCCTGCAGCTTGCAGCCCATATCGACCAGGCGCTCCGCCACACTTACATCCTTTTGAACCGCACGATAGCGCTCAGGATGAGCGATGATCACCTGGTAGCCACGGCACTGCAAATCGTAAATCGTGTTCTCGTACTCTCTAAACGCATACGCATCGGCATGCGTCGAAAGCTCGAGCAGAAACTCGTTGGTCCCATCGAAATGCAAGTGATCCGCGGCATCGATACCAAGCTCAACGAGCTTTCGATGATTGACCTCGAAGCCCATCTGGAGCGGAAAACCGTCAGCGTTATCGCGCAGCAGCTCAAAGGCATCCCACATCTTGTCGTAATCAAAATAGGGATCACGGCAGTGAGGAGTGCAAACGATTCTGGTTACACCGGCCCGCTTGGCAGCCTCGAGCATCGCCAAGCTCTCTTCGAGATCGGCAGCGCCGTCGTCTACACCCGGCAAGATATGGCAATGAATGTCACGCATAGGTCAGCCTTAATCAACTAAACGTTTGCTCGGTTGGTGAAGATGCCCTTTTTGGAAGTGCCCTGATCGTCGGAGCCCTTCTTAACCTTCTTACCGTCCTTGGTGTAGTAAGAATAGTAGTACTCGCTGGTCTCGGTCTCACAGTAATTCATGACGGTACCGATGAGCTTGACCTTCTCGGACTTCTTAAGCTGGGCGATAGCGTTGAGCGCCTCTTCGCGCTTGGTAAAGTCCTCGCGCACCACGAACAGCGCGCCGTCGGTCAAGCTGGCAATCTCGGCAGCATCGATGAAGGTGCCGACCGGAGGAGCATCGAAGATGACGTACTGGAACTTGGCGGACAGTGCCTTTACCAGCTTGGCAAAGCGATGGGAGACGATGATGTCGGCAGGATTGGGAATGTGCGGCTCGGCATCGAGGAAGTAGAAGTTCTTCTGACCCGTCTCGACAATTGCCTGGTCAATGGAGATCTGCTCGGAAAGGACCGCATAGAGTCCGCCGCGCGAACGGACGCCGAGCATATCGGCAAGGGACCTGCGACGCATATCAGCCTCGACCAGCAGGACACTCTTGCCGCTCGTGGCGATTGCCTGAGCAAGATTAATGGAAACCGTAGACTTGCCCTCGTTGGGAATCGAGGAGGTAACGGTGATGGTGCGAATGGGGTCGTCCACGCTCGCAAAGCGGATGTTGGCCAGAAGGGTCTTGGCGGCATTCTGCACAACGAGCTTATCGGTGTTCTTTGCCTTAGCCATGCCTATTTACCACCTTTCATAGCCGGAATTCGGCCAACAACGGGAATACCCAGGAGCTCTTCTGCCTCTTCGGCACCGCGGATGCGGGTATTGAGCATGTCTGCCAAAACGACATAGGCAACTGCGATAAAGATACCGGCGAGGAACGCGACGGCAATATACAGCGTGCGCTTGGGGCCGCTGGGGGCTTCGGGGGTCTTAGCCTCGTCGATAACGTTGATGCTCTGGGCAGCGCCGACGTTCTGAGCGACCGTACTCACCGAGCTGGCAATGGCCTTTGCGACCTCAGCCGTCTCCTTGGCATCGGTGCCGGTAACCGAAAGCGTAATGACACGCGTGGTGGTCTCGGAGGAAACAGACACCTTGTAGTCATCCAGATCGGTAAGGCCCAGTTCTTTGGCGGCGCCGCTCTTAACGCTATCGCTATCCAGCAGCGTGGCGATATCGTTGGAAAGCATCTGGCTCGCCGAGAGATCGTTGTAGCTCATCTGACCGCTATCGTCGGTCTTGGCGAGAATGTACATGCTCGTCGTCGCGGTATAGGTGTTGTCCATCGCAACGAAGGACACGATGCCCATGGCGATCGCGCAGACCACCGGAAGGGTGATGACCAGCTTGAGGTGCTTCTTCAGCAGCTGGAACAGTTCGAGAAGGGTCATGCAGCTTGCCTTTCATTTCCCCAGTTCGGATTGACAAAACTGTCCGTATGTTATCGCATCTTTTTACCGAGACCAAACTCTATACATAAGAAACAGGCTCTCCTGTAAAAATGTCGGAAGCAATCGTAAAATTGCACAACAACGCCGCACCCGAAAGTCAAATGCGGCGTCTACATCAATATCTGTGTTGTATCGCTATGCGAATGGCTCGCCCTGCTGTATGGGAAACGTCACCGTAATGGTGGTTCCCACGCCCAACTCGCTCGATAGATCGAGCGTGGCATGATGATACAGGGCCGCATGCTTGACAATGGCAAGCCCCAGGCCGGTTCCGCCGCGTGCCTTGGACCTACTCTTGTCCACGCGATAGAACCGCTCAAATACCTTGCCCTGTTCTTCAGGCGCGATACCGATTCCCGTGTCGGCGACAGCGAGGAACGGATGGCCTTCGTCGTTGGTGCCGCACTGCAGCGTAACCGTACCGCCGGGCCGATTGTAGCGGATGGCGTTGCTTGCCAGATTATAGATGAGCTCGTCGACCAAGCGCGACACGCCTTCGATGACCACAGGCTTGGTCTCATGACTTATCGTCACATTCGCCTGACGGGCAACCTGTTCAAGACGCTGCTCAACCGCGTAGATCGCACGCGAGAGCTCAATAGGCTCCGTGGACCCAATGGGCACTGCCTCGCCTTCAGTTGCACGTTCGGCCTCGTCCAAGTTAGACAGCGTAAGGATGTCGTTGACAAGCGCTGCCAAGCGGCCCGCCTCACGATAGATGCGACCGCCAAAGTTGCGCAGGTCGTCCTCGCCCTCGACCATGCCATTTGCGATGAGCTCGGCATAGCCCGAAATCGCCGTAAGCGGCGTCTTGAGCTCATGGGTGATATTCGCCGTGAACTCGCGGCGCATACGGTCGTTATCCGCTAGCACCGCCATTTGGCGCTTGAGTTCCTGGCGCTGCGACTCGATACGCTCAAGCATGGGGACCATCTCGGCATAGGCGTGCTCATAGCTACGGCGTGGGTGATCCAAATCCACCTCTTGCAACGGCGCGATGATGGCACGGGACTCACGGCGCGCCATAAAAAACGAGAGTACTGCACCCGCTGCTGCGATAAGCAGCATCGGCGCCAGCATCGACAGCAAAATCGCCGCAACGCCAGGCTGGGCCTGCGCCAAGCGAACGACCTGGCCGTTATCAAGGGTGACGGCGCGATACAGCATAATCTCGTCGAGTGTAGAGCTTGCGCGCTCCGCGGAACCCGAACCACTCTCAAAGGCCTCGATGACCTCGGGGCGATCGCCATGGTTGGGCAGTGTGGAAGGTGACGCCTCGTTGTCGTAGGCAACAGATCCGTCCTTATTGATCAGCGTGATACGAAGATCCTCGCGATCGAGGCTTCGCAAGAACGGAATGGGCTCCTGCTGCTCGTCGAGGGCGGCAGCAATGAGCTCGGTTTCCTGCGCCAGATTGGCACTCGTGGCATCCGCCAAAGTGTTTTGCACAAAGAACGCACCCAGCACCGTAAACGCCACGATAACCGCCATGGCGCAGACAAAGATCGTCACAAAAACGCGGTGCGACAGCGTATGTTTTCCCTGGGGGGCGAAGACCACGGGTTACTCCTCCGATGCGGTGGCCGCGGTGTCGTCGCCTTCGGCACCATCACCGGCAGAAGGCTCGGCCAGGCGATAGCCCACGCCGCGCACGGTCTCGATGGCGCTGGCATGCTCGCCCAGTTTTTGGCGAAGCGTCTGCACGTGCACGTCAACGGTGCGCGAACCGCCGTCGAAGTCCCAGCCCCACACGCTCTGCAGCAACGACTCGCGGGTAAAGACCACGCCGGGCTTGCGCATGAGGTACTCGAGCAGGTCGAACTCGCGCAGGGTGAGCTTAAGCGGCTCGCCGGCAACGGTCACCTCGCGATGGCTAGGCGAAAGCACGATGTCGCCCACGCTGAGCACATCGCTCGCCTGCTTGACCATGCCGCCGCGACGCAGCAGTGCGCGGCAGCGGCTCGCAAGCTCCATGAGCGAAAACGGCTTAGTCAGGTAATCGTCGGCACCGCCATCGAGCGCCATCACCTTGTCGAGTTCGGTGTCCTTGGCGGTAAGCATCATGATGGGCACCGTCGCCGTCAGGCGATCGGCACGCAGGCGACGCATAATCGCCAAGCCATCGGTGTCGGGCAGCATGATATCGAGCAGCACAGCATCGGGCACCCGTCGCGCCACGGCAGCTTTAAACTCGCCATCACACGAAAAGCCCTCGGCCTCGATTCCCTGCTTGCGCAGCGCGTAGACTGTCAAATCCCTGATGTTGTCATCGTCCTCGACGTAATAGATCATGTTGAACCCCTTTGCGGCCGATATGACCGCATCTTAACCCTAAAGGCACCTGTAAAAGACAGCGTCAGCCAAAACGCCCCGTCAAATAATCCGCGGTGCGCGGATCGGACGGATTCTTGAAGAGTTGCGCGGTGGGCGCGTGCTCCACCAGCTCACCCAGCAAAAAGAACGCAACCGAATCGGAAATACGCGCGGCCTGCTGCATGTTGTGCGTCACGACCACCAGCGTGCAGGTCTCCTTGAGCTCGCAGGCCAACTGCTCCACCACCAACGTCGACACAGGGTCGAGTGCCGAGGTCGGCTCGTCCATCAGCAGAATGTCGGGCTGCACGGCAAGTGCGCGGGCGATGCACAGGCGCTGCTGCTGTCCACCCGAAAGACCCAGGCCCGACTCTTTGAGCTTGTCCTTGACCTCGTCCCACAGGGCAGCGCGACGCAGGGAGTCCTCGACCAGCTCATCGAGCACGGCGCGGTCGCGCACACCCATACCGCGAGGACCGTAGGCGACGTTGTCGTAGATACTCATGGGAAATGGGTTGGGGCGTTGGAACACCATGCCCACGCGCTGGCGCAAACGGCAGATGTCGCAATCGCCCAGGATATCTTGACCATCGAGCGCAATCTTGCCCTCGATGCGGCAATCCTTGATGCCGTCGTTCATGCGGTTAAAGCAGCGCAGCAACGTGGACTTTCCGCAGCCCGAAGGCCCGATGAACGAGGTGATCTGCTTGTCGCGGATCTTGATATTCACGTCCTTGAGCGCATGGTGGTCGCCATAGAACAGGTCGAGGCCCTCGACGTCGATGCGCGTCGGCGAGGCGGCAAGATCCTCTGCCGTGGGGCGAGTCGCATCCCCAACCTCGCGCTCATGCGCGGCCTCGGCCTGCGCTTCCATGAGTTCTTCAAGCTCCGTGGGTTCCACAGCCGCAGCAGCCGTCATACCGCACACCTCCATATCGATATCAATTCAGCAGTATCGATAGTAGGAATCGCGGCTCATACGCACGTGAGCACATTGTCAAGTGTTTGTAAGGGCACGCTAGCTATGCGGCGGGCAGCTCGATGGTGAATATCGTGTGTTCGGGCGTCGATTCACATGCAACGGTACCGCCGTGTGCCGCGATGATCTCCTTGGCAATAGCAAGGCCCAAACCGGCACCACCGCGATTGGTCGCACGCGCCGCATCCAGGCGATAGAACTTCTCAAAGATCACCTTGAGCTTAGCCGCAGGGATAGGATCGCCCTGATTGATAAAGCGCACGCGCACGCCGCCATCGTCTTGGCGCCTGGCCTCAATCGTGATAGTCGAGCCCTCATAGCTATAGGCGACGGCGTTTTTCATGATGTTGTTAAACACGCGGGCCATCTTATCGCCATCCACGAGCACCGTCAGGTCCTCGCGAATATCAACCTGGGCTTCCTTATGTTGCTCGTTGAGGATGGGATAGAACTCGTCAGCCACCTGAGCCAGCAGCAACCCCAGATCAACATAGCCGCGCGTGAGCACGATATCGTGGAAGTCAAAGCGCGTGATATCGAAGAACTCTTCGATGAGTGCATCGAGCCGGTGCGCCTTGTCGAGCGCCACGCCCGTAAAGTGCGCACGTTGCTCAACCGGCAGCTCAGGAGCCTCTTGCAGCAGCGAAAGATAGCCCACCACACTGGCAAGCGGGGTGCGTAGGTCATGTGCCAAGTACGTGACCAGATCGTCCTTGCGATGAGACTCGTCACGCAAGGCCTGTTGCACCTTGCGCTCGCGATCGCGCACACGGTTGAGTGCGCCCTCGACCTCCAGGAAGTCGCCGTCGATGTTGTCCCAGGTGTCGGGGTGATCGATCAGGCGATCTTGAATACGAGCGGCCAGCACACAATCGGCATGCTGCTCGCCCTGCTCATAGCCCTGGTAGTACAGGGCGCGGCCGCAAAAGAACAGCACGCACACGGCAAGCGCCAGCACAAAGCCAAGCATGTTGAATACAAAGCCGGCATCGAACAGCACCGGCCCTTCGATGCCGCCGAGTGCCATGGCGCCAATCGCCAACGTCATGGCCCACGCGGCACCGCCAATCACCACGCAGCGGCGTACGATTTCAAATCGATCGATCAGCAAAAAGCCGACAAGCAGCACCGCCAAGATTCCAGCGATGTTATCGATGCCAATCAGCAGCAGGCTCAGCAAAAAGAGCAGCACCGTTGCAAGCGCGCGGTTGTCGACGACCGACCTCACGTATTCAAAGAGTCGATCGGGCACCTCGAATGCCTGCCTATCGTCTTTTGTCATATCCACTTCCCCACCATTAAAGGCGTTATTCGATTATGTAGCCGACGCCCCAGACGTTTTTGATAAAGCGCGGCTTTTGAGCGTCGTCACCGATCTTTTCGCGCAGGTGGCGAATGTGCACCATCACCGTATTGTTGGAGCCGGGCATAAAATCCTCGTTCCACACCGCGCGGAACAGATCCTCCACGGCCACCACACTGCCGCGATGCTCGACCAGATACAGCAAGATGGAATACTCGATGGGCGTGAGGCGCACCGGCGCACCGTCCACCATTACGGAACGAGCATCGCGGTTGATCTCCAGGCCGTCGAGCTGGATGATCGGCGACTCGGCCACCTGCGCGCGGCTACCGTAGCTGGTGTAGCGGCGAAGCTGAGCATGCACGCGCGCGATGAGCTCAAGCGGACGGAACGGCTTAACCACGTAATCGTCCGCGCCAAGCGAAAGGCCCTCGATCTTGTCTTGCTGGGCATCGCGCGCCGTCAGCATGATCACGGGATAGGTATGGCTGGAACGGATCGTACGCAGCAACTCAAGCCCATCGATATCGGGCAGCATGACATCCAGCAGCGCAAGATCGAACTCCTGCTCCAAGATTGCCTTGGCAGCATCGGCCCCGCTATAGGCGACCTGTACGTCAAAGCCTTCTTTTGTAAGGTAGATACCAACCAAGTCGGCGATGGCCTTTTCGTCATCAACTACCAAAATGCGCTCGTTCATGCGTGCTCCTCTCGCGCTCCATTATGCCCGAGGGGGCGCATGCCACACACAACAAGCGTGGGTGATTAAGTCGGCCTTAAGCACCCTTGTGCCCGTTCGGGCGCGGATGTGGGCCACGCACGCACGCGATGATCGCCGACACCGGCAAACGATATACTCTAGTTCCAGAAGAGACCATCCCGTCGAAAGCGAAATCTGTGAAGTCCCTCACCTCTTTTGCAAAGCGCTCTGCTCAGCTTGCCGCCGGCTTTGTCTGCGCTATCGCCCTTGCCGCTGGCGTGCCCACCGTCGCCGGCGCCCAAGTACTCACGACCGACAATGTTTGCGGCAAAACCGCCGATGCGCGCGGCATCACGGCCGAAAATCTGCCCGATATCGATGCGACCAATGCGCTCGTCATGGGCAAAGACGGCACCGTCTACTATGGGCGCGGCGCCGATGAGCAGGTTAAAATCGCCTCGATCACCAAGGTCATGACCGCAATCCTAACCGTCGAGAATTGCAAGATGGACGAGAAGGTCACGGTGAGCAACGCCGCAGCCACCGTGGGTAATTCGACCGCCGGCTTGCTCGAAGGTGACGAGCTTACCGTGGAGCAGGCACTGCGCGGCCTGATGATTCCCTCGGGCAACGACGCCGCCGTCGTGCTCGCCGAATATGTGGGCAAGAAGATCGACCCTAAGACCAAAGACGCCGAGGCAACCTTTGTGAAGGCCATGAACGAGCGCGCCAAAAAGCTCGGCTGCACCGGCACGGTCTTTGAGAACCCACACGGTCTGGACTTTGATGAATGGGCCGGCGACATGCACTCAACCGCACATGACGTAGCGCTGATGATGCAGGAGGCCATGAAAAACGACACGATCCGCGAGGTCGTAGCGAGCGAGGATTCCTGGATCGAGGTCACGGGCGCCGACGGCACCGACCATTCGCATTCCATGGACACGCATAACTATTTGCTGGGCCAAGATGGCAACATCGGTGGCAAGACCGGCACCACCGACGACGCGGGCTATTGCTTTACGAGCGCCTACAACCGCGACGGCGACGAGATCTACACCGTCGTTTTGAACTCCACCACCACCGACCAGCGCTTTACCGATACCGCCAGCCTTGCCAACTGGTACTACGGCCACAAGGTGACGGTCGCAATCGCCAACACGCAGGAAAAGACCGCCAACGGCAACCCGCTTATGGCGCGCATTGGCCAAACCGACTGGACGGATAAGACGATCGACGCCACACTCGCCGATCCTACGGCGCAAGCGACCGTGTTTTCCCTTGCCGGCGAGGTGACCGAAAAGGTTAGCTACGACGATCTTTCGGGCACGGTGCATGTGGGCGACAAGGTGGGCAGCGTCACGCTCAAGCAGGACGGCACCAAGATCGCCGTCATGGACCTAGTTGCCGACGAGGAAGGCGCAGGGCCGAATCCCATTGAATGGCTCCTTGTGAAGCTTGATCGCTTGGGCCGTCGCATCGACAACCGCCCGCTCACGGCAGAAAGCGAGACCGTCGCCAAGGCGCCCGAGGTGTAGGGCGCAAGAATAATAAGCCCACTGAAAGGAGGCGTCCGAAAGGATGCCTCCTTTTTTGAGGTTCGAATCCCCAGCCGCCATTCTTGATAATAAAAAGGGCCCCAAATGGGACCCTTCTTCAAGTTCATACTGGCGGAGAGCTGGGGATTCGAACCCCAGATGCCCTTTTGGGGCATACTCGCTTAGCAGGCGAGCACCTTCGGCCTCTCGGTCAGCTCTCCGTAACAGCCGTTCTATAGTAACCAAACAGCCAAGGATGGGCAAGAGGAAATTTTCTAATTGCCTAGCAGCCTTTCCTTCTTGAAAGCTTCGCCTACCCCAGCGAGCGGTTGAGGGAGCCGAGCTCGTCGTTACCCATGGTGCGCCACATTTGGAAGATGCAGCCGCGCGCCAGGAAAAAGAAGCCGTTATCGACCAGCTGCACGGCGGCATCCGCAAGCTGATTGGTCACCGCGGGCACGGGCGGCAATTCGAGTCCAGCCTTGTGGATGGTCTCGACCGCTTCCTCGAACGTCGGAGGCTCGCTGACGCCCATCTCGTTCATAAGGCCCTGCATTTCTTCCAGTGCGCTGCTGCCCGACTCCTCGCCGCGCGGCACCAGACGGTAACAAGCCAGCGCCAGATCGAGCTGATCGCAATTCCAATAGGCAAACGCCAAGCGATAGAACAGGTAGCCGATTGCAGAACGATCGCTGGCAATACGTAGGCCGTGGCGCGCCACCTCGATAATCTCGTCAAAGCGCTCCAGACGCGCAAGCACGTTGATGAGCGCAAAGTGCGACTGCATGGACGAGCGCGCCAGATCGTAAAGATGGCGCACCTCGGGCAGTGCTCGTTCAAAGTCCTCTTGCTCGGCGTAAAAGCTGCAGATCTCGTGCTGGGCAAAGTACAGCGCATCGGGCGCACGAAGGATTCGCACAGAGCGGTCTTCTTCCAACACCGGTAGCACCATGCGCACCAGCTGGTTATCGCAAAACTGCGTTTGAACCGGACCTGTCGCCAAAAGCTCGGCGACGGCGCACTTAGCCTCCAACTCCTCAACAAGACGGGAAAAGCCTTCAAAAGCACCTGTACGGTCGACTTTTGCCTGCTCGCGCAATTCAACAACACGGGCCACGTATGGGTCGTCGTCCTCTTCCATGACCTCCAGCTCGTCAGCCGTATCGGCAAGCAGCAGATCGCGCAGCGCCGGCGGCAGCATGCGATGGTCATCACGCGGACGAGCATGAACCTCCGCCGGCTCAATCGTCTCCGGAGCGGTTGACTCATACGCCTCAAGCACACGCTTGCACGGCATATCGTCCATGTCCATGCTCTCAAGATCCTTGGCGACAGGCACGCAATCGGCCAGATAGGCCGCACGCCCAAAGAAATACGTTGCGACAACGCACTCGCCCTGCTCACTGTCGGGAGCAGCAATCTGCACATAGCAGCGCGTGATGCAGGTGCCCGCGGCAAAACACGCTGCCGCAAGCGTGAGCGCCACGCGCGCATCGTGCTCCGCGGCCCAGATCGTGCGCGTGTCCTCGTCCAGCTCGTGCCAGGCGTCATCTTGAGCGTCGTATTCACGTTGCGGCATGGCATCAACGACAGACTGCCCAAACCGAACGAGCATAATCCCCTCGGCAACGTTTGCCCGATAGGTATAGTCGAGCCGCGTGACCACGTTAAGCGCCTCGACAATACGCGCGAAGCGGGTACGCACATCCCACTCACCGCCCGGCTGGCAAGGCACCGTACCCGGTTCGCCCCACGGGTTATCGCTCGAGGCCGTATCGAGCAGTCGAGGAACATCGTTGGTCGTCTTAGCGATATGCCACGCATCAAAGAGCGCGCAGCCCTCAAGGCTCGGCGACGAGGCCGCGGGGACCAATCCAGCCCCGATGCGCTCAAGGATGCCGGAGAGGCGGTTGAGACGGCACTCGATGGCAAGCAGCATGTCAATCTCGTCCTGGTCCAGCAGGCTACGATCAAAATTGAGATAGAAAAGCTTTGAACGATCAATGCGAGCCAGGCTCATCTCGGACTTGGCAGCGATGGTGCGCAGGCGGGGCAAGTCAATTTCACTCATAAGGGCAGCGGCATAGCGCTCGATACCGCTCGGATTCTCGGCATGGTCAACGCGGTAAAGCAGCGTCTCGATAGCATCAGGGAGCGGTGCCGTGTTAAAGCCCAAAAACACCTCGACCGGCTCGGGCAACTTTACGAGCTTGATCTTGTCGATAACATTTTGCATACCCTCGTCGAGTCCGCCGGCGTCCGCCGTGCTCGCAATGGCATTTTCGGAGTCAGCGAATATCACGTAGCGCAGGAACATCGATGCCATGAACTCGCCGTAAGGAAGGGAGCGGGTCGAATTCCATGTCTCGTGGTCGGACTGCTCGCGCATGGGGCCTTCGGGAGAGCCGACGGTTCGCGCGCACGCGCGCATCGTGCCGTTGGCTCCCCGAACCACAATCTCACCAATACCGGAGTCCGACTCGTCAAGGACCAGTTCCATGTCGGGATCGTTGGGCAGCGGAGCCTCGCTAACGGGGCGGTCCACCTTGTACACCTCACCCGAAACGCTTACGTAGCCCAAAAGCGACACATGACTTTTGCCAACAAATTCGACGACATAACAAGATTCATGCCGATCCTCGCCAAAGAGTTTCCAGACCACGCCATATGAGCGTCCCGCAGGCTGCTCGGGCATCGCCGGAAAGCGCTTCTTGGGATCGAGAAACCTGAGCTTGTATGTCGGACGCTCTGCCACGAAATATCACCCTGATCGGTCGCTTGAGAAGGAGTGGTCGCGAATAAGTCGCGACATCTACTCGGAATCTTACACGAGTCGACAGGAAATCGTCCCTTTGGACGAAAGCACTCAAGCTGGCGTAAAAGAAAAGCCCCCGTTGCCGGGAGCTTTAATCTCAAATGGTGCGGCGTATAGGATTCGAACCTATGACGTTCTGATTCGTAGTCAGACCCTCTATCCAGCTGAGGTAACGCCGCGACTTGTTGATTATTATGCACATGGACTGAATAATGGTCAAGCATTTTTTCAAAAAAAGTTATCGAATTTGATTTTTACTCATTTGATGCAGTCGATCGAATCGATACTTTCAAACACGGCGAAAGCAACTCCTCAAGTATGTCGACATATAAGAAAAGCCTCCGTTACCGGAGGCTTTAAAGTTCAGTTGGTGCGGCGTATAGGATTCGAACCTATGACGTTCTGATTCGTAGTCAGACCCTCTATCCAGCTGAGGTAACGCCGCAACGCACGGATTATTATGCACGCGAGCCCCCGATGGGTCAAGCGACAATTAGAAAAAAATTTTACGGAGTGATAATTAAGTTGTTCGTGCCTCGACCGAGGTTCGAATCCATGCGATGCCGGCGTAAAAGAAAAGCCCCCGTTGCCGGAGGCTTTCAATTTCAATTGGTGCGGCGTATAGGATTCGAACCTATGACGTTCTGATTCGTAGTCAGACCCTCTATCCAGCTGAGGTAACGCCGCAGCGCAAGACATATAAAACCACTTTAGCTTATTGGAGTCAAGCACAATTTCAAACTTTTTTGTGGAACGCAGTCTTGTCATGCTGCTCCGCATATACCGCCATTCCCCGTACGATCGATTGGCTTTTCGATCACGTCAAACTTAGCATCAAGTTCCCTCAGGAGCGATCTCACCCGCTGGGCACAATCATAATCGGCAAACGAGATGCTCAACATGCGAGCAACCTGATTAGATGTCTGGACCCCATAGAAATGCTCTAGGGCCACAAGCCCCTCGTGCGCCACAAACGTCTCAACCACATGAGGCGACTCCTCGTAGCACCATTGCGTCAACGGCCCCTCGCTCGTCTGTCGAACCACCAGGCCACCCATGCCAGACGGCTCACACGTCACAAGCAGGTACTCCCCGCCCTCGTCGCTCTCAAACAAAACCACCCGATCATCAAACAGCTCCATCGCGTCCCCTTTCTCTCGCTCTTATTTAGCAAAAGCATAGCAGGTAGATGGCTGTATACAGAACAGTTGTTCGTGTGTTTTCTATTGAGCTGTCCGCACAGCATGGTATGGCCGCACACAAAAAGGGCACCCCAAAAAGGAGTGCCCTAGCAAATCGCTTATGCAGCCAATCTACGCGACCGGCTCGATCTTCTCGAGGCCGCCCATATAGGGACGCAGAACCTCGGGGATCGTGATGGTGCCGTCAGCGTTCTGGTAGTTCTCCAGAATGGCTGCCATGGTACGGCCAGCCGGCAGACCGGAACCGTTGAGGGTGTGCAGATAGCGCGAACCCTTGAAGTTCTCGGGGTCGCGATACTTGATGTTGGCGCGACGGGCCTGGAAGTCACCGCAGTTGGAGCAGGAGCTGATCTCCTTGTAGGCGTTGTAGCTCGGCAGCCAGACCTCGACGTCGTAGGTCTGACGGGCGGAGAAGCCCAGGTCGCCGGTGCACAGGCTAATCACGCGATACGGAAGACCCAGCTGCTGCAGCAGGAACTCGGCCTCGGCGGTCATGCTCTCGAGCTCCTCGTCGGACTCCTCCGGCTTGGCAAACTTGACCATCTCGACCTTGTCGAACTCGTGCTGGCGAATGATGCCGCGGGTATCGCGACCAGCGGAGCCGGCCTCCTCGCGGAAGCAGGGGGTGAAGGCGGTGTAGCGGCGCGGCAGGGTATCGGCGTCGAGGACCTCACCGGCGTGCAGGTTGGTAAGCACGACCTCGGCGGTGGGGATCAGGAAGTTGTCGCCCGAGACGTGATAGGCGTCGTCCTCGAACTTGGGCAGCTGACCCGTACCGAACATGGTCTGACGCTTGACGACGATGGGCGGCCACCACTCCTTAAAGCCACGACTCGTGTGCGTGTCCAGGAAGAAGTTGATAAGGGCGCGCTCCAGGCGGGCGCCGGCGCCACCGAGAACGGTGAAGCGGCTGCCGGAGAGCTTGTTGCCACGCTCGAAGTCGAGGATGTCCAGATCGGTGCCCAGATCCCAGTGCGGCTTAAAGTCGAAGTCGAACTCGCGCGGGGTGCCCCAACGACGGCGCTCGATGTTCTCATCCTCGTCCTTGCCGTACGGGGTAGCCTCGCACGGAATGTTGGGCAAGTGAGCCATGAAGTCGTACTGCTCCTGCTCGAGGGCGGTACGGCGCTCGGCCAGACCGTCAATCTTCTCGTTGACGGCACGCACGGCTTCCTTGGCGGCCTCGGCCTCGTCCTTCTTGCCCTCCTTCATCAGGGCGCCGATCTTCTTGGACTCGGCATTACGCGTGGCCTGGAGCTCCTCGACCTCGGTGATGACGGCACGACGCTCATCGTCGAGCTCAAAGAACTTCTCGCGATCCCAAGACGTCTGGCGATTAGCCATGGCGGTATCGATGGCATCGGGGTTCTCGCGAACAAACTTGATATCAAGCATTAGATCCTCCGGCGATATACATTCCATTTAGGTTGCAACCTTGTACATGTATGGGCAAGTATATACTTATGAGCGTTTACGACCCAACTCAACTACGCAAGAAGGCACCCAATGGACGCATTTTTTTCCTTTTTGTTTGGCACCCGCACCGGTTTTGCCATCCTTTTCGCCGGCGGCATCCTGCTGTTTGCGATTCTTGCCTTTGTAATGGAGAAGCGCACCCATAAGATGTATGTCGACCGCGGCCCCAAATCCGAGGACGAAGAAGACAGCTTCTGGGACTAACCCGCCAAAAAGGGACAGGTTTATTTTAGTCGGTTTTATCCGGGCAAACGCAAGCGCCCCGCAACTGGAATTGAGCCAGTTGCGGGGCGCTTTTCGCTAAAAGGACAAAACCGCAGGAAAAACCTGCCAACATAAACCTGTCCCTAAATAGCAGGTTTTACTGGAGGGTTGCGTCGATTGCCTTGACCAGGGCGCTGCGCATGCCGGCGTCCTCGAGCGCGACGACGCCCTTGATGGTGGCACCGCCGGGCGAGCACACGGCATCCTTCATCGCTGCGGGATGCTGACCGGTTGCGAGATGCAGCTTTGCCGTACCCAGCACCATCTGGCTCACAATGCGATAGGCAGCAGCACGCGGGATACCGTGCTTGACCGCTGCATCGCCCAGGGCCTCGATTGCCATAGCGACAAATGCCGGAGCGCAACCACCCACCGTGCCGCCCACGAACAGCAGGCTCGTATCGAGCTCGACCACCGCACCGAGCTTGCCAAGCAGATCAAGCACCACTGCGCTCTGCTCATCACTAAGCGTGGAAGCCTTCTCGCAAGCGATGACGCCCTCGCCCACCGAAACCGGCGTGTTGGGCACCGTCGAGATATGCGCGACGCCCGGCAGGACCTGCTCCCACTTGGCACTGTCCCAGGTCCAGGCAACCGACAGAACGACCTTTTTGGCAAGAGCATCCTTGAGCGGGGCGAATACCTTCTCGATCATGTACGGTTTGACCGCAGCGACCACGATATCGGATGCGGCGACAACCTCGGCGGCATCGTGGCAGGCGACCATGCCGCGCACCTCGCAACGCTCGACCAAAGCATCGTAGCGGCCTGCGCAGGCGCACATGTCGCCCGCGGCCACGCCGGCGGCAATCCAGCCATCGGCCATAGCACTCGCCATATTGCCAAAACCGACAAATCCGATCTTCATATCACACAGTCCTCTCAGATGCGTTCCTCAAAAACGAAAGTCATTGTCCCACGCTATTGTTTCGTATTGCCGACCTACTTGTGATACGGCTCGCCACGACTGATCTTGCAGGCACGGTAAATCTGCTCTAGCAGCACCACACGCGCCAGGTTATGCGGCAAGGTAATGCGTCCAAAGCTGAGCATCTCGTCGGCGCGGGCGCGCACCTCATCACTCACGCCGTCCGAACCGCCGATTACAAAGGCAATGTCGCTGCTGCCTCGCAGCATAAGATCGTCGAGCCTCGCCGAAAACTCCTCGCTCGAGCGCTCCTTGCCCTCGATAGCCAGCAGGATCACATGCGCTCGAGATGGCAAGGCGGCA
>DBFVGT010000157.1:0-3462 GCA_048524725.1 Collinsella sp. | reverse complement strand
ACGTGCTTAAAAGCCCCTGCTTTGAAATGCTACCTGCGTAGATAAATAATCCCCAGCTGAGGATTATTGTCTAAAATAACCCGATGTGCCAAACTGCTCTTGTATGTATAAAGACGGCATAAAGTTTTTTGTCCTAGACAGATAACCGGATGTCTAAGGGAGTCCACGTGGCACACAACAAACTGGAGGCAAACCTCCAAGGCCAGCATGGGCAGGGCGGGCACGGAGCCATTCCCCTCTCCGCTGGCATGCTGCTCGTAACGCTCGGCGTCGTCTATGGCGACATCGGCACGAGCCCCATGTACACCATGAAATCAATCGTCGCCAACAACGGCGGCATCGGTACCGTCAGCGAGGACATGATCCTGGGCGCGCTTTCGCTCGTCATCTGGACCATGACGCTCGTGACCACGGTCAAGTACGTGGTAATCGCCATGAAGGCCGACAACCACAACGAAGGCGGCATCTTCGCCCTGTTCAGCCTCGTACGCAAGGTGGCACCATGGCTGATTCTGCCCGCCATGATCGGCGGCGCGGCGCTGCTCGCCGACGGCATCCTCACCCCCGCCGTCACGGTCACCACAGCCATCGAGGGTCTGCGCACCATCGAATGGGGCCATGCGCTGCTGGGCGACGGCCAGACCAACGTCATCATCATCACCATCATCATTATCTGCGGCCTATTTGCCATGCAGCGCGCCGGCACCTCGTCAATCGGCAAGCTCTTCGGCCCGCTCATGACGCTGTGGTTCCTGTTCCTGGCAGGCGCCGGTCTGTTCAACATGCTCGGCAACCTGTCCATCTTGCGCGCGCTCAACCCCATCCGCGGCATTATGTTCCTGTTCTCGCCCATCAACCATTCGGGCATTATGGTGCTCGGCTTTGTCTTCCTATCGACAACCGGTGCCGAGGCGCTCTATTCGGACATGGGTCACGTGGGCAAGGCAAACATCTATGCATCCTGGCCGTTTGTTAAGGCGGCCCTTATCCTCAACTATCTGGGTCAGGGAGCTTGGCTGCTCGCCAATAACTCCAACCCCCAGATGCTTGCGATGGATATCGTCAACCCGTTCTATATGATGCTCCCCGAGCCCCTACGCCCCTTTGCCATCGTGCTTTCGGCCGTGGCGGCCATCATCGCCTCACAGGCGCTCATCACCGGCTCGTTCTCGCTGGTATCCGAGGCAACGCGCCTCAACCTTATGCCGCACCTGCGCATCCACTACCCCAGCGACACCAAGGGCCAGCTCTATATTCCGCTCGTCAATAACATCATGTGGGTCGGCTGCATCTTCATCGTGCTGCTGTTCCAAAACTCCGAGCGCATGGAGAGTGCCTACGGCCTCGCCATTACCGTGACCATGCTTATGACCACCACGCTTTTGACGAGCTATATCGCCGGCATTCTCAAGCACAAGCTGGGCGCCTGCGTCTTCGCCCTGCTCTTCGGCGCCATTGAGCTGTGCTTTTTCGCCTCGTGCCTCACCATGTTCTTTGACGGCGGCTATGTGATGATCTTCTTGGCCGCACTGCTGTTTGGCCTTATGTATGTGTGGCGTCGCGGCACCGCCATCGAGCGCACGCAGACGATCCTGCTGCCCGTCTCCAAGTACATTGACCAGCTCAACCGCCTGCGCAACGACGAGACCTACCCCGTGCTCGCCGACAATCTGGTGTTCCTCACCAACAGCCCCGACCCGCTCACGCTCGACCGCGACGTGCTCTATTCCATCTTGGATAAGCATCCCAAGCGCGCCAAGGCATACTGGTTCATCAACGTGCACGTTACCGACGAGCCCCATACGCACGAGTATTCCGTCGAGACCTTTGGCACGGACTTTTTGTTCCGCGTGCGCCTGGACTTGGGCTTTAAGGTCAACCAGCGCGTTAATGCCTACCTGCGCCAAATCGTTGGCGACTTGATGGCATCGGGTGAGCTGCCGCCGCAGCATCACACCTACTCCATCTACGAGACGCGCGGCAACGTGGGCGACTTCCGTTTTTGTATGCTGCGCAAGATGCTTGCCCCCGAAACGGACATCAACCGCAATGACCACCGCGTGATGGCCATCAAGTACGCCGTCCGCCGCGCCTGCGGAAGCCCGGCACGCTGGTACGGTCTCGAGAACTCGGCCATCATCATTGAGTACGTACCGCTCTTTGCCCGCATGCGCCCGGCCGTCAAACTTGTGCGCACCCAGGTGCCGCTCGAGGTTCAGATCGAAGAGGCCGAGGAAATGGAGGTCGACATCTTCTCGGACGACTTGGTCAACGGCAACGAGGCCGGCAAGAGCATGAACGTCGATCCCACCGAGCTGCTCGAGAACGTCGCCGATACGCCCGAACAGCAACTCGACGGACTCGAGAGCACCCAGTTCAACGACGCCAACTTCTAACACGCCACCAGCCATTGACGACAACGGCCTCGCATCTCATAGGAGGTGCGAGGCCGTTTTATGTCGCAACGGACCAGTGAACTACGAACGACGCGGCTCGGGAACCACGAGCCTATCGGGGCTCGCGCCCTCGGCATCCATCAGGCTCACGTAGCGAATCGACGGATCCCCATACATCGCGTAGTAATAATTGCCCGTGCGCGCGCTAAAGCATCCGGTGTAGATAGTCTTCTCGAACTTGCCATCGCCCATCCTAGACGCTCCCTCGATCATCACCACGCCCTCGAGCGAGCGGAACATGCGAACGACGTTTTCGGTCTCGCTCTCCTTTTGCGGGTAATTGGCATTGAGGTACGCCGCCTTTACAAAACGGCTCGGCGAATAGCAATCGCCCGGAATGCCGCGCATGCCGGCACCGGCTCCATAGGGCTTAAGCTCGGCGCCACGCCATGTCGCCGTCTGCGGAAAATCGCTTGTGGCGGTGATATAGGTGCGCAGGTTTTCCATGTGCCACGGGAAGGTCGGCTGGTTGGCAAGGGTGTCGACCGGATCGTCGTATACATGCAGGCCGTCAGCCATCATCTCGACCACGATGCTGCGCTGGCTGTCGCCGATAATCCAATGGAGCAGCGACACGCCCAGCCCCTCTCCGGCAGATTTGGCGACAATCACCGTGTCGCGCAGCGCGGCCTCGACCTCATCGACCGTCGAGAACGTCGCTGCCACCCACAGGGGAAACTCATAGGCCGCGATATTGTTCTTGCCGTCGACAGGGCCCTCGGCATACTCGGCATAGCCGGGAAAGTTGAGTCCCGCCACAGCCAGACCCGCATCGTTACCACAGTCGAAAAACATGGGATAGTTCTTGTAATCGATGCACATGCCGATTACCGCGTGTGCCGCCGACGAATCGTCGATAAACGAATACGGAATGTGGAACCCGCGCGGCATCACGCGAACCTGTTGGCCGTAGTCAAAGCTCCAGTCGAGGTTGCGGCCCAGATACATGTGGCCAGAATTATCGGTAAATCGAATGCTCGTGCACATAGCGCCTCCTAGCTTTACG
>DBFVGT010000156.1:0-10954 GCA_048524725.1 Collinsella sp. | reverse complement strand
CGGGTGGGAGCTATAGGATTCGAACCTATGTAGGCAGAGCCAACGGGTTTACAGCCCGTCCCCATTAACCACTCGGGCAAACTCCCAATCGTTCAAGTATCCGCAGGTTCTTTGGTCTTTTGGACCGCCGCCCCCGCGAACGAAAAAGATAATACGATGCAACCTTGGGGGCTGTCAACGAAAACCTCTAGATACACGGTTCCGGGCGTATCTATATACCTTTGACCTGCTGTTTTGTTGAGTTTAGATATGAAGGACGCTGAATTTGCATGTAGCGGTGGCATTTCCCGAGGGAACACTTTGGCGTAGTGGAGTACACCTTCAGGATCGAACTTCGATAACAGCCTATTTGCACCTATATATAGGTCGAGATCGGGCTTCCGTGGCAGATTCGAGCGTGGATTTTCTTCCGTTTGAAATCGAGCGTGGACAATCTCCCACTATTGGCGTGCCCCCAAGGCCAAAGTGGCAGATTATCCACGATCATTCACTAAGCGGGAGATTTTCCACGCTCGTACGTTCGATAATCCACGCTCATGGGGCAGACGGCCATCCGGAGGCGCCCGATCGGCGGCCCCTCGGGGCTTGCCCGTATCGTAGGCAATGCGCCGAATGCTCGCCATCGAAATTTATCGATGGCCTATTTCAGACTGTAATGGGCAGCCGAGCTCGACACGGCTTTTGTCTCGATCTGTAACATATAGAGAACATTTTCTCCCCTATCTGTTACAGGTCGAGATATTACGCAGAGACCTCCGCTTACGTCTCATTCTGTAACAGTAAGAACGGTTTTCAGCTTCTTCGTGTTACAGATCGAGATGTTATCGGCCGTCCCTTGGCAATGTCTCGATCTGTAACTATAAGGAGGGTTTTCAGCCCGCCCGTGTTATAGATCGAGACAAACCTGAAGCTTGGTGGGAGTCAAACCCGCTGACATGTCAACATAAATAGAAACGGGCCCTGTCCCACAAGGGAACAGAGCCCGAAACTCTCATGGAGCCAGTGACAGGAATCGAACCTGCAACCCACTGATTACAAATCAGTTGCGCTACCGTTGCGCCACACTGGCACACTTGGCGCTTTCGCGCGAAGCCAATTAAGAATAAATGAATTGCGGACGAGGCGCAACAGACCCTTCGACCGACCACATCTCAAAACTATTCGCCAGAACGAATAGTTTTATCTGTTCGCCAAAACCAAAAACTATTCGTTTTGGCGACGGCAACGGGCTGGCCAATTGGGAAACGGGTCTCTATGGATAATCCCCTACCGGCCACGCAGGGCCTTGAGCTTGGCCAGGGCATCGGGGCTCAGGCGACTGCCCAGAGTCATCTTGATCTGCGGAGCTTCCTCTGCCTCGTGAACGTCGTTATCGATCTGTTTGATCTCGTCCACCAGCATACGGCTCGAGATGCGCGTAACGCCCTTGCCCATGACGACGGCCTGGATCGTGCCGTCGCTCGATACCACGGAGCACGCGCGGCCTTCCTCGCGTGCCTCGATGCAGAGCTTTTGCACCACGGTATCGGCAGAGACGCCCGTCGGCGAAAACTCGATGCGTACGCCGCGGGCCGGCAGGTTGGGGCGCTCGCTGGAGATATTGCCCGCGCCGTCAAACACGATTACGGCCTCGTAGCGGCCCTGGGCAAACGCGGCAACATCGTTGATGAGTGCCGTGCGCGCCATATCGTGAACGTCGCTGGAATACGGATCGTCGGAATGGTCGTAGACGAGCTTTTCGTAGCGCGGCGTGCAGTGAATCACGTTGTAGCCGTCGACCACCAGCAGCTCGGGCTTATTGGAGTGCACCGTCGAGACCGGGTCGGCGATGGCCTGCGCAAACGCATTGCCGCCCACGCCATAGGTCGCGGCCGAAACAATCGGCTTGGCCGAGCCCTCGCCAAAGCGCTTGGCCTTGGACTTGGCGCGGTTCTTCTTGGACATGCGCTACTCCTCCCCCATGAGCTCGCCGGCATTGCGGCGCAGCCACTCAAAGCACAGCGCGGTGGTCGCCTGGGCCACATTGAGACTCTCGGTCATGCCGCGCTGGGGAAGCTTGGTCAAAAAGTCGCATTTCTCGAGCACCAGGCGCGAGATGCCGTCGCCCTCGGAGCCCATGACGAGCGCAACGCGGCCCTCGAAGGGAGCATCCCAGCAACTGCCCTCGGCGTGCTCGGAAGCGCCGCCCACCCAAAAGCTGGCGGCCTTGAGGTCGTCAAGCGCTCGGGCGATATTGGGAACCTGCGCGATGGGCAGGTGCATGACGGCACCAGCGGAGGTTTTGTAGCTGCCCACGGTCACACCGGCGGCGCGCTTGTTGGCAATGATGACGCCCGCTGCGCCCACGACCTCGGCAGAGCGCACGATCGCACCAAAATTGCCATCGTCGGTCACATGGTCGAGCACGACGACGAGCGCCGGTCCTTCACCCGCGCGATCGAGAATATCGGCGACATCGGCATAGGGGAAATTGCCCACCTCGAGCGCAATGCCCTGGTGAGCGCCATGGCTCGACAGCGCATCGAGCTGCGTGCGCGGCACATACTTAATGCGGACGTCCGCGGCGTTGAGGTCGTCGACCAGGCGCGACAAGGCGGCATCGCGCTCCCCGCCCTCGGCGATGAGCGCGCACTTGACGGGAAAGCCGGTACGCAGTGCCTCGGCGGCAGCACGACGACCTTCGATAAACTCGCCCTTGGGAACCTCGACGTTATCGCGGCTACGCTCGCGCTGCGAGCGAGCAGCCTGTGAGCGCTCGCGCTGGCCCTTGGGAGCGGCAGCGCGATCGTTGCGGCGAATCGGACGCGAGCCAGAAGCGGCCTGCTTGCCGCCACGAGGCGCACGCTTGCGATTGTCGGCCATAAAGCGACCTCCTAAATACAACTATCAAACGAAACAAATAGACCGACCGCCCGAGGTGCGGCAGATTGCCTTGAAAGAGGAGGGCATAGACCTTGAGGTCATGCCCGACGATTGAAAGGCAAGGTGCCGTGGCTCGGGCGGTCGGCACGGGTTTTCCAAGTGTCCGAGATGGCCATGAAAGAGGAGCGACACGTACTTGAGTACGCGAGCGACGGTTTGAACGGCAAGGTCGGGTGCTTGGAAAACCCGCAGGGATTAGAGAGACTTGATACGAGTGCCGGCGGCAGTGTCCTCGATCGTCAGGCCTAGGTCCTTGAGCTGGTCGCGGATGGCGTCGGCCAGATCCCAGTTCTTGGCGGCACGGGCCTCGGCACGGGCCTCGAGAATCTTGGCAGCGGCCTCGTCCACGTCGTCACCCGTGTAGGCGACCAGGCCGGCGGCAACGCCCAGCAGGCCCAGCGGCAACTCGACCTTGGGCTCGGGGAGCTCGACGCCAAACGTATCGAGCAGCTCGACCAGCGTATCGGCAGCAGCAAGCGCAGCGGCCTTGTCGGCAGCATCGCCCGCCTGCTCCAGGTACTGGTTGCACTCGGTCACAAAGCCAAAGACAGCACCCATGGCACCGGCAGTGTTAAAGTCGTCGTCCATGCACTCCTTAAAGGCGGCACGGGTCTCGGCGGCCTTGGCGGCAAACGCCTCAGATGCTGCCTCATCGGCATCGGCCGCCGCATGGTTCGCGGCCCAGCGCAGGTTCTCGACCGTACCGGCGATACGCGTAAGCGAGTTCTCGGCACCCTCCAGGCGCTCCCAAGAAAAGTCGAGCGGCGAGCGATAGCTCGTCTGCAGCATCAGCAGGCGCAGGGCCGCAGCAGAGTGCTGTTCGAGCACCTCGGCCAGCGTAAAGAAGTTTCCGAGCGACTTGGACATCTTCTCGCCGTCTACCAGCAGCATGCCCGTGTGCATCCAGGTGTTGGAGAAACCCTGGTGCCAGGCGCAGGTGGCCTGGGCACACTCGTTCTCGTGATGCGGGAAGGCAAGGTCGGAGCCGCCGCCGTGGATGTCGATCGGGGTGCCCAGGTAGCGATGCACCATGGCGGCGCACTCGGTGTGCCAACCGGGACGGCCTTCGCCCCAGGGGCTCGGCCAGCTGGGCTCGCCGGGCTTGGCGGCCTTCCACAGGGCAAAGTCGAGCGGGTCGTTCTTGTCCTCGTTCTCCTCGATGCGCGCGCCAACCATCAGATCGTCGATGTTGCGGCCCGAAACCTGACCATAGTTGGGATCGCTGCGCACGGCAAAGTACACGTCGCCGTTATCGGCGGCGTAGGCATGGCCCTGCTCGATAAGCGTCTTGATCATAGCGATCATGGGGCCGATCTCCTTGGTGGCGCGGGGGCGCACATCGGGATCGAGCACGTTGGCGGCACGCATGACGCCGATGAACTTGTCGGAGAACTCCGTCGCGACCTCGGCGGCCGTGCGGCCCTGCTCGTTGGCGCGCTTGATGATCTTGTCATCGACATCGGTGAGGTTCTGGGCGAACGTGACCTCGTAGCCGCTCGCGATGAGCCAGCGACGAATCACGTCAAAGCTGATGAACGTGCGGGCATTGCCGATGTGGATGTTGTCGTAGACCGTGGGGCCACACACGTACATGCGGACCTTGCCGGACTCGATGGGCTGGAACTCTTCCTTTTTATGGGTAGCGCTGTTGTAGATACGCATTCGTTACTCCTTAACGGTTTTCTGTAGCAGGCAGACGGCCCAGGCGCCAATTCCCTCGCCTTGGCCTTCCCAACCGAGCTTTTCGGTCGTGGTGGCGGCGACGCCCACGTTTTCCACGTCGACGCCCAGGGCATGGGCAAGGTTGGCGCGCATGGCATCGCGGTGCGGAGTGATCTTGGGTTGCTGACAGGCAATGGTGCAATCGGCATCGACAAACTCAAAGCCCAGCTCGCGTGCATAGTCCATCACGCGGGCAAGTAGCACCATCGAGTCGGCACCCTCGTAGGCGGGATCGGTGTCGGGGAACAGCTTGCCGATGTCTCCCCCGCGGCAGGCGCCCAGAATGGCGTCGGCCAAGGCGTGCGCGAGCACATCGGCATCAGAGTGGCCCAGCAGGCCGCGCTCGTAGGGAATGTCAACCCCGCCGATGATACATCGACGCCCCTCCACCAGACGGTGAACGTCGTAGCCATGGCCAATGCGCAGGTTACTGAACATGGGGAAGGTCCTCTCCCTCGGCCATGCGACCGAGCAGAATCGCGGTTACGGGACGCAGGTCCTCGGGCACCGTCACCTTAAGGTTATCGCGCGGGCTCTGGACGCAGCGGACGCGCCCACCCATGCGCTCGACCAGTGACGAATCGTCCGTGCCGATAAAGCCCTCAGCAATCGCCGTGGCATGGGCACGCTTCATAGCATCGACGCTAAAGATCTGCGGCGTCTGCGCGGCCCAATAGAGCTCACGCGGCGGCGTCTCGACGATATTATCGCCATCGACGATCTTGAGCGTGTCGATCGCGGGCTGGCCGCACACGACGCCGTCGAGCGAGCGGTCACCCACAAGCACGTCGACCGCATGATCGATGGCCTCGGTCGTGATGAGCGGACGGGCGCCGTCGTGGATGGCGACATATTCGAAACCCGCCGGTACCGCATGCACGCCGGCGCGGGTGGAATCCTGGCGAGTGTCGCCGGCATCGGCAAAACTGATGGGCGTGTCATAGTCAAACGGGTCGATGGCCAGGCGGCGCATCTCGGCACGGCGCTCGGCAGGGCACACCACCACGATGTGGCCGACCTTGTTGCTACGATCGAACGCGCGGATGGACCAGCTCATGAGCGGACGGCCCGCCACGTTAACGAGCTGCTTGCCGCCGGGATTTCCAAAGCGCTGGCCGCTGCCGCCGGCAACGACCACGGCGCATACGGGCGCCATTATGCGTTCCCCTGTTTGGTGCCCTTCATGCGGTACAGGGAGTCCGCAAGAATGGCAGGGTTGTTGACGCCAAAGTCGCCTAGGCGCTCCGGATCCTCGCTGATGTCGTCCATGAGCTCCTGCAGCGATCCATACTCGTCGACGATCTTCTCGGCCACGCCGTCGCGCACGACGGACACGCGCGAAAGCGTGCGCAGGCCCAGCGGTGTCATGACGGAGTCCTCGTCCAGGTCGTCGTAACCCAGAACCGCCGCCACATGCTGCGGGTCGGACAAGTCCTTGGGCGTCATACGGCTCAGGTTGGCGCGGATCTTTTCGGCATTGGCCTCGGAGGAATCGCTCGCATAGTCGCGAATCATCAGGTCGTACTCGGTATCCATGCTGGAGCCGGCGAGCTGCTCGAGCTGCATCTGCACGAGCTTGCCCTGGTTGCCCAGCTTGACAATGCAATCCTTAAGTTCGGTCTTTGCCTGCTGCATGATCTCGAAGCTCGAGAAAAGCCCGGTAATGTCGGCGAGCGTAACGTAGTCGTCGAGCTCGAGGGCCGTCAGGCGCAGCAGGGAGCGGTCGAGCGACTGACGGGTAGTCTGGAGCGTGGCGACGAGCTGGTTGACCGAGCTCATGATGGTGGTGACGGGCTGGATCTCGTAGCTCTTGCCGTGAACGTACACGTTGACGGCGGCACGACGGGCCGAGACCGAGATCACGATGGCATCGGTGAGCACCGACATGCGAGCGGCAGTACGGTGACGCATGCCCGTCTCACTCGTGGCGAGCGAGGGATCGGGATTGAGGTGGAAGTTGGCGCGCAGGATCTGGGTGAGGTCGCCATCGATGACGATGGCACCGTCCATCTTGGAGAGCTCGAACAGACGGTTCGAGGTGAACGAAATGTTGAGCGGAAAGCCGTCGTTACCGGCGGCGAGCACGTTTTCGGTGTCGCCGACGCAGATAAGGGCGCCCAGGTGACCGGCAATGATCATGTCGAGGGCGGTGCGGATCGGCTGGCCGGGGGCAGTCAGGCGAATAGCCTGTTCCATACGCTTTTGCAGCTCGTTCTTATCCAAGGCATCGCTCCCATCGTGTACGCTCCATAAACGCTAAATAGTTTCTCACGGTTTGTCCCCGCGGCGCTCGCGAAATCCGATGCTTACAGAATGAGCGAACACAGCTGAGAGCCCCAACCCAAATGAGCTGCTTATGTGGTAGCATCGGGATTCACATAAATGAGGGAGTAGTCGCGTGACCGGGTTCGCCTCCGGTGGCGCGGCAAGTCAACACACTGGCCGATGCGGCCTGGCTTGCCTTAATGAACGAGACTCGTGGCTGTGCGCGCAACGCGTACGCCACGGGTCTTTTTTGTTACTCCCCCAAGAGGTACACGCGGGCCCGCCCGCAGAGAGGGAGCCAGACTATGGGACTCGCAGAGCTCGTGCTGCTCGCCGTTGGCCTTTCGATGGATGCCTTTGCCGTATCCATCTGCAAGGGCCTTGGCATGAAGAAGATCAACCTTAAAGTCGCCGTGGTGCTCGGCCTGTTCTTTGGCGGCTTTCAGGCCGGCATGCCCGTAATCGGATGGGCGCTCGGCAGTCAATTCATGGGCATCATCGGACCCATCGACCATTGGATCGCCTTTATCCTTTTGGCCTTCATCGGCGGCAAAATGCTGTGGGAAGCCTTTACCGAGGACGAGGATGAAGGCGACGGCAAGGATGCCGAAAAGATTGACCTGGGCGAGTACCTGATCCTCGCCATCGCCACCTCAATCGACGCCCTAGCCGTAGGCATCTCATTTGCGGCGCTCTCAGTCGACATCATGCCCGCCGTGTCGCTCATCGGCATCACGACCTTTATCTTCTCCGTCGCCGGCGTAGCGATCGGCCACACCTTTGGCGCGCGCTACGAAAAGCCCGCCACCATCGTGGGTGGCGTCGTGCTCATCCTCATCGGGCTTAAGATCTTGCTTGAGCATCTGGGGATTTTGGCGCTGTAACGAATAACGGCCGCCCGGCATTACGCCAGGCGGCCGTTTTCATAGCCAGCCGTTTTAGAGCGGCTTAGCCAAAGCAACCTTTACGCAGCGAGGCGCTTGAGGACGTCGATGAGCAGCTCGTAGAAACGCTCGGCAGAAGCGAGCTCCATGCTCTCGTCCGGGGTGTGGACATCGGAGAGCGTCGGGCCCACGGCGATGGCGTCCAGGCCGTGCAGGGCCTCAGCAAACAGGCCGCACTCAAGGCCGGCGTGAATGGACTCGATGCGCAGCTCGGAGCCAAAGAGCTCGCGATAGCTCTCGACAAAAACGTCGCGGACCGGCGAATGCTCGGCATAGCTCCAGCCGGGATACTCGAACTCGAACTTGGCGTCGAAGCCCAAGACATCGGCCAGCGTCTGCAGGCGGTCCTTGAACTCGTTCTGCAGCGAGGTGATCGAGGAGCGCGGGGACAGCATGATCTTGACCTGGTCGTCGGAAGTGGCGACCACGCCGATGTTGGAGGAAACCTCGACGGAGCCGTCGGTGGCAACGTTGCGGCGAATCACGCCGTTAGGGGCAAGACGCAGGGCGCGGATGAGGGCAAGCGCGGACTTCTGATCCATGGCCTCGACCTCGGCGTCGTCGGCAATCTCGACGGTGCAGGTAAAGCCGGGGTCGAAGACCTCGAGCTCGGCAGTGACGTCGGCGATGATGTCCTTTGCGATCTGGGCCGCGGCCTCGGCGGCAGCGTGGTCGGCGTAAACCAGCTCGGCCTTGCACTCACGGTTGATGGCGTTGTCCTTAGTGCCGCCGTTAAAGCTAACGATGGCGGGCTCGCCGGCGACCATCAGGCGGTCGATGATGCGGGCCATGATGAGGTTGCCGTTGCCGCGCTCCAGGTTGATATCGTTGCCGGAATGACCACCCAGTAGGCCGGAGATGTCGAGCGTGAGGGTGCTGCCGGTCTTGTGCTCGCGCACGATGGGGCAGGTGTAGGTAACAACGACGCCGCCGGCGCAGCTGACGGTGGCAACGCCCTCTTCCTCGGAGTCAAGGTTAATCATGGTGCGGGCGCTAATCTGGGACTTGTCGAGCGTCTCGGCGCCGACCAGGCCAGTCTCCTCGTCGGTGGTGAATACGCACTCGAGGGCGGGGTGAGCAATCGAATCGTCGTTGAGCACAGTAAGCATCAGAGCAACAGCAATGCCGTTGTCGGCGCCCAGGGTGGTGCCGTTAGCGGTGAGGACGCCGTCCTTGACGACCAGGTCGATACCGTCGGTCGTAAAGTCGTGCTCAACAGAGCCCAACTTGTCGCACACCATATCGATGTGGCCCTGCAGCATCACGGTCGGGGCATTCTCAGCGCCGGCAGAAGCGGGCTTGCGAATGATGACGTTGTAGACCTCGTCCTGGTACACATCGAGGCCGCGCTCCTTGGCAAACGCAACCAGGAAATCGCTGATGCCCTTCTCGTTGCTAGACCCACGGGGGATCGCGCTGACCTCCTCAAAGAAATGGAACAGCTGGGCGGGCTCGTAGCCGGTGATCTTGTAATCCATGGTGCCTCCTTGGCGCAACTGATTAGACAGTAAGACATGCGCCTTGTATATTCCCAGACTTTGCGTGCATAAACCAGTCGAAAACGCCGAGCGCCCTTGCATCATCGGCTAACGGCGGGGAAACGCTACTTTATTAGAATAAAGTAGGTTAGACGGGCCGCGCCAAAGGGACGTTGGACCCTTCAACCAACCTCAACGCTTGATCAACGTTTATGCATACGCCATTGATATGTTTAATGAGATCTACTTTGAACGAAGGGTCCTTTTTCAACAGAAAAAGGGCGCTCCTTTGGAACGCCCTCGTGGACACAAGGTTTTGTTACGCCCTACAGCGCGCCAGAGCCGGTTTGCATCATGCCGCCGGGGCCCGAGGTCACGCCGCCGCTCACGGGCGCGGCGTTGCCGGTGTGCGGCGCTGCCGGAGCGGTATCGCCCCCGAGCGCACCCGCCGGACGCGGTGCCGGGATCTCGCCCGTGCCGTGGCTAAAGACGAACTTGCCATCGGCCACGTCGCACAGGACGGTATCGCCCTCGCCCCACTCGCCGGCCAGCAGCTCCTCGGACAACGGGTCCTCGATGAGCTTTTGGATGGCACGGCGCAGCGGACGCGCGCCATTGGTGAGGTCGGTACCCTCGGCCACGATCTTGTCATAGGCCGCATCGGTGAGCTTGATGTTCATACCGTTGGCGATCAGACGCTGGCGCAGGTCGTCCACCAGCAGGTGCGCGATCTTGGTGAGATTCTCGCCCGAGAGCTTCTGGAACACCACAATGTCGTCGATACGGTTGAGCAGCTCGGGGCGGAACAGGCGCTTGAGCTCGCCCATCGCGCGACCACGGATCTCACTCGACGTGAGACCCTGCTCGCCGGTGGTGCCAAAGCCCACGCTCGCATCCTGCGCAATCTCGCGGGCGCCCACATTGGACGTCATGATGATCACGGTGTTGCGGAAGTCGACCGTCTTGCCCTGGCTATCGGTCAGGCGGCCCTCCTCCAGCACCTGCAGCAGGATGTTGAAGATATCGGGGTGCGCCTTCTCGATCTCGTCGAACAGCACGACCGAGTACGGGTGGCGACGAACGGCCTTGGTGAGCTGGCCGCCCTCGTCGTGACCGACGTAGCCCGGAGGGCTACCGATGAGCTTGGAGACCTCGAACTCGCTACCGAACTCGGACATGTCGAAGCTGATGAGCGCGTCTTTGCTGCCAAAGAGATACTCGGCGAGCGTCTTGGCGAGCTCGGTCTTGCCCGTGCCGGTGGGACCCAGGAAGATAAAGCTGCCGCCGGGACGACGCGGGTCCTTGAGCGGCGAGCGGCTGCGGCGCACGGCCTTGGCGACGGCCTCGACGGCCTCGTCCTGGCCGATAATGCGGGTCTTGAGCACGCTTTCGGTCTGCAGCAGGCGACGGCTCTCGCTCTCGGTGAGCGAGGAAACCGGCACGCCAGAGGTCACGGACACGATGTCGGCAATCTGACTCACGTCGATGGTGAGCGGGCTGGCGTCGAGCTCGGCGGTCCAGGCAGCCTTGGCCTCGGCGAGTTCAATCTCGGCAGCCTTCTGCTGCTCGGTGATCTCGGCGGCCTTGTTCATGTCGTCGCTCTCGGTGGCCTCCTGCGCGGCG
>DBFVGT010000155.1:0-3074 GCA_048524725.1 Collinsella sp. | reverse complement strand
AGAATCGAGCATCGAGGACGGCGTATTGGCACAATGCACGATACCGCATTCAAAACCTGCGTCCTTAATGGCCTGAACGGCCTCGGTAAAACGCTGGCACTGCAGCTTGTAGTCCCAACCCGAAGGTTCATCGGCCGTGGCGAAGTGCGTAAATACGCCGTCGCACTGAATACCGCGATGGAAATTAATACCGCGGACAAAGTCGAGCACCTGCGTGTAATGTACGCCAATGCGGTTCATGCCCGTCTCGATGGCGAGATGATACTTGCCCACCTTGCCCGCCGCGACGGCACATTCGCCATACGCAAGAGCAAAGTCAGACGTATAGACCGAGGGCATGATATCAAACTCGAGCAACGTCGGAATAGCCTCGATAGGCGGCTCGCTTAGAATCAGGATGGGCTTAGTAATCCCGCCCTGACGGAGCCCAACGCCCTCGTTGACCGTCGCCACGGCAAACATGTCGGCACCGGCCGAATACATGATCTTGGCACACTCAACAGCTCCATGACCATAAGCATCGGCCTTGACCACGCAGCACAGGCGCTGACGCGGATTCAATAAGTTCTTATAGGCTCTCGTGTTGCGACGGAGCGCCCCGCGGTCGATCTCGACCCAGGACCAGCGCGTCAAATCGGCTTTATTCATGATTAGTCATCCGACCCTTCGTCCATGATTCCCAGATCTTCGAGCGCATCCTTTGCCGCCAGCTCCATGGCAGGACCGATCAAGTCGATAAGATCGGTCGCGATAACGCTCTTCTCACCATACTCCGTCGCCGCAGCAAAACCGGCGTAGCTGTGAAGTGCGACGGCGTACGAATACAGCAACTCCCAACGATCCATCTCGTCGCGCATGGTGGCAAGCGTGCCGGCCAAAATACCCGCGAGAACATCACCCGAACCGGCAGTTGCCAGAGAAGCCGGACCCGAGAGTGGCAGCAGCACGCGCTCAACGCCACAGATAGCCGTCGTCGGCCCCTTGGCTATGACCACCAGATTGTCGGAGCCTGCAGCCCAGACAACCTTCTGCGCGGCCGCAATCGCGGTACCAAGGTCGTTCACCTCGTCACCGGCAACCAGGCGCGAAAGCTCACGATAATGCGGCGTCATAACCAACGGCTGCTCGCGACGATACATCTCGGGGTTACTATCAATACCGTCAATGGCAATCTTAGCAAGGCAGTTGAGTGCATCGGCGTCCAAAATTAGCGGTACCTCAAGCTCGAGCAAGCCCGAAACCACCTGCATAGCGCCAGCAGACGTCGTCATACCGGGACCGCACAGCACGCAGCTGTACTTCTTTGCGATCTCGCACACCGTCATGCGCGCAGCGGCGCCAAAGGAGCCGCGCGAATCAGACGGAATAGCAAAGACGGGAATCGAAGGAAGTGCCATGCGAATGAGATTGGCACAGGCGTCAGGAGCCGCGACTGCCACGTAACCAGCACCCGCGCGAGCTGCAGACTTGGCCGCCATAATGGCAGCACCAGGATATTGCGCCGATCCGGCGACAATAAGCACAGAGCCACGGGAATACTTATCGATATTCGATGGTAGTGGAGCAAAGTAATCAACTAAGTCACCGGGCTCGACAATCTCGGCGGCGTGGTCAACATCATCGATGACTTCGTCAAGACGGTCGTAAAGATTGCCGCAGATCAAATCGCCAGCATACTCAGGGCCATCAGCGCTATACAGACCAATCTTGGGCGCAATCATCGTCACCGTGCGCTCGGCACGAATGCAGTCGTCATCAACAACGCCCGTCTCGGCATTCAGGCCCGAGGGGACATCAATGGATACGACACAATCGGCGCATTCATTGACCGTAGGAATCCAAATGGAGAACGGCGCACGCAGATTCCCGTGGAAACCGGTACCAAAAATGGCATCGACAACAACATCCGCCTTGTCGATCAAAACCTCGAGTTCGTCACGCGAGGGACCGACGCAAACGTGCACATCGCGGCCGGCAGTTCGACGAGCAACATGACGTGCCAAAGCAGCAGGAATCTCATCCGGCTCAACCGGAGAAACGATATCCACGTCCACACCCTTGTGGCTCAGGATATCGGCGGCAACCCAACCGTCGCCGCCATTATTACCAAAACCGACCAGAACGAGAACCCGATCGGGATTGAGCTTCAAGACCTCGTTGGCGGCAAACTCACCCGCCAACTCCATAAGCTCGGCCTTCGAAGTCCCTTCGCGTTCGATGATATCCTCGAGACGAACGACTTCTTCGGTACTCAAAACCGGTTTCATCTATGCTCCTAGCGTATCTTGCGAAGCATCACCCAAGTGCTCCGTCAATGCTGAATTCTGCAGCTGCTCAAGCTCATCTAAAACAGAGCGAGCCTCTTTAAATGTCTGCGCAACGCGTTTCTTGTTGCTCACCTTTTCTTCCTTAGGCTTAGGTCGAGCATCCTCGGTGATTGCAATGGCATTAGCGACAGCCAAGTCACCCGTAAGGGTAATAGAAAGAGCGACCTCGACAACACCCAAATCCTGGGCGATTTCGAGAGCACGACCAGAAAGCAGAGCCTTCGGTTTGCCGAGCTTATCACGCGTTACCGAGACGTCTTTGCGGCCGACGCCCTGACTAAAACCCGTACCAAGAGCCTTGAGAACCGCTTCACGAGAAGCAAAACGGCTCGCATAGTGCGCCGCAGGACGCGATGAAGCATCGCAATATGCACACTCTTCTTCGGTAAACACACGCCGAGCAAACGACGGCGTCTTTTCAAGGATTGATTTCATGCGAGAAATCTCGACGATATCAACGCCGATACCAGCTTCAGCCATGTTCACCTCCATATTGCACAGACTAAGTTATTGTAGCCCGTTAACAGAAGATGCGACAAACGAGGGTCATAAAACACAGCGAGTTTGTTATATCTGGCTTTAAACAAAAAAAGGGGGAGGACTCGCGGCCTCCCCCTTCTTCAATCTCGATGACGGCTCGGTGCCGTCCACCGGTCAGCGGCGCCCTGGCCTCCCACGGGCTGGCCCCGCAGTACTCTCGGCGCGATGGGGCTTAGCTTCCGGGTTCGGAACGGGACCGGGCGTGCC
>DBFVGT010000154.1:0-23442 GCA_048524725.1 Collinsella sp. | reverse complement strand
GGGGTTGCCTACCCGGATTCGCGCCTCAGGACTCCGCGCAACGCGTTGCGCTGAGTCCTGAGGCTGTTGCAATGAAAATGAGAATCAAGGCTGCGTAATTACGTCACGCCTCTCGGTCTTGTTCCATGATGATGTGAATCCGAGTTGGATTATAATTCTGGAGACTTCGTCATAATGAATGAAAGGGCTGATCGTCGGATGCGACTGTGTCTGACATCAAGAAGTTCTATATGCATGTGGAGGCTTATGTTTTTTAAGGAGCGCATTCGCGAAATCGATGTTGCTGCGTTGGTTGCAGCGTTTCTGATTGCAGTTTGCTTTGTTGTCGGGCTTCAGGTCTATCATTCCGTATATTTAAATGAGTCCTTGATTCAGGGTGTCGGCTCTATCGTCTTTTGCATTATCGTGATGTCCTTGCTCGTCCTTGCTCTATATGTCTTGATCGTTTGCGTCTTTACTTGGGTCGACGCTCACTCAGGAAAATCTCTGGATGAGGACGAGGTTCGCGGTCGCTCTCCGTTTTCTTGTGTACTTAAAGCAAACTTGCTTCGTTACTCTTTAATTGTGCTGGCATGCTGGCTCCCGGTCATGCTCATTCGTTTTCCTGGAAATATAGATCCGGATACGTTTTGGCAGCTCCTCCAGACCCGAGGCCTCGCTTTGACAAGCGATCACCATCCTTGGTTTGACACTGTCTTGTTTGGCCTTTTTTGGTCTATCGGGGATGTTTTTGGCAGTCATGCCTTCTCGCTCTTGGCGTATTCTGTGTCGCAGGCTGTGCTCACTGCGATTTCGTTTGCTGTCTGTTTTTGTTATTTTAGATGGCTGGAAGTACACAGTATTTTGCGGAGGGGTATTGTTGCACTCGTGTCTCTTCTCCCGTTTTTCCCAATGTTTGCACAAACAATGGCGAAGGACACGTTATTTGCTGCGGTTTGGGTTCTTTTCCTTCTGTTCTACTTTGAGACCGTTCGCACAAAGGGGGAAGTGCTTAAGAACTTTCGTGTGGTTGCTGGTGGGTTTTTGCTCTTGGGTCTTATTGTGCTTACGAAAAAGACCGGAATATATTTGCTCGCGCTTTCTCTGGTGCCCCTGATTCTTATCTGTCGGGCTAATAAGGCTCGGCTTCTTCTGCTCACGGGTTCCGTGGTGTGCCTGTTTTTTGTTTGGACTAACATCGCACTGCCTGCTTGGGGCGTTGTGAAAGGCAGCTCTGCTGAGATGATGTCGATTCCATCGCAGCAGGTGGGGTATTACCTGTCTAGATATTCGGACGAAGTGACGCAGGATGACTGGCGGGTTCTTGAAGGCGTTTATGCTTCACCCGAAGTACTTGGGACTGTGTATCAGCCTGCGCGTGCTGATGCAACGAAGATGTACTGGAAAGGGTCGTCGACCACTGAGACAAAGATTGAATTTCTAAGTTGGTATTTCAGGACGGCGCTCAAGCATCCGAAGACATTTCTCGATGGTGCTCTGGCAACAATGCTTCCCCTGTTCTATCCAGATGGGGTTACCGAGGGTGATGAGAGCTTCATTTTCTATCGAGATAACCTTGCGTCGGCCGCTACCGGGGATCCGGGGCTAGTGGGGGCTATCCAGTCTTATTCTGGCGGTTCGGCTTCCGCGAGCGATATGGATTCTTTGTTCGCCGGCTCGTTCCGTATTCCGGTAGTTGCTCGAATTTCCGACATTTTTGATAACCTTTACCTCAAGATCGCCGAGCTGGTTCCACTGCTATTTCATAAGGTTACGTATGCCTTGTATATTCCAATAATCGTGCTCTGCTACTGCATGTCTAGAGCAAGAATGACGACTGAGCGATCTCCTCTGGAGGTCCTCCTCTCTTTTGCGCCGGTTATTGCTGTGTACTTGTCTCTGCTCGCAGGTCCAATTGCGTTACCTCGTTACATGGCAACCCCGGTATACGCTACGCCGTTGTTGTTGGCGCTGCCTTGGGTTCTCGGGATGGCGAATTCTGGGAAGAGCGGTCATGATGACGAAGTCGCCGATGCGGAAGCGAAATTAATTTTTAGAATGGTTGATCCTGGTTTGAGCGAGAACGTTGGTGAATGATATGGCGAAACGACTTACCTCTTTTGATATCGCGAAGGCGGTCGCTTTGATTGCAGTTGTCGTTGGGCACTGCAGCTTTGCCGGTGTGCCCCAAGGCGTTGTAAAAGCGTGCTACTCCTTTCACATGCCGCTGTTCTTTATTGTGAGCGGCTACTTTTTTAAACAGCAGGAAGACGAGAGAGCCCTGCTTCGGAAGAGTGTGAGTGGGTTGCTAGTTCCATATCTGGGGACAAGCCTCATCCTGATTGTTTTAATGGTATTTAGAACCATATTTGACGGTGGGCTAGTTGTCGAAACTGTCCGCTCCTGGACCGTGGCGGCTTTATACGGATCCGGGGCTGTTCTTGACTCTATGCCGGAAGGGGTAATGGCTATTGGGGCTATTTGGTTTCTACTTGCGTTATTCTGGTCGCGGTTGTTGCTAAATGCGGCGTTGAAGACTGACTATCCAGCCTTGGTATGCCTCGCCCTCTTTATCGTTGGCATTGGTTCTGCGGACTCCATCTGGTTGCCCTTGGCTGTTCAGCCCGCAATGTGCGCCGTTCTGTTCTTATATATTGGGTTCAAGATCAAGGAATCGTCTCTTTTGAGGCGGGGTGGCATGTCTCCAATTCTATGGGGCTTTTCCTTCTGTATTTGGTTGTATTGCGCTAGATACCATGGTGTTCTGTACATGGTTTCCAACACGTATGCTGCAGGGGCAATGGATGTTATTGGTGGAGTGTGTGGCTCCATCTGCCTCCTAAAGTTTTCTGAGGTATACATTTCTAAAATTCCCGTCTTGTCCAGCATGTTAAAGTTCGTGGGAAAGAACTCTCTTGCCTTTTTCTGCATGCATCTCGTTGAGTTAGATGTGATTCGGTGGGATCTGATTTGGGAGATCATGTCTCAGATTCCGCATGCATGGGTTCTTATGGTGTTGATGCAGGTTGCGTGCACGGGGCTGTTCGCTGGCGTGGTTTATTGTTTGCCGCCTTTCCTGTCTGGTTTGTTTTATCCGGCCAGACGTGCGAAGTCCGCATAGTTTAGTTTGGAGAACTTGATGACTCCTATAGAGTGCGCGAGAAATAACATTGAGCCTGTTAGCCACGATGGTTCCAGCATTTTGCAGAAGATTCTTCGGTATTTTGCTATTTCACTTATGATTGCAATGGCCTTGGAGATTCTCGTATTCAATTTCCCGTTCTGGGAATCTTTGCTATTTGGGAACGCGAAAGAAGTGGATTGGAGCCTTGGTCCTGGATTGGAGATTCAGGATGACAGGACGATTAAGGTCGTAGATCCCGAAACCGCCTATATTGAATTCGATGCCGATGGATGTCGTGTCGAGAATCTTTACCTTGATATCGCTGTTCCAGGCTGGACATCTTCGTCATGGAGAACGTCGACTGGCCCTTATTTAGCAATAAAGGTTCTTGCTACTGACGAAGCGAACTCATCTTTCTTTGAACTTCCTTCTTACAATTACTGCGGCGGTATGGAAAGCTCGAAATACCTTCGCCTGCATCTTTCTGGGGTTTCACATAAGATGCGGGTGCTTATTCAAGAAGAATCGGGGTTCAGCTTTGATTTTCGAGGCGCGTCTATTAATGCCATGAGGCCGTTTTGCTTCGAGCTCATCCGATTTGGGATTGTTGCATTATTGGCTTGTGCGCTCCTTGCTTTCCGACCCTCATCTAGTCTTTACAGGACTAGATTGTTTCCAATTCGCCCTGTTGTTATCGGATGCATTGTCGCGTTAATGACCGTTGAGATGGCGGGATCTGTTGTTGTCAGCCGATTGTCTGGGGTTGTTGACAATCCAGCTAACGGTCCAACAATTAGCGGGCCGGTTGCATTTGACTTCAATCAATACAATCATCTTGCGGATGCGTTTTTGTCGGGCAAGGTTTCCTTAGACCTTCCCGTGTCCGCCGTTCTCTCTGATATGGAAAACCCGTACGATACTTCAGCTCGAGCTCAGGAATTATCTCAGGCTGGTGAGTATTACTACCTCGACTATGCTTTTTATAACGGGCATTACTACTCGTATTTCGGTGCGCTTCCGGCATTGGTTGCGTTTGTTCCCTTCAAGTTGTTAACTGGCCGTGATCTTAGAACGGATCAAGTCGTTCTCGCTTTGGGGGTGATCTTCATTTGCGCTTTCAATGCGTTGCTGTATTGCTTGGCAAAGCGCTATCGACAAGATGTCTCCCTTGGTCTGTTCGCACTTTCTTCAGTGTCATTTTTTGTTGCGAGTGGACTGCTGTACCTTGTTTTTCTCCCACAGATTTATTCTGTCCCTATTTTATCTGGCTTAATTGTTGTGTTCTTGGGCTTGTCGTGTTGGATATCTGCGGAGCGTTTGGATGGAGACCACGGGGGCTTCAAGAAGAGCTACCTCATCCTTGGTTCATTTCTGATTGCCCTGTCATTGGGCTGCCGGCCCCAATACGTGCTGGTCTCTTTGCTTGCCTTCCCGATTTTTTGGAATGCGATATTTCGGGAACGTCTGTTTTTCTCAAAAAAGGGCGTTGGCAACACGGTGTCGGTAATTGCGCCATTTATTCTCGTTGCAATTCCCGTCATGCTGTATAACGGCATGAGGTTTGGATCGGTCTTTGATTTTGGTGCCGCATACAACCTGACTGGTAGCGATATGACTTCGCGAGGAATTGACCTATCGCGGTCCCTTCCCGCTTTGTTCCAGTATTTGGTTCAGCCTTTGAGTATTTGCGCACGGTACCCGTATGTTTTCGGTGTAGACATGGCTGTTGATTTCCAGGGCTATTGGTTTTATGAGCCTTATCTTGGAGGATTGCTGCCCATCGCTCCGTTCTTGCTCGTGGGCCTTGCTTGCATTCCGCCCGTGTTCTCCAAGAGTAAGCAGAGTCAGAAGGCTGCCATCATCTTTTCGCTCATTGTCGCATCGGTAATCCTTTTTGCGGATTTCCAGATTGCGAGTATTACAATGCGGTACTTCAGTGACTTCTCATGGTTATTGATTTTGCTTGTGTTTGGAGTGCTGCTTCAGACTCCTGGTTTTGTGGAAGGTAAAGGTGTGATTTTTAGGATTACGGTTGCACTTATCGGACTGACAATCCTCTTGGGGTTTTGGATCTTGTTGTCTCCCGATCGTTATGGCGCTCTGGTGAGCACATGTCCGTCCGTGTTCTATGGTGTGGCTCAGATGCTATGTCTTGTTTGATTTCATTTCGCAAACAAGGAAAGTCTAAGTCTCGTTATAAGCTCGGGCGATAGGGAAAGGCGTACCTTGTCCGAGAACTTCGAACCCACCAACATCATCGTCACGGGCGGCTGCGGCTTCATCGGCAGCAACTTCGTGCACTACGTCGTGAACAACCACCCCGACGTGCGCGTCGCCGTCCTGGACAAGCTGACCTACGCCGGCAACCCCGAGAACATCGCCGGGCTGCCCGCCGACCGCGTGGAGCTCGTGGTGGGTGACATCTGCGATGCCGCGCTGCTGGACGAGCTCGTCCCCGGCCACGACGCGATCGTCCACTACGCCGCCGAGAGCCACAACGACAACTCCATCGACGACCCCACGCCGTTCCTGCGCACCAACGTGGAGGGCACCTTCTGCCTGCTGCAGGCCGCGCGCAAGTTCGGCGTGCGCTACCACCACGTCTCCACCGACGAGGTCTACGGCGACCTGGCCTTGGACGACCCCGCGCGCTTCACCGAGGAGACGCCCTACCGCCCCAGCTCCCCCTACAGCTCCACCAAGGCGGCCTCCGACCACCTGGTGCGCGCCTGGCACCGCACCTTCGGCGTGAGGGCGACCATCTCCAACTGCTCCAACAACTACGGCCCCTACCAGCACGTGGAGAAGTTCATCCCGCGCCAGATCACCAACATCCTGGACGGCGTGCGCCCCAAGCTCTACGGCGACGGCCGCAACGTGCGCGACTGGATCCACACCGACGACCACTCGAGCGCCGTGTGGACCATCCTCACCAAGGGCGAGATGGGGGAGACCTACCTCATCGGCGCCGACGGCGAGCGCTCCAACATCGACGTGCTGCGCGCGATACTCACGCGCATGGGAAAGCCGGCCGACGACTTCGACTGGGTGCGCGACCGCCCCGGCCACGACCGCCGCTACGCCATCGACTCCACCAAGCTCCGCCGCGAGCTGGGCTGGGAGCCCAAGCACACGGACTTCTCCGAGGGGCTCGACCAGACCATCGCCTGGTACACCGAGAACCGCGCCTGGTGGGAGCCCGTCAAGGCCGCTACCGAGGCACGCTACAAGGCCCAGGGCCAGTAAGTTACCACTGATTGAGGGCGCCGTTGCGAACCACTCGCGGTGCCCGAGTACGAGAGACGCCTTCTCGGCCCGTGCGCGCCCTTGCGGACCTGGGGATGACCCCCGGGGAAGCTCACCGCGCACGGGCCGGGGCTTCGATAAGATATCGATGTTATTGTTGCGAAGGTCGCTTATGCGCGGCACTTGAAATGCGAGAAGTGGCGCTGAGTGCTTATATTCCTGCTAACATAAATACGTTGGTTCAGATTAAAGGATGGTCGTTTGAATGGCTGAAGCCCCTGCAGTCTCATTGTTGGTTCCAATTTGTAATGTCGAAAAGTATCTTCGCCAGTGCCTTGAGTCGGCTCGCGAACAATCACTTTCGAACATCGAGATTATATGCATAAACGATGGGTCGACGGATAGCTCCCTCGATATCATCAATGAATATGTCGAAGCCGATCCTCGCTTCCGAGTTCTTGACAAGCCTAATTCTGGCTATGGCGACTCCATGAACAAGGGTCTCTCGATGTGCACCGGTGAGTACGTCGGCATTCTTGAGTCGGACGATTTCTTGGACTCAGGTGCATTGGAAACAATGTATCGAGCAGCCAAGCAATGCGACGCCCAGGTGGTTAAGTGCGACTTTTATCTGTACTGGTCTCTTCCCGAAGAGCGCAATGAGAAGTTCGGCTGGGTCGATGCGCTTCTTGAAGGCCATGTGAACCCCCAAGTGGAGCGAGAGGTGTTTTATCGAAAGCCATCGATATGGTCGGCTATCTATCGAAGGGATTTCTTGGAGAAGAACGATATTTCGTTCCTGCCTTCGCCGGGCGCTTCGTATCAAGATGCTGGCTTTAACTTCAAGGTATGGGCTTCGTGCGATAACGCGGTCTTGCTTAATGAGGCCTTCCTACACTATCGCCAGGATAATGAAAAGTCCTCGGTCAATTCTCCTGGCAAGGTTTTCTGCGTCTGCGACGAATACGAGGAGATGCATCGATACCTCGATTCGCATTGTCAGGCCAGGATATATCTGCGATCCGTCCTAGCAAAAATGCGCTTCGATAGCTATGAGTGGAACTATGACCGGCTGTCTCCTGAGCTTCGAGAGCAATTTGTTCCTCGGATGGTTGAGGATGTGAATTCTGATCTACAGCAAGGCTATAGTGATCTCAACATTTTCGAGCCCTCCAAGCGGCTTAATCTAATTCTTCTGCTTCACGATTCCAAGTTGTATGGAGTGCTTCGGTCTTCGGATGGCTCACGTACTCGAAAAGAGCGCTTTGTTAGGCTGATGCGGGCGGGGGGATTGCTGTCTGCAATTCGATTGGCTTTGTTCCGATTGACCCACTAACTAATTCCGGAGAAGTGAATGACCAAGCTGAGTATCATTGTTCCCGTCTATAACGTTGAACGGTATCTCCCTGTCTGCCTTGATTCTATTCGAAACCAGACATTTAGGGATATCGAAATAATCTGTGTCGATGATGGGTCAACCGATAGATCTTCGAACATTCTGGAGATGTATTCGAAGGTCGAACCTAGAATGCGAATCATCAGTAAAGAGAACGGGGGGCTGTCTTCCGCGCGCAACGCTGGTATTCGCTGTGCCACGGGTGACATTGTTTGCTTTGTTGATTCTGACGACTTCTTGGACAAGACGGCTGCAAAGCGTATAACTGACGCCTTTGATTCCACGCATGCTGATTTGATTACGTTCGGTGGGCGCGTGTATCCTCAATTCCTTTCTAATTGGTGGCTGGATAAAGTACTTTCTCCTCGCGACACAATGTATGCGTCATTCGATCCGTCTCTTTTTGCTCTCGAGGCTGCTGAGCCGTTCGCTTGGAGAACGGCTTGTCGTCGCGAATTTCTAATTGAAGAGCGACTGTGGTTTGATGAGGAACTTCGGTTTGGAGAGGACAAGTTATTTCATTACATGGCTTATCCTCGGTCTCGGAAAACCGTGTTTCTGTCTGACAAACTGTATGACTATCGGGTGAATCGAGCCGATTCCCTTATGGCAACCAGAAATGACGATAAGGTCTTGAGGATATATGACCATCTACGAATCTCGGATCGTATATGCTCGGATTGGAAACAGTCTGGGAATGCTGAGCGCTTTGGATCTCAATTGCTCAGTTTAATTGGTGAGTTTGTGTTCATGGATGTCATGACAGCTCCTGTTCAGGATAGGACAATGCTCGCCAATTTTCTAAAGTCGATCTTGGAGACGTACTTTTCGGACGTTCAATTAAAAGCGCTCCTCCATGATAGAGAGTACGGTGCGATGGCTCGTGCGATACTAATCGATCGACGTCGCCTATTTGGACCACGTCGAAAGATGATGTTCTATCTTGGAACTCTTAGGAATAATCCCATTGACTTTTTGCGACGGGGTCGAGAGAGGCTCGCTTCATTGGGCGCTGTTCTTAAGATGCGCCAGATGGCGGGTCGGATTTTTCCTCCGTCGTCTCGGACTGTCGCGCTACGTCATCTTGAATCAGAATTTGTCCAGAAGGAAAGCGTCGCGCTTCTGAACTCTATCGAGCTTCTACGTATTGAGCTAGGGAATGTTGAGTCGGAGAAGTAGCGTATCAGGTACCAGGCCGTATCTCTTTGGCTGTGAGGCTGCGGCAATCGGAGGCTCCGTCAGGATCTGACGGAGCCTCCGTGTTTCTTCTAGCTCGTTTGTTGTCCTATGAGAAAGACGGGTATTTCATTGGCTAAACGGTATCTGGATTCTCAAGATGAAGAGATTCCAAATTGCTGTCAGTTAAATCGACGTGAGCAAAGTGCGTTGAGATATCGTCAGGTAATGAGTAGATGTTCCCATACACTTCAGTTAATAACTTTTCAATATTTGCCGGTGCTTCACATGGCGCACCTTCAAACGCGATGCGTTGAGTTGGAAGAACGTCGCCTTTCGAGCATATCCAATCATATCCATTGAGATCGGTCAGATTGTCGATTCCCCAAATGAGCCCACTGCCGTTGGCGGAGATGATTCCATCATCTTCCGCTTGGTTTAAATAGGCATCAAAGATGGCTGCGGCCTTTTCTCCTAATATTGAATTTTCGGAAACATACCCCGCTGCTTGCCACTCTTGATACCAATCCTGAGAGATGAAATGTTCGATCATTTCGCCTCTCAGGGCAGCCTGCTTCTCAAACGTTGCATGTGTGACGTCGCTGACCTCGTCAAAGAGAAAAAGGTCAAGGAAACAGGGAATATTCTCGTTGGAGTATTTGAAGCGAATCTGTCGGCAGAAGGCAAATGCATCGTAAACGACGGAAACTGAGTAGCGTGAATCGTCCTCAACTATTTCTACCAATTTTTTAATATCTGCTCGAGTCATCCCGAGGTCTGTATCATCGTCCCATGGAATGAAACCTCCGTGTCTGACAGCGCCCAGGAGAGTTCCAAAAGCAATCCAGTAGTCAAGATTGTGTGCTTTACAGAGCTCATTGAATTCTGACAATAATTGTGCGCAGCCTAGTTGATGTAGCCGTAATGGGCCTGTGGCGGGCGGAATGCTTTTGAAGAAACGTTTTCGAGCATCTTCTGGCAGTTCTCCGTCTTTCCTGTAGAGTTCCCATAGCATGATGACGGTCTTCGAATCGTGGGCTTTAATCGCCTTTTCAAGCCGTTCGAATTCACAGGTAAGATGTCCGTTAATGCCGATGTCTGCTTGTTCGGTTCTAGAAAAAACGCGGTCATATTGGGCCGTTGTTTCGCATTTCAAAGACTCGATCGAATCCCTGAGGGATTCGATCGAGTCTTTGAGTGATTCTATTGAATCCCTCGTGTTTCGCACTGCGCGCCGTGTCGATGGGAGTAGATCAAGAATGTTCACTGCTTATCCTTTAAGACTCGTCTTAATGTCGCTGGTAGAAATACCGGGCGTTCGATTTAGGTATTGAACCTGGCAGATATCCCTCAGCGATTCAAAACGTGGATCGTTTTCCCAGTCACTTCCCATGCAGACTGTATCAATCTGAAAGGTCTCTACGTCTGTTGCTTTTTGTTCCCAGCTATTTTCAGGGATTACAAGGTCAACGTAGCGTATCGCTTCGAGCATTTCCTTTCGCACATTATACGAATAGAAGCTTTTCTTTCCCTTTAGTGCGTTGAATTCGTCGGTGGAAAGGGCAACAACGAGGTAGTCTCCAAGGGCAGCCGCCTGTTGAAGCAAGCGAATATGACCATAATGCAAGAGGTCGAAAGTACCATAGGTAAGAACTCGACGGAGCCCCGATTTCCCTCGCTGGTTGGCTTGCTGATGCAAAATACCCGAGCTTGTGATTGTAACGCTGTGGGGTTCTTCTGATATTTCGTGAATCGGAGGATGCCTGTGAGCTTCAGCTTGCGGCTCGATTCGTATCTCGGTGTTTATTTCAGTCCCATTCATTCCTTGCACTCCCCGCGCCCTGTTGACTTGCAGTTTATATTAGCTTAATCAACGGTTTACGCCCCTATGGATATCGACGTAAACACTGCGTGCCGTTATGCGGTTTTCAGCTTGTCTCGCGGTGCCGGCAACGGGTGCATGGCGTCTTGTTCAATCGATTCGATTTTGCGGCGGGGTGCGCCGGGTGCGATCGCGAGTGGAATCGTAGCCGGCGCTGTCTGGCTGGAGATAAGGGGAGGGTCTCCAATGTGCTAGATGTTTGGCTGACGGTACCGGTTCATGAGACTGCTGGTGTTCGACGGCACGGCCGAGGCGCACGACGATGGGGAGCCCTTTAGCCCGCTGTTCGTCTACGGCCAGAACAAGAGAGCGGGTGACATCGCCGTGGCCGGCTGCCCGCGCTACTACATCATGCGCTCCAGTTGGGTCATCGGTGAGGGACACAACTTCGTCAAAACCATGAAGGGTCTGTCCGACCGCGTCGCCGACCCGGAGAATAAACTTACCCAGATTACGGTCGCGGACGACAATCTGGGCCGCCTGACCTTCACGCGCGACATGGCCGCGGCCATCTTCCACGTGCTGGACGCGAAGGCCCCCTACGGCACCTACGGCTGAACCGGCTCGGGCGCCGTGAGGAGCTGGTCCGACATCGCCCGCGCTGTCTTCGAGGCCGCTAACGGCAACGGCGGGAAGGTCGTGCCGGTGTCGACCGCCGACTGCTACGCCAGCGCCGCCTGTCCATAAGCGCGCAACCGACTCTCCTGATTGTATGCAGCTCGTCGAGGCAAGAAATCGCGCAAGCGCCCCTGTGTTATCATACGTTGTTCGGCAAGGGCGGCATCTGCCGCTAACGTGCAATCAATAGGGAGGCGTCGTCGGTGTCCTCACAGACTCTCGCAACCGAAAAAGCCCCGCGTCCGTATAAGAAGGACTTGCTCATCCTCGAGCAGCTCGTCACCAAGGACTTCAAGCTCAAATACCGCCGTAGTTTCCTCGGCGTGTTGTGGAGCGTTCTCAACCCGTTGCTCATGATGATCGTCATGTCCATCGTGTTTTCTTACATGTTTGGCAGCAACGTCCCTAACTTCCCGCTCTACCTCATCGTGGGCAACGTCACGTTCTCGCTCATGAGCGACTCCACCAACGCGGCACTTACGAGTATCATCAACGCCGCGCCCCTGCTCAAGAAGGTAAAGGTCAACCGGTACATCTTCCCGGTGCAGAAGGTCTTGTTCGCGCTCGTAAACTTCGCTTTCTCGCTCATCGCCGTGGCTATCGTCATGCTGTTCTTTCAGGTTATGCCCACGTGGCACTTCATCTGGCTGCCCCTGTGCCTGTTCTTGCTGATGCTCTTTTGCATCGGCGTGGGCATGGCCATCGGCGCGCTCTCCGTCTTCTTCCGCGACATCATCCATCTGTGGAGCGTCGTCATCATCGCGTGGACCTACCTCACGCCCATCTTCTGGGACCTCTCCTTGCTTATCGACAAGGGCGCCCCGCACTGGATCATCATGCTGGTGAAGATTAACCCCATGTACAACTACCTCGAGTTCATGCGTGACATCTTCCTGTGGCAGCAGAACCCCACGCCCACGGTGCTCCTCATGTGCATCGCGTGGGCCATCATCGCGCTCATCATCGGTATCTTCGTGTTCAAGAAGACCGAGCACAAGTTCATTCTCTACGTCTAAGGCGGCACCATGGCAGACGCTACCAACACCGAATACGCCATCGAGGTCGACGATGTCACGATGGTCTTCAACATGGCCAGCGAGCAGCTCAACTCCCTCAAGGAGTACTTCATCAAGCTCGTGCGCCACGAGTTGTTCTTCAAGGAATTCCATGCTCTGGAGCACGTGAGCTTCAAGGTTAAGAAGGGCGAGGTCATCGGCCTGGTGGGAACCAACGGTTCCGGTAAGTCCACCATGCTCAAGATTATCGCCGGCGTGCTCGAACCCACGAAGGGCACCGTGACGGTTCGTGGCAACATCGCGCCCCTCATCGAGCTGGGCGCTGGTTTCGATCTTGAGCTCACGGCGCGTGAGAACATCTTCCTCAACGGTGCGCTTTTGGGTTACTCCAAGCAGTTCATGGAGGAGCACCTGAACGAGATCGTGGACTTCGCCGAGCTGCGCGACTTTCTCGACATGCCTATGAAGAACTACTCATCTGGTATGGTCGCGCGTATCGCGTTCGCCATCGCCACCGTGGTGGAGCCCGACATACTCATTGTCGATGAGACGCTCTCCGTGGGCGACGTGTTTTTCCAGGAGAAGTGCGAGCGCCGCATCCAGAGCTTCATAGATTCCGGTAACGTGACTGTGCTGTTCGTGAGCCATTCTATCGGGCAGGTGGAGCGCATCTGCACCTCCGCTGTGTGGATCGAGAAGGGCCACGAGCGCATGATCGGCCCAGTGGACGAGGTCTGCGCGGCTTACAAGGCGCAGTTCGACTAATATGTCCGGTGCGTGCGACGAGGCGGCCGCGAGCGAGCGCCGCCCCTTCTTTTCCATTATCATGCCCTGCTATGGCGTGGCGGCTTACCTGCCCGATGCCATAGCGTGCGTCCGTGCTCAAACGTGTGCGGACTGGGAGCTCATCTGCGTTGACGACGCCTCTCCCGATAACGTGGCTAGGATCGTGGAGGCGGCCGCTGCACAAGACGCGCGTATTCGTCTTGTGCGCCACAAGGAGAACCAAGGCCTGTCCGGCGCGCGCAATACCGGCATCGCGGCGGCGCGCGGCTCTTACGTATGGATGCCCGACCCAGACGACACGTACGACCCCGAGCTTCTCGAGGAGTGTCGCGCGGCCATAGCCATGGGTGCTGGTGTTCCTATGGGAGGCGTCGTCGATCCTGCGAGCTTTCCGCTTCGCCCGAATACCCCGTGCGATGTCGTCGTGCTTGGTTGTCGCGAGGAATACCGCGCTGACAACGGGGCCGTTACGGGTACGCGAGAGCTTGTGCCGGCGCTTGACGGCGCAGTCTTCAGCACGGATGGCCTCGATGCCCCCACGTGTCACGTCGTTGCAGCGGATTCTCCTGCGGCTATCGAGCTTGCCGCGGGGCGAAGCGCGTTTCTGCTGGATCGCGACGAATACCGCTCGAGCATTCTCGACCTCGAGGAGCTCACGCTCTTCGGGTACGCTTGGAACAAGGTCTACCGCCGAGAGGTGCTCGATGGCCTCTCGTTCGAGGATGTACCGCTCATCGAGGACGTCTGCTTCAATATCGAGGTTGCGCGTCGTGTGGGTTCGGCCGCCGTGATATGTCGTCCGCTTTATCGCTATCAGAAACGCGAGAATGTAAACCTTACGAACAAATTCGTGCCGCGCTATTACGAGGTGCACCGCAGGCGCGTGGCGGAGTTGTTCGAGCTGCTGCGCGGTTGGGGCCTGGACAGTACCGACGCTCGTTCGCGCTTGGGCTTTAGGTTTGCGCGGTACGTGCTGAGCGCCATCGAGCGCACGTTCGACGAGCGGGCGGGCATGGACGCGGCGGCCCGCCGTGCGTTTTGCGCCGAGCTCACGGCAGACCCTCTGTATCGTGAACTCATCGTCGAGGCTCCGGCGAGGTCGGGATGCGTCTCGCGCGCACTCCATGCCCTGCTCGCCAGGGGCAATCCGCACCTCATGCTCGCCGCGGGTCGCTGCGTGCATGTGGTGCGGGGAAGGTCTTCGCGCGCATACGCGTGCGCGAAGACGGTTGGATAGGATGCCGCGCGGTCTGTCAGCCGCGAGAGGGGTGTATGCATGAGTGCTGTTGAGAGTCGGGGCGGAAGCGCGCTGCAGCTTACCGTCGCTGTCCCTGCTTACAACGTCGAGAGCTACCTCGCGCGAGGTCTTGAGTCCTACCTCGACCCGCGATTCGTGGGCAAGCTCGAGGTCGTCGTGGTGGACGATGGCTCTACCGACGGCACCCGTGCGCTTGCGGAGGAGTTCGCCGCGCGCAGCCATGGCGTGATCCGTGTCATCTCCAAGAAGAACGGAGGCCACGGCTCGGCCGTGAACGCCGGCCTGGCCGAGGCACGCGGGCGCTATTTCCGCGTGGTGGACGGCGACGACTGGGTGAACACGGACGGTATGGCCGAGCTACTCGAGCGTCTTGCCGACCTCGATTGCGACCTTGTGGTAGACAAGAAGCGCGAGATTGACATGACTTCTGGCGAGGAGCGTCCGTTCCCGCTCGCCAAGGGCGTTGTCACGGGTCGTGCGCTCGACTTCTCCAGCGTTCTCACCAACGGCGACACCGTGTTCCAGATCATGATCCACACGCTCACCGCGCGTACGGACTACCTACGCGGTATCGGCATCAGCCTGCTCGAGCACACCTTCTACGAGGACTATGAGTACGTGGTCAAGGCAAGCGTACCCGCCTCTACCATCTGCTACCTCGATATCGAGGTGTACCAGTACCTGGTGGGCAACGAGAACCAGTCCGTGAGCCAGGCGAACTACGTGCGCCGCTGGGACGATCACGACCGCGTGGTCATGGAGCTCCTGGACTACCTTGAGCGCTGCGAGCATGGCGAGGTATGCGCCGCGAGCGGGGAGAAGCTTTCGGATGAGTCCGTCTACTACGTGCGTGAGAAGGTCCACCTCATCGTGGACACGCACTACAACATCGCGTTGCTGTTCGATGAGGATCGCGGCCGTGGGCGTGCGCGCGCCAAGGCGTTTCGACGCGAGCTGAGGCGTGCGGACATAGACCAGTGGGCGCGCGGCGAGCAGCGATACCGTATGGCCACGCTCCTCAACCGCTTGAGCTTCTCGTACAACTCCATCAAGCGCTTGGTCTCCAAGCGCCGTCACTAGCACGCTACCAAGGGATGATCCATGAGCCGCAAACATCGCATAGCTATATTCAGCGCCGACGCCAAGCTTGGCCATGAGGTCAAGGGTGCCACGCGCTACACGTTCCTCGCGACGCTTCTGGTGGAGCGCGGCTTCGATGTCGACTTCATCACGAGCGGCTTCCAGCACTGGGAGAAGCGCCAGCGTGATTTGGCGACGTTCGACACGAGCATGCACGCGTTCAACGTGAAGTTCATTGCCGAGCCGAGCTATCCCGCCAACATGTGCCCCCAGCGCATCTGGGCGCACCATGTGATGGCCAAGCATGTGATGGCGTACTTCGATGCGGACCACGACTACGACCTTATCTACTGCCAGATTCCGCCCAACGATGTGACGCTCGCCGTGGGACGGTCCGCGAAACGCTATGGCATCCCCTTCGTGGTCGACGTGAACGACTTGTGGCCCGAGGCCTTCCGTATCGCGCTCGACGTTCCGATGCTATCCGACATAGCCTTCGCTCCGTTCGAGCGCCAAGCTCGTCGCGCGTACGCGTTGGCGGACGCCGTGGTGGGTACGTCCGACGAGTACGCCGCGCGCCCTTTCCGCGACCGCGCCGAGGATATCCCCAAGCTCGTGGTGTACGTGGGTAACGACCTAGAGGAGTTCGACGCGGGCGCCGCTGAGAACGCCGGCTCCATGGAAAAGCCCGAGGGGGAGGTCTGGGTTGCCTACGCGGGTAATATCTCGGCACTATACGACTTGGAGACGCTCGTCGAGGCTGTGGCGATAGCTGCCAAGGCGCATCCCGAGCTCAGGCTCAAGATTCTTGGCGATGGCCCCGAACGCGCATCTGTCGAGGCGGCGGTTGAGCGAACCGGGGCGCCTGCTGAGCTTTTGGGCTACATGCCGTACCGTGTCATGGCGGCTTGGCTCAAGGCGTCCGACATGGTGGTCAACTCGCTGGTGGCGAACGCGCCCCAGAGTGTGCCCACCAAGATAGGCGATTACCTGGCCTCGGGACGCCCCATGATTAACACGTCCATGAACGTTGAGTTTCGCGAGAAGGTCGTGCGTGACGGCTTTGGCGTGAATGTTGTGCCGGGTGACGCCGAGGGGCTCGCCAGGGTGATCTGCGAGCTTGTCGAGGACGAGGCGGGACGCGCGTGCATGGGTCGCGCGGCGCGCGAGCTCGCGGCGGCACAGTTCGACCGCCCGCATTCCTATGAGGCTACCGTCGACCTCATTCGAGGCCTGATCTCCGAGCGCACGAAGTAGATTGCCCCCGTGAGGCGTGCTCGTCCTATACTCGGACTGATAGGAGAGTGCATAGTGTGTCGGGGTTGGGCGAGGCCGTGCTTGAGGGGGCGACCGACCGCAAGCTGTCCGATGAGCCGGCAATCGTGGAGATGGCCCGCTCTATTTCCGGGTTGCCCGACGATACCAAGATGACGCTCGTTCCAACCGGTCCCTTGACGAACATCACGCTGTTCCCACGTACGTACTCGGGGCGCGCCGATCGTATCGACCGCATCGTCCTCATGGGCGGCACCACGGTTGGCGGAAACGCGACCGTGTACGCCGAGTTCAACATATGGGACGACCCTGAGGCCGTGCAGATTGTGGTCTCGAGCGGGCTACACATCGTTATGTGCCGCCTCGATGTGACCCAGAATGGCGGTTGCGGCTTTGCCTTTCCGCCATTCTGGGTCACATCCGGAGTACTTGTTATGAGACGCACTCGGCGAACTCCAGGTATTGCGTGCGGCGCCACTTGTCCATCGTGGCGGCGTAGAGGCTTTCGGTGTTGTCGAGCTCGTACCAAGCGCCGTCTGCGCCTACTCGTTGTAGCACGGCACGACGATGGAAATGCGTGGTATGGCGGTTTACCTTGCGTTCGGGTTGTCGTTGCGATAGTCACCGAAGGCGTATTTGCTATACACATTGACTTCCCACTGCTTTTTTTCGACCTTTGCCACGGAGTCGAGGATAAAACCAGTCGCGAGACTTAAGCCACACAGGAACATAAACGATGCGGCGAGCAGGGCGGTTGGGAAGCGCGGAACAAGACCGGTCTGGAAATACTCGACAATGATGGGAATGCCCAGGGCAAGACCGATTATTGCAAACAGGAGCGCAACGAGGCTGAAGAATTTGAGCGGGCGGTAGTCCTTGAACAGCGTTCCAATCATGGCGACAACCTTGATGCCGTCACTGACGGTATTGAGCTTAGACTCGGATCCTTCGGGGCGGTCGCGGTACTCAATAGGCACATCTTTGATGCGCCAGCGGTGGTCGACGGCATGGATGGAGAGCTCCGTTTCGATCTGAAAGCCCTCGGAAAGCACGGGGAACGTTTTGACAAAGGGGCGGCTCATGGCGCGATAGCCCGTCATGACGTCATCGAAGCTGTATCCGTAGATCCATTTGATCATGGCGCGAACCAGATTGTTGCCAAAGCCGTGGAAGGCGCGCTTGTTTTCCTCGGCGTAGGTGCCGTTGGACAGGCGATCGCCGACGGTCATATCGGCTGTACCATTAAGAATGGGCTCGCAGAGGGCTTTTGCCGCTTCGGCGGGGTAGGTGTCGTCGCCGTCGACCATGAGGTAGCAATCGGCATCGATATCGCGGAACATTTGACGGCAGACATTGCCTTTTCCCTGGCGCGGCTCAAAACGCACCGTGGCGCCGTGCTCTTCCGCGATGTGTGAGGTGTCGTCCGACGAGTTGTTGTCATATACGTAGACCGTCGCCTGCGGAAGCTCGCGGTGAAAGTCGTCAATGACTTTGCCGATCGTGAGGGCTTCGTTGTAGCAGGGGATAATGACGGCAATAGATTCAGAATTCACTCAATGCTCCTTTGATATTCAATCGTAGAAAGTATAGCCGTTTGGCCCTGGCATCCTGAGATGTAGCCGTCTTCCACAAGTCCGAGCGCAAATTCTTCTTCTGCATCTAAAGGAATGCTGTGATGACTGAATCTGTTGTTGATTACAACGAGCAGCCCCTGGCTGTCGAGGTCGACGCCACCACCATGATCTTTAACATGGCGTCTGACTCGCTGACCAGCCTCAAAGAATGTTTTATTAAGCTCGCTAAGCATGAGTTGTTCTTTGAGGAGTTTAGGGCGCTTAAGCACATCTCGTTTGATATTCACCGCGGTGAGGTCGTGGGCTTGGTCGGTACTAATGGTTCCGGCAAGTCCACGATGCTCAAGATTATCGCTGGTGTGCTCGAGCCTAGCGAGGGCAGCGTTAAGGTTCATGGCAACATTGCACCTCTGATTGAGCTTGGAGCTGGCTTTGATCCCGAGCTGACGGCATGCGAGAAAATTTATTTGAACGTTGCGCTAGTCGGCTATACCAAGGAATTTATCGATGCCGACTTTGATGGCATTATCGAGTTCGTTGAGCTGCAGAACTTTGTCGACATGCCGCTCAAGAACTTCTCTTCGGGTATGGTTGCGCGCATTGCTTTTGCAATCGCCACCATTACCGAGCCCGATATCCTGATCGTCGATGAGATGCTTTCCGTCGGCGACGTGTTCTTCCAGCAAAAGTGCGAGGCCCGTATTCAGCACTTTATCCAGAGCGGTGACGTGACGGTTTTGTTCGTGTCGCATTCCATGGAGCAGGTTGAGCGCATCTGCCAGCGTGCGTTTGGATTGAGAAGGGCGACCTTCGTATGGACGGCCCGGTCGATGAGGTATGCAAGACATACCGCGAACAGTTCAAGTAGGTTATACTTATTTGCGCTTGGCGGGCTCGCGCTTGCTTGGCGTGCGGTTATTTGCTCCATTAGCTCAGTTGGATAGAGCAGGGGACTTCTAATCCCAAGGTCGACGGTTCGAATCCGCCATGGAGCACCAGAGAGTTTTAGAAGACCCGGTAATAATGCCGGGTCTTTGCTTTTAGCGTCACATGGGCGTGGTATAGTCTAAAAATGGGCTAAAAGACACGGGGATGACTTGCAGCCTATTTTCTCAAATGGAAATGGTGCGTTCGATCGCTCCATAAATAGGCCCGGCACAGCAATGAACTGTGCCGGGCTTCCTGCTTGTTTGTTTATGACCGCCTTGTTTACGCCTCCGTGGGCTCCACGCCCAGCTCGTTGCGGACGAGCTCGAAGGCGGCGGCGATGGCCTTGTCCATGTCATAGTACTTGTAGCCGCCCAGGCGACCGGCAAAGATCACGTCGCCTTCCTGCGCCGCCAGCTCCTCGTACTGCTTGTAGAGGGCTTCGTTCTTGGCGTCGTTGATGGGGTAGTAGGGCTCGTCGCCGGGCTTCCAGTCGGCCGGGTACTCGCGCGTGATGACGGTCTTGTCCTGCGTGCCGAACTCAAAGTGCTTGTGCTCGATGATGCGCGTGTAGGGGATTTCGCGCTCGGTGTAGTTGACCACGGCCACGCCCTGGTGGTCCTGCTCGTCGAGCGTCTCGGTCTCGAAGCGCAGGCTGCGGTACTCGAGCGTGCCTAGCTTGAAGTCGTAGAACGCGTCGATGGGGCCGCAGTAGATCGTCTTGGCGGCGATATCGGGCTCGGCGGCGATCAGCTCCTTGTACTCCACGCCGCAGCGCACCTCGACGCCCTCGAGCATGTTGGCGACCATCATGGTGTAGCCGCCCATGGGGATGCCCTGGTAGCGGTCGTTGAAGTAGTTGTTGTCGTAGGTAAAGCGGCAGGGGAGGCGCTTGATGATGCTCGCGGGCAGGTCGCGGCAGTCGCGGCCCCACTGCTTCTCGGTGTAGCCCTTCACGAGCGTCTCGAAGATGTCGCGGCCGACGAGCGACAGCGCCTGCTCCTCGAGGTTCTGCGGCTCGCCGATGTTCTCGGCGGCCATCTGCTCGGCGATCTTGGCGCGGGCGTCTGCCGGCGTGACGACGCCCGGCCACATCTTGGCGAAGGTGTTCATGTTGAAGGGCATGTTGTACATGTTGCCGTGGAAGTTGGCTACCGGCGAGTTGACGTAGTTGTTGAACTCGGCGAAGCGGTTGACGTAGCCCCAGACGTCCTTCATGGAGGTGTGGAAGATGTGCGCGCCGTAGCGGTGGACCTGGATGCCCTCGACGTCCTCTGTGTAGATGTTGCCGGCGATGTGGCCGCGGCGGTCGATGACCAGGACCGACTTGCCGGCGCGCCTGGCGGCATTGGCAAAGACGGCGCCAGAGAGGCCGGCGCCGACGACGAGGTAATCGTACTGGGACATGGATGAACTCCTTTGTATGTAATCAAACAGTTACTTAAGATTTGGGACAAATAAACCTGATAATTCTGTTCCAAGGATTAGTGTACCAGGCGTGTTGTAGGCTTTCTTTCAGCAGCTTCAGCTCATGTGCATAGCCCCGGTTTCTAGATGATTTAAAGAATCTGCTAATTCGTCTTCAAACACTCCGGTAAGACTTTCGATACGGCATTCATTGCCTGCGGCTTTAGGTACTGCTCGTTGAGTCGTGCCTTTTTGTAAGCGTAGCGAGTGTCTGCTGAGTATTTGACCAGCACATCGGTGAAGAACCGCTCCCAGCTTAAATAATCGCGACTTTCGATATAGCTTGAGGGGTCCTCGAGGATCTTGGGAATGTCGCTGCTGGGTATGAGCTCGGAGCGCAGGAGTGTCCACTCGAACGATTCCGGGAGGAACAAGCGAACGTTCTTGTAAACGCGCTGTCCGATCACCTTTTCGATGTAGGGACCAAATGCTGCGCCGTCTCCAATGGCAAGAACGTTTTGCTCGGGGCATTCGTGAATTGTCCGCTTTAGATTTGCTACGCCGGTGGCGGTATAGCAGGGGATCCCGAGCCGGTTGCAAAGAGCGTCGTAGAATTGATAGCCAGATTTGCTATCCTCGACAACTACGGCGTCGGGTACCTCGAATCCAACATTTAGATCCTGATACAGCATACTTGCTGTGTGGTCATATAGCGGTTTGGTCACCGAGTAGAAGCGCCTGTCGCTCTTGCGGCCATTGATTGTTTTACTTGTCGTGTTGACTAACTTCAGGATCTCATCAACGCTGTAGGGGAGCTCGTTGGCATCGCGACGAGATATCAGAACAAAATAGTTGGACGAGCCGTTTACGGCTTTGGCGAAGTCCTTTGAGTAGATAAATTCGTTACCCTCATCCAAAATGATTATTGCGTTCTCGATAATCGAAAGCTCGCGTTCCCAACGCCTGCCAGATAGCGTTTCACAGGGAACGTCACAACTGAGCGTGACGCCGCTCTCCGGCCCACGATCGTTGTAGTCGCGAATCATAGAGATGAGTGTCGTTTTGCCCGTGCCGCTATTGCCGCGGATGAAGGAAATATTGCGTTTAAAGGTGAGCGTGTATTTGACTTTTGCGCGCTCCACGACAACGGTGTGTGTCCCCTTCATTACTCATCAACATCCAAAAAGTCATTCGTGGCGCCGACAAACTCCTGCATGTTTCTAACGATGCGACCATCGTTATTAATGCGAATCTCAAAATGCTTCCAGGGGAATTTCATGATGTGGTAAAGGGTTACCAGCACATCCTGCTCTTTGCCAATTTTGAGCAGCCAGCGGGCGCAGTTATCTCCGCAAGTGGATGCATTAAACACCATGTTTGGTAGATTGCGCACCAGCAGCAGCGTCTTAACGCCGCCGGAAAGCTCGAGGGGCGTAATCGAACCGAGCTGTTTGCTGATGATGTTGTGGGGGCCGATGAGCTCTGAACCGTCCACGCTTTTAATAATCTGTGCGGCCATAGGGTCTTCGAACCATGAGTCTAAGTATGAGTTCCTAAAATAGGTTTCGGTATCGTAGATGGAACCGGGGTAATCCCCCAGGTGAATGCTCAGCATGTGGGTCTCCAGACGTAGTGTGACTGCAACGATTATATGCCAGTAATAAAATGCCGGCAGCAACGAGGTGCTGCTGCCGGCGCTGGAGTTCTGTTCGTGTGAATCGTTGCTAATAAATGGATCCGCGACGCTACTTTTCGAGATGCTCTTTCAGCAGCTCCAGCGCGTGGGCGTAGCCTTGGAGGCCTTCGCCGGTGATGGTGGCGAAGCAGGCCAGGCGGGCGTAGCTCACCTGGCGGAAGTCCTCGCGGGTCTCGACGGCGCTAATGTGTACCTCCACAGCCGGGATGGCGACGGCCTTGAGTGCGTCGAGGATCGCGACGCTCGTGTGCGTGTAGGCGGCCGGGTTGATGACGATGCCGTCGACCTTGCCGTAAGCCTCCTGAATCTTGTCGACGATGCAGCCCTCATGGTTGGACTGGAAGACCTCGACCTCGTCAAAGCCCTGCGTGGCGCCTGCCTCCTGGCAAATCTGGACCAGGTGGTCGTAGTTTTCGCTGCCATAGATGCCCGGCTCGCGAATGCCGAGCATGTTGAGGTTGGGGCCGTTGATGACGAGTGCTTTCATGGTTGCTTCCTTTGCGATTGGAAAACCACCACAAAAGTGCCTGTCCCCTTTGTGGTGGTTTTGATTAGAGGGCGGATGGGAGGGTGTCGAGGAAGGCTTGGGCGGTGTTGGCGGCGCAGTCGCGTGAGTCGATGATGTAGTCGGCCCAGGCGCGGTAGCGCGGCATGCGCTGTTCGGCCAGCTTGTCGATGCCATCGCGGGCGGTGATGGGGCGACCCTTGTGGGCGAGTTCGTCGAGCTTACGGTTGAGCATCACGATCTGGCTGTTCTGGTGCAGAAGCGGGTAGTTCTCGTCGCGCGTGACCACGCCGCCGCCCGTGGAAAGCACCAGGCCGCTGCGCTTGGAGATGCCGGCCAGCGCCGCCGTCTCCTGCTCGCGGAAGGCCGCCTCGCCGCGCTCGACGATAAAGTCGGCGCAGGGCATGCCCAGGCGCTCCTCGAGGGCGCGGTCCAGGTCGATGTGCTCTCGCCCCGTGAGCAGGGCAATCTGCTCGCCCACGCGGGTCTTGCCCGAG